>NZ_JAMOQU010000112.1 GCF_027063845.1 Thermococcus sp.
GCGAGAATATCGTCTTTCCACTCCAGAGCTCGACGCCGTTCTCGACCTTGTCAGGTTCGGGAAGCTCCTCAACGTCAACGCCGGCGAACATGAGCATCTGCTCAACCTCTGAGCGGGTGAAGTAAGCTCCCTCGCGCGTGAGCAGGTAGCCGCCGGAGATGTGGTCCTGAATTCCAGCGATGAGCGGGCCTCCGTATCTTGGGGAGATTATGTGGTTCTGGACCTCCATGAGTATCTTTGCCTCAGCCTGAGCCTCCTCGGTCTGGGGTACGTGGAGGTTCATCTCGTCACCGTCGAAATCGGCGTTGTAGGGCGGACAGACGGCAAGGTTGAGGCGGAAGGTTCTGTAGGGCATAACCCTGACGCGGTGGGCCATTATGCTCATCCTGTGAAGTGAGGGCTGTCTGTTGAAGAGAACTATGTCGCCGTCCTCAAGGTGCCTCTCGACGGTCCAGCCGATGTCGAGGAGCTCGTTTGCTATCTTCTCGCGGTTGGTTTCCATGAGGCGGATTCTCCTTCCCTCGGGGTCAATAACGTAGTTGGCTCCAGGATACTTGTCGGGACCGTTGAGAACCCTCTGCCTGAGCTTCTCGAAGTTGAACTCGGTGACCTTCTCCGGAACGGTGAGCTCCATGGCGACCGCTATCGGAACGCCGACCTCGTTGATGCTTATCATGGGGTCTGGGCTGATGACTGTTCTTGCCGAGAAGTTAACACGCTTACCGCTGAGGTTTCCACGGAAGCGGCCCTCCTTACCCTTAAGCCTCTGGGCGAGGGTCTTGAGGGGCCTTCCGCTCTTGTGCTTGGCAGGAGGAATGCCCGAGGTCTCGTTGTTGATGTAAGTTGTCACGTGGTACTGGAGGAGGTCCCAGAGGTCTTCGATGATAAGCTGAGGTGCTCCTGCCTCAATGTTGCTCTTGAGCCTGTTGTTGATACGAATTATGTCAACGAGCTTGTGGGTGAGGTCGTCCTCGGCTCTGATACCGCTTTCGAGGGTGATTGACGGCCTCATGGTAACGGGCGGAACCGGGAGGACGGTGAGAACCATCCACTCCGGGCGGGACTTCTCGGGGTGGAGTCCAAGGAGAGGTAAGTCCTTGTCGGGTATCTTCTCGAGCCTGTCGCGAACCTCGCTCGGCATCATCCTGTGCTTGTACTCGTTGCCCTCCTCATCCTTCCTGAGCTCCCAGTAGATGGTGGGCCTCTCGAACTTAATCGGGAACTGCGGCGCTCCACAGTGCGGGCAGACCATTCTCTCCTTGGCCTTCTTGTGAATCTCCTTGATAAGCCTGTCCTTGGCCTTCTTCCTGTCACCGACGACCTCGAACTTCTTCATGTACTCCTCTATCTCCTCGTCGGTGAGCTTTATCCTGCCACACTCGCGGCAGGTGCTTTCGAGAACCCTGTGGATGGTCTTGGCGAATCCGACGTGGATGACAGGTCTCGCAAGCTCGACGTGGCCGAAGTGGCCGGGACACTCGCCGGCCCTTGCCCCACAGGTCTCACACCTAAGGCCAGGGTCAATGACACCGAGCCTCTTGTCCATCAGACCGCCTTCGATGGGGTAACCGTCATCGTCGTAGGTGTCCGGGACGGTAATCTCCGCCGCACTCATCTTTCTGATTTCCTGGGGTGAGAGTATTCCGAACTCGATACTCCCGATGACCTTTTTCATCGACTGCATGGCCATCACACCCTATCCTTCAACTTGAGGGAAGGCCTAATCACCATCGCCTTCAGCTCGTCGAGGAGCAGTTTAAACGCGTAGCTCATCTCGACCTTGCTTATCTTCTCCTCCTCGCCACAGACGGGACAGTAGACCTTACCGCGGCGCTTGTCCTCAAGTGCCAGGTGTCCACAGCTCTCGCAGACCCATACTTCCGTCTTGTCGCTCTCCTCAAGGAGACGCTCGATGAGCAACATCGCCGCGCCGTGGCCGATGAGGACGTCACGCTCCATCTCACCGAACCTGAGACCGCCCTCTCTCGCCCTTCCCTCGGTGGGCTGCTTGGTGAGAACCTGAACCGGGCCTCTTGAGCGCGCGTGCATCTTGTCCGCGACCATGTGGTGAAGCCTCTGGTAGTAGATGACGCCGACGAATATATCAGCCTCAAGGCGCCTGCCGGTTATGCCGTCGTACATGACCTCCCTTCCGCTGTGCTTGAAGCCGAGCTCCTCGAGCTCCTTCCTGAGCCTCTCCTCGGGTTCACCTATGAATGCAGTACCGTCAACGCGCCTTCCCTTGAGCGAGGCGACCTTTCCGCCGATGGCCTCTATGAGCTGTCCGACGGTCATACGGCTCGGGATACCGTGCGGGTTGACTATCAAATCCGGAACGATACCGCTCTCGGTCCAGGGCATGTCCTCCTGCGGGACGATTAAACCGATAACACCCTTCTGACCGTGCCTTGAAGCGAACTTGTCACCGAGCTCTGGAATGCGCAGGTCCCTGACGGTGACCTTGACGAGCTTGGTTCCGTCGCCGGTCTCGGTGACGATGACCTTGTCAACTATACCTCTCTCGCTCGGCCTGACAGTTACGCTCGTTTCCCTCCTTCCCTGAAGGGCCATTCCGCCGATACCACTCTGCTCCTCAAGGAACCTCGGCGGGGAAGTTCTACCAACGAGGACGTCCTTTCCTTCGACCTTGGACTCGGGGAAGATGAGACCGTCCTCATCAAGGTGCCTGTAGTATTTCTCGCCGAGGTAGCCCTGTATCGTCGGGTCGGGAACCTCAAAGGTGTCCTTCTGACCGCCCAGATACCTCTTCTCTTCAGCCTCGTATGTCCTGAAGAAGGTCGAACGAGCGAGACCGCGCTCGATTGAGGCCTTGTTGATGATTACGGCATCCTCCATGTTGTAGCCGTGGTAGCTGAGCACCGCAACGACGAAGTTCTGGCCAGCCGGCCTCTCCTCGAAACCGACTGCCTTCATTATGCGCGAGTTAACGAGCGGAACCTGCGGGTAGTGCATGAGGTGACCGCGGGTGTCAACTCTAATCCTGAAGTTGGCCCAGCCGAGACCGAGGCTTTGCTTGGCCATACCCGCGCCGTAGGTGTTACGCGGGGCCGCGTTGTGCTCTGGATAAGGAACGAGCGAAGCAGGGATACCGAGTATCGCTGCCGGCATAAGCTCAAGGTGAGTGTGCTCCTCGGTGACCTCCCACGGCCAGGTTGCAACGTAGGCGTTCTCTTCCTCTTCTGCGTCGAGGTATTCGATAACTCCCATCTTCACGAGGTCGCTCCAGGTGAGCTGGCCGTTCTTAACGGCCTCGATGTGCTCGCGGGTGAGCTTGGGCTTGCCGTTCTCGACTATGATGAGGGGCCTCCTGACGCGACCGTCGTCGCTGTTGACGTAGATTTCCTTAACTTCCTCGTCCTCGTAGATGGCCACGTTTATGACGTCGCTTATCTTACCGCTCCTTCTGTCGGCCCTAATTCTGTCCACAAGAGCCTGGCCATCCTCAATGGTCCCGATGAGAACACCGTTGAGGTAGACGCGGTAAAGACCCGGGGCGGGCCTTCTCTCCTCAATCGGGACTATGCCGAGCTTCATGAGGTACTCGCGGACCTCCTCCTCGGGGACGCCGGTGGTTATCTGGGACATCAAAGCTAAGTTCTTGACGAGACCACAGTTCGGACCTTCGGGAGTCTCGGTGGGACAGATTCTACCCCAGTGGGTTCCGTGCAAGTCACGGGCCTCGAAGTGGGGCTGGTCCCTGCTGAGCGGTGAAGTCACGCGCCTGAGGTGCGAGAGGGTAGAGATGTAGTTGGTTCTATCCAAAAGCTGGCTGACACCGGTCCTTCCGCCGGGCCAGGCGCCGGTGGCGAGGGCGTGCTCAATCCTCTCGCTGAGAACGTCGGGCCTTATCGAGTTTCTCACAAACCTCTGAACGTTCTCGAAGGTGTAGCGCTCGCCCTTCCTCTGGTAGGTCTTGGTCATCTGGTACTGCATGTCCTTGACGAGCTGGCCGAAGGCGATTCTGAAGAGGTCCTTGAGGAGGTCTCCTGCCAGCTTGAGCCTCTTATTGGCGTAGTGGTCCTTGTCGTCCTCACCGCGCAGGCCGAGCGAAAGCTCAAGGACTTTAAGGGCCATCATGCCGAGGTAATAAGCTTTGGCCCTCCTCCTCTCGGGCTCGACGCCCATGTGCGGGAGGAGGTTGTTGTCTATGATGTGCTCGGCCCTCTTGAGCCTGTACTCCTTGGGCTGGCCCGGAAGTGAGAGCCTGCCTATGAGGTCCAAAGCCTCCTCCTGGGTCCTTATGTCGCTTGCATCCTCGAGGTTGTCGAAGAGAATCTGCTGAATCCTCGGGTCGTCGCTGACGGCCTCAACTATCTCCTTATCGCTGAGGAGACCGAGGGCTCTCATCACGTAGACGAACTTGACCGGCTTGGGAACGTTCGGGATGGAAACGTAAAGGATTCCATCCTTCTTCCTCTCGACAGTTATCAAGGCCCTGTAGCCATGCCTGTAGGAGAAGACCTTCGCTATAACGCGGTTCTGCCTCTCGTCCCTCTCGACGAGGGTCTTGTTCGGGGCGAGGTCTTCGATAGAAACGATAACCCTCTCTGAGCCGTTTATGATGAAGTATCCTCCCGGGTCCTTCGGGTCCTCTCCAAGCTTTATGAGCTCCTCATCGCTGAGACCGTAGAGACGGCAGGCCTTAGACTTGAGCATTATCGGTAGCTCACCGATGCGAACCTCCACAGGCTCCTGCTCGATGCCGTTGACGACAGGAATCATCTCAAGGTATAGCGGGGCGGAATAGGTGAGGTTCCTTATTCTCGCGTCCATCGGATAGAGCGGTCTTCTCTGTCCCTGGGCCTCCTGGAACTCGGGCTCACCGAGCCTAATTCTTCCGAACTTGACCTCGAGGCCGGGAATGTCCGGCTTAACGCCGCCGAACTCGTTGACAACCTGCTGAAGGCCGTGGTCGATGAAGGCGTTGTAAGAATCGAGGTGCTGTCTCACAAGACCCTTTTCCTTCCAGTAGGATTCCATAACGAGCCAGAGCTCGTCCGGAGTTAGAGTGGGCTCGTTAACCGTAACTCCTCTGCTCATAAACTCTCACCCCTAAAATCAGTCCTCCACGACGAGGCGGTAATAGTAGTAGTAACCCGCCGTGGGGCTCTTCCTCTTTATCTCGATGACATCGCCGGGCTTGGCTCCAAGGGCAACGACAGCAGGGTCAGAAGCCTTAATCTGCGGAAGCTGGGAAATCCTAATCCTGTACTTCTTGAGGAGCTCCTCCTTCTCCTCCTCGCTGAGGATTCTGTGCTCGGGAACCAGCACGTGAGTGAATATATCAAACTCCTTTTTCGCCGCCACCGAGAATTGCCCCCTTAACGTTTTTTATTAGAACGATATCACTACCCCCACCTGCGGGTTCCGGTATATAAGCTTTTCGAGTGGTATCTCGGTGGAGAGGCTTTATATCGGTTGCGTAAAGTTTAAGAACCGTTTTTCAGCCCGTTTCGGTTCGTTGATGTATTGGATTGTTCATTTAACGCAGACTGGTTTGAAAAACCCTTTTAAACTATGGTCACAGGCGGAAGGATAAAAGAGAAAGGCTCACTCCAGAGCCGCGAGGAGCTTCTCCATGAACATCTTCTCCGGATAAGCACCCTCGAACTGAACCCTGTTCTCGCCGTCCACCTGAATTACTACCTTTGGCACAGCCATGACGCTGTACTGGTCGGCCCACTCTGGATACTCAATAGCCTCAACCATGTCGCCGAGTATCTTGCCCTTGCCCGCCTTGGTGTTCTCGATGGCGAACTTGTGGGCCATCCTAACCGCGAGCGGGCAGTATGGGCAGGTCGGGGTGACGAAGACGAGTATCCTGACGTCCCTGTCAATCTTGGCGAGCTCCTCCTTGCTCTCGGGCATCAAATCAGTGGTCATGTTGCTGACGTCAACGATGTCCTCGAGAAAGGCACCGAACTCGTGTCCCGCTGGAAGGCCGAAGAACCTGACACCGACGTCCTGGCCGTTTCTGGTTATGCTAACCGCTGGAGCGCGGTCAATCCTGTACTCCTCGGCCTTCTTCTTGCCCTCCTCGGTGTCGAAGTCTATGACCTCGTAGCTCAGCTTGTCGCTCAGCTCGGCAAGCTCCTGAACGAGCTGCTTGAGCTGGTCGCAGTACTGGCAGTGGTCCTTTCCGATGAAGACCATGAGCTTAACCGGCTCGGTGAGCTTGGAAAAGAACTCTTCCTTTATTACCTTCTTGTCGGCATCACTAATCAGTCCCATCCATCACACCTCCATCTAAAGGTTTATAATCCTCGCGAACCATTTTCTTCGGGTGAAAATCCCCTGGTTTGCAACCTTAAGTTTAATGTCCAATATATAAGCTTTACGTCACAGGTTTGGGTGGGTGTGGGCCATGAATGAACCCGACATTTTCTACATCCTCGGGAACAAGGTGAGGCGCGATTTACTCAGCCACCTCACCTGCACCGAGTGCTACTTCAGTTTTCTGAGCAGTAAGGTTAGCGTCTCCTCAACGGCCGTAGCGAAGCACCTTAAAATAATGGAACGCGAGGGGATACTCAAATCCTACGAGCGTGAGGGTCCCTTCATCGGCCCCGCGAGGAAGTACTACGACATAAACATTGCCAAGACGTACGTCGTCACGATAACCCCCAACATCTTCTGGTACCGCGGGCTCGACCTGAACGAGGAGCCCAAGGTTCCGATAGAACTCCCAGAGGAACCCAAAAACCTCGGAGAGATGATTCTAACCTTCAGGAACTTGAGCAAAAAGCTTGAAGAAATCCTCAGGGAGCTCCAAGCGGTGGAGAGCCAGCGAAACAGACTCATGGCGATGATTAAGGAGACCTACCTCAAGGAAATCGGCGACATGACCCAGCTGGCAATCCTCCACTACGTTCTCCTCAACGGCTCGGCCACCGTTGACGAGCTCAGCGACAGGCTCAACCTCAAGGAGAGGGAAGTTCTCCAGAAGGCGAGCGAGCTGGACAGGTTCGTTCCGTTAAAAATAAAAGACGGCGTTATAACGATAGACGACGAGAGGTTAAAGGCAAAGCTCGGCGGTGAAGACGATGCCGGAGAAGATTAAAATCGTCGTTAACGAAGACCGTTGCTACCTCTGCGGTGGCTGTGCTGGGGTCTGCCCGACGTTGGCAATAGAGGTGCACTCGAGCGGCTGGGAGTTTCTGCAGGACAAGTGCATAAGCTGTAAGATATGTGTAAACGCCTGTCCGGTCGGAGCGCTGAGCGCCGAGCCCCTGGAGGTGAAAGCATGAGCTGGAAGTACGATGTCGTCGTCGTTGGGGCAGGAATAGCAGGGCCCATAGTCGCCAGAAACGTTGCCAGGGCCGGTTTTTCTGTCCTGCTCATTGATAAAAAGTGGGCGATAGGCACTCCAAAGCAGTGCGCCGAGGGCATAAGCATAAAGGTCTTTGAGAAGTACGACATTCCCTACGACAAGCGCTTCATCAACCGCGAGATTTACGGAGCGAAACTCTACTCACCGAGCGGTTACGAGCTTGAGATGAGGTACAAGGACGTCAGCGGCGTTATCCTCGAGAGGAAGGTCTTCGACAAGATGCTCGCCTACTACGCCGCCAAGGCTGGAGCCGACGTTCTCGCGAGAACTGAGGCCTTAGACGTCATAAGGAAAGATGGAAAGGTCGTTGGAATCAAGGCCAAGCACGAGGATGAGCCCGTTGAGATTTACGCGGATGTTATCGTCGCGGCTGACGGCGTTGAGAGCACGATAGCGAGGAAAGCCGGCATAAACACCTACGCCCCGCCTCACGAGTTCGATTCGAGCTACGAATATGAGATGCTCATAGAGGGATTCGACCCCGACCTGATACACCTCTGGTTCGGCAACGAGATAGCACCTCGCGGTTACGTCTGGGTCTTCCCGAAGGACGAGGACAGGGCCAACGTTGGAATTGGAATCAACTCCGACAACCCGCAGACGGCCAAGTACTACCTCGACAAGTGGCTGAAGGAGAACAACATCCCAGCCAAGAAGCTCCTCGAAATCAACGTTGGCGTCGTTCCGGTTGGAGGCTTCGTCAAGGAGCTCGTCAAGGACAACGTTCTCGTCGTCGGCGATGCGGCAAGGCAGGTCAACCCGATGCACGGCGGTGGAATGGCAGAGGCGATGGAAGCCGGAACCATAGCGAGCAAGTGGATAGTCAAGGCCCTCGAAGAGGAGAACCTCTCACTCCTCCAGAACTACACCAAGGAGTGGTGGGAGACCGACGGAAAGAGGCTTGAAAAGGTTCTAAAGGTCAGGCGCGTTACCGAGAAGCTCACAGATGAAGACCTCGACCTCTTCATACAGATTCTCAGCGGCGCCGACGCGGAGAAGATAGCAGGTGGAGACTACGGAGAGGTCATAAAGGCCCTCCTCAAGCACCCCAAGGTCCTCCTCAGCTCGAGGAGGATAAAGCTCCTCAAGGAGCTCCTCTGAGTCTGAACCCCTTTCCCTTCTTCCTTGAAAAGACCACTATCTCCCTCGCATTCCCAACACTCAGGCTTCCCCAGGGCGAGCTTATATCCTTGGAGTTCTCGATGAGGTAGTAGAGCTCAATCTCTCCCGAGACAGTTTTCCTGAAGTCCGAAACGTCCGGCAGTTCCGTTATCGCCTCGCAGGTTCCGTCGGAGCATTCCAGCGGTTTCTCGTCGAGCCCTAGACCGAGCTCGAGGGCTAAAAGCCTCGCCGTCTCATCAATGGGGGCAGGATGGAGCGTGTAGAGCCTTCTAACAGCCTTCAACAGAACGGGAAAGCGCCTATCGCTCTCCCCTATCCCGTAGCCGATGCTCCTGAGAGGGTCCTTAACGGGTTTTCCGTGGAGGGCGTTCCTGAGCTGGACAACCCGGTTAGCCCAGACCATCGTTGGCTTTGGTTCCCCGAGGAGAGAAAAGCGCCTATCGAGGGAAAAGCCCCTCTCAGGGTTCATCTCCCTGAGGGGAGAAAGCCACAGGTCGAGCTCCGGCTCGTTGATTAAGAGGTGGCCCGCCTTGAGAACCTCCAACCCCTCTAGGAATAGCCTGTAAGAGCTCTCAACGATTTCGTCCCGCCCGATGGAGAAGGCGTAAAGGCTCGCGTCCGCCAAACCGAGGACGAAGGTCGACTGGACATCGAGGAGGCTCGCCACAGTTACCTCGTTCAGCCTGACCTCGTCGCGGAGCCTTTCAAGGAACTCACGGGCGTTGGCTAGCAGAACCTTTGCAGTCCTCTCCCACTCGTCCATGATGGGAATTCATCATAAGTAAAGATAAGGCTATCGCTTCCAGTCCTTGCAGTTCATGTCAAGGCAAATCTCGTATTCTCTTCCCTTCTCGCGAATCTTCACGACCGGGGCGCCGTTGCAGCAGGTCTTTCCGGTGGGAATCACTTCCCCGCGCTGGAGGATTGGATAGGTGACGTTGCACTTCGGCCAGTTGGAGCAGCCGACGAAGCGCTTGCCGGTTTTCCTGTTGTATTTGAGAACCAAATCACCACCGCACTTGGGGCACTTTCCAAGGACGAGCCTCTGCCTCTCCGGGGACTTGGTCTTCTTCGGCTCTTCCATCCCGGATTTCGCGGAAGCCCCCGACTGGGACTTTGATTTCTCCACTCGGACCGAGTCCTTCGAGGTCGTAACTCCAGTTCCCGTCGTCTCAAGGAGCATTTTTCCGATGTCGAGCTCCTTCTCCTTGAAGACCTCGAGGATTTTAATCAATTGCTCCTTGCTCTCCTCGATTACCTCGTCCTTCTTTGCCTTCCCGGCCATTATCTCCTCCATCTTTTCCTCGAAGGCCCTCGTGAGTTCAACGCTCACTATGTCCGGCACGTTCTTCTCAAGCGCTTCAACGACGCGCATTCCCAGCGGTGTGACTTTTATTTTCTTCTTACCCTCAATGTAGCCCCTGTTATAAAGCGTTTCAAGGATTTGCGCACGCGTTGCCTTTGTTCCTATCCCCAGGTCCTCCATCTTCTTGATTACGGCCGCTGGAGAGTACCTCGCTGGAGGTTTCGTTTTCTTCTTCTCGCGCTTAATCTGGACGACCTTGACGGGCTCGCCTTCCTTGAACTGGGGAAGGATTACCTCATCGAACTTGACATATTTCCCATAGACCTTCAGCCAGCCCTCCTTGAGGGTTCTAGCACCGCTCAGGATGAAGCGATGCCCGTTGGAGTTTATGATTACCTTCACACTCTCCCTTACTGCCGGCTCCATGAAGAGCGCCAAGAAACGCCTGACGATGAGGTCGTAGAGGTTTTGCTCATCCTTTGTGAGCTCTCCAGGCTTTGGAAGCTCACCCGTTGGATATATTGCAGGGTGCGCCGGGTCTTCCTTCTTGCCCTCGACGGGCTTAAGGTTACCTTTGCCCAAAAGCTCGTGGGCGAAGGGCTTGTACTCTGGCAACTTCGCAAGGTTCTGGAGTATCGAGCGGAAGTTGAGGTTCTTGGGGAGCTTCTGCGAGCTTGTTCTCGGATAGCTCGAGAGCCCGCGCTCATACAGGCGCTGTGCGAGCTCTAATGTCTTTTTAGGGGAATATCCAAAGGCAGAATAGGCCTCCCTCTGGAGCGTTCCGAGGTCGAAGGGCACTGGAGGATTCCTCTTCTGCTGTTTCACTTCTACTTTCTCAACGAAGGCCGGCCCCTTCTTGGCCTCCTGGACGATTCTCTTCGCCTCTTCCTCGTCCCATATCTTGTCCTTCTCGTAGGTCGCTGTGTACTGCTTGCCCTCTTTTTCAAGAATCATCTTGATGACCCAGTACGGTTTCGGCTTGAAGTTCTGGATTTCCTTTTCTCTCTCAACGAGAAACTTTAAGGTTGGCCCCTGAACCCTGCCAGTGGAGAGAACCATCCACTTCCCGCTGGCGCGCTTTATGGCTGAGGTTAAGGCCCTTGAGAGGTTCACCCCCCAGTACCAGTCGAGGACGTGGCGCGCTATTCCCGCATCTGCCATTCCGAAGTTTATCGTCGGTTCGAGGTTGTACCAGGCTTTGAGAAGGTCCTTCTTCGTCAACGCCGAGAACTTCATGCGCTTGGCCTTTGATGGGTCAACACCGCAGGCGTATTTCAGAGCGGTGTAGCCGATAACCTCTCCCTCGGTGTCGTAGTCGCAGGCGACTATGAACTCGTCAGCTTTCTTCGCGAGGGTCGCTAAGGCCTTGATGTAGTCTTTCGCGTAGCTCTTGCCCTTCTCGGCGACGTAAACGGGAACCCATTCGATGTCAAAGACGGGGTAACCGTAGGTTTTTGTTTTTGGCGCGAGGGAGAAGAGATGGCCGACGGCAGGAGCTACGATTACCTTCTTCCCGTCGCGGGTGAACTCGTAGTAGCTCACCTTCCCTATTGTCTTCCTGACGGGCTTTCCCTCGGCCAAGGCGTAGGCTATCTTTCTCGCGACGTTGGGCTTCTCGGCTATGATGAGCGTTACCATAGGCCTCGTCTTCGATTGGCGACCCTCTATAAAAAACCTCCGACGAAGGGTTTATAACCCGCTAACTGAAGGGTCGTTGATGACGATGCTGAGCGTCGGAGGTGTCGGTGTTCTCTTCGATGGCGAGCTCGACGACGGCTTCGTTGACGGCTTTAGAACGCTTTTCGCTCGGCGCTACCTGCCGGACGTTCTAAGGGCCGAGATAAAGCCCGACATTCTGATAGAGCGCTTCAAGGGCGAGTCCTTCAGGGTCTTCAGCTCGATGTACGACGTCAACGGAAAGGACCGCTACAAGCTCGAGTCCGCCGTCCCTTCCGCCTACAAGAACGAGGCGCCGGTTTTCTTCCTCCTTCAGGCGACGGCGAGGGCCGGCGCGCGGAAGGGCAGGATTTTCATAACGGACTCCGTGAGCGTCGTCAACCCCGAGGGAAGGGCCGTTCTCTTCGTCGGCTACCCCCACACGGGCAAGAGCACGATGTCGGCCATAGCCGTCTCCGAGGGATTAGACGTTCTCAGCACCGAAAATACGGTCGTTGACGTCCGCGAGGGGAAGCTCTACGTCATCGGAGGAACCGAGGTCCTCGTCTACGACCCGAGGATTGAGGACGTCTATGGCGTCTCAATAGACTACGACGAGACCACGAGGAGCGGTTACAGGATAGTTGACCTGGAGAGCACCGAGCGGAGAAGGCTCCTCAAGAAGGGCGTCGAGGTCGAGAAGATTGTAGTCCTCCACGCGGCCTTTGGTGGGGGCGAGGCCAGCTTTTCGCCTGTCAGGGGGAGGAAGATTAAGAAGACCCTCTGGTACTTCTCGACGTCGCTCCTCAAGGGAATGGACTACTACGAGCCGGCACCGCTCTACATGCCCATGAGCGACGACATAAACTACAACCTCAAGAAACTGCTCGACTCCACCGTTGAGAATTATTCGGGGAAGATGTTCGAGGCCTTTGGAAACCACAGGGACGTTTTTAAGAGGACGGTTCTCTTCACGTGAGGTGGTGGCGATGATTAAGGTCAAGGTTCTCGGAAGGGGAATCGAGAAGGAAGTCGAGTGGAAGAAGGGTATGAAGGTGGCAGATGTCCTCAGGGAGGTCGGGTTCAACACCGAGAGCGCGATAGCGAGGATTGACGGAAGGGTTGTCCTCGAGGACGAGAAAGTCGAGGACGGCGTTACTGTGGAGGTAATCCCTGTCGTTTCAGGGGGATAAAAGGGGCATCAAGCCCCGAGCCTCTTTCTCATGAACTCCCCAAACCTGTCCATGGCCTCTTCGAGTATCTCGACCGGCGGGAGGAAGACGATTCTGAAGTGCCAGTCGCCAGCCTTTCCGAAGCCGGAGCCGTGGACGAAGAGGACATGCGCCTCGTGGAGGGCATCGAGCACGAACTCCTTGTCGTTCTTCCACTTCGAGCGCTCCTCAATCCTCGGGAAGATGTAGAACGCTCCCTGTGGTTTGACCGCGCTGACACCGGGAATCTCGTTGATGCGCTTGTAGATGTAGTCTCTTCTCTCGCGGAGCTTTTTCATGTACTCTTCAAGGTAGTCCATTGGACCTGTTAAGCCCGCTATGGCGGCGAACTGCGCGGGGGTGTTCGGGCATATCCTTATGCGCATGAGCTTGTCAATCGCCTCCCTCACCTCTTCGAGCTTGCCCTCGGGGTCAACGTAGTAGAAGTAGCCCAGACGCCAGCCTGTGGCGAAGTAAACCTTGGAAAGGCCGTTCATCACTATAACTGGAACGTCCTTGGTAAGCGAGCCCGGTGAAACATGCTTCCCCTCGTAGGTCATCAAATCATAAATCTCGTCGCTTATAACCGGCAGGTCGTACTCTCCAGCTAAATCAAGTATCGCCTTGACGGTCTTCTTCTCGTAGAGGGCTCCGGTCGGGTTGTTGGGGTTGATGACGGCTATTGCCTTCGTTCTCTCGTCAATGAGCTTTCTCATGTCGTCTATGTCCGGTTGCCAGCCGTTCTCCTCGACGGTCATGTACTCCCTCGGCTCGGCACCGTAGAACTTGACTAGGCCGACGTATGGGGGATAGCTCGGACTTGGAACGAGTATGTTGTCGCCAGGGTTGAGGAGCGAGCCAAATATGAGCTGGAGTGCCTCGGTTACGGCCGTTGTGACGCGGACGTCATCCGGCGTTATATCAACCCCGTTCTTCCACTTCTCCCTCTTAACGACCGCCTCCCTCATCTCGGGTAAACCCTCGCTCGGCCCGTAGTAGTTGTGGCCCTCCTTTATGGCGCGACAGTAGGCTTCCTGCATGTGCTCCGGGGGCTGAAAGTCGTACTTGCCCGGGTCACCTATGTTGAGCCTTATGACCTTTATTCCCTTCTTCTCGAGCTCCCTCGCAGGGAGAACAACGTCTCTAATCGCGTACTCCACGCCCATTGCACGCCCTGATGCCCTAATCATAACGACCACCACACGAAAGTTGAGACGTTCATCATAAAAACCTTGAGTCCCAAAGTTTCGCCGAAAACAGCCGTAAAACGAGGGATTTTCGGGAAACGTTTAAAACCCCCCGCTCAAAGCCTTCCCGGGCGATGAAGAATAGCAAGCAAACTGAGGGCTCACAGATGATGACGTGAACACCCTCCGAGCCCATTCGATACTTTTATTAGCATTCCAACTGACGTCTGCACATGAACATATTCATAGCCCTCACCGCGGGACTGCTCCTTGGATACGTCCTCAAGCGATTGAACATGAGGTCCAACCTCGAGATTCCGATAAGCGTCGCGCTACTCGCGATGATTTTCTTCCTTGGCGTCAAGACGGGGGAGGTTCAGGTGAGCGGCCTCTGGCTCCTCGGCGTTTCAGCCCTCTTCGCGGTTCTGACGATAGCAGGAAGCCTCCTCCTCGCGGAGGTGGTCAGGTGAGGTTTCTCTACCTCGTCCTTGCATCACTCACCATCGGAACGCTCGTGGGGCACTTCTTCAGTCCAGACTTTGGGAACGCCTACGAGTTGATGCTCTACGTCCTCATATTCATGATTGGGATGGACCTCGGGATGAACTTCAACGCTGAGGAGCTCAGAAAGGTCGGACGAAAGGCCCTTGTCCTGCCGTTTTTGACGCTGACGGGCTCAATCCTCGGCGGACTGCTGGCGTCGCTGATTCTTGGGATAGAGCCAAGATGGGGCCTCGCCATAGGGGCCGGTTGTGGGTGGTACTCGCTGACGGGCCCGATAATAGCGCAGTACTCCGCGGTTTACGGCGCGGTCGGCTTTCTCGGCAATCTGATGAGGGAAATCCTGACCATCATGTTCTACCCAATTGCAATCAGGAAAATCGACCCAGAAAAGGCGGTGGTGATTGGAGGGGCAACGACGATGGACACGACTCTGCCGATAATAACGAAATTTGGGGGAAGGGAGGTGGCACTGGTTGCCTTCGTCCACGGGTTCATTCTAACCGCGGTCGTTCCCTTCTTGGTTCCGCTGATACTCAGTCTTTAGAGTACTTCTCGACGAGGCCCTTGACGAGGCTCTCGTGCTGCTCCTCGTTCCTCTTGATTTCCCTAACGAGCTCCCTCACAACGGGGTGGAAGGCCCTCTTCGAGAGCTCCTCGTAGAGCTCCTTCATCTGCTCCTCTTCCTCGGCGTACTTCCTCAGAATCTCGATGAGCTTCTCATCGGTGCCGGGGAGAACGACCTCGGTCGGGAAGTCCTTGAGGTACTCCTCTATTATCTCCTCCGGCGGAATCCTGGCGCCAATCGGGCCGAAGCCGAGTGGCATGACCATCGTTGGAACGCCCGGGATGAGGGCGAAGTCCTCGTCGGGCTTCTCGACGGCGTACTCCTCCACCAGCTTGATGGCGTCGTTGTGGGCCTTCTCAAGGGCTTCCATGAGGCGCTTGTGGAAGGCCGTGTCTATTGCGAGCCTGAGAACGAGCCCCCTCAAATCCGCATACTCAGGCTTGTTAAGCTTCTTGAGAAGCTTTTTGTAGTCCTTCTCTGCCTTTTCCTCAACCTTTTTGGCCTCCCTGACTATGTCTATCATCCTTCTCATTTCCCATCACCGACACATTTTAGTAACTTTTCGTATTTAAAAGTTTCGGAACCGGGAAAAAGCTTTTTAAACATCGTCTCAAACCGGGAACCCGAGCTAATCATCGGCTCATGGCTCGGGGGTATCCGTTAAGGAACCCGCCGGGCTCCCAGTGGAGGTGAGTGAGATGAAATACCCGAAGCAGATAAGGACGTATTGTCCGTACTGTAAGAAGCACACCATCCACAAGGTAGAGAAGGTCAAGAAGAGGCCGAGGAGCGAGCTCAGCCAGGGTCAGAGGCGCTTCCGCAGAATCCTCAAGGGTTACCGCGGTTTCCCAAGGCCGAACCCGGCCGGAAGAGAGAAGCCGGTCAAGAAGCTCGACCTCCGCTTTAGGTGCACCGTCTGCGGTAAGGCACACACCAGAGGAAAGGGCTTCCGCGTTAAGAAGTTCGAGCTCGTGGAGGTGTGAACATGGCGCTCCCGAAGAACCTCATCCCGATGCCGAGGAGCAGGTTCCTCCGCGTCAAGTGCATTGACTGCGGCAACGAGCAGATAGTCTTCAGCCACCCTGCTACTAAGGTCCGCTGCCTCGTCTGCGGTGCAACGCTCGTCGAGCCGACCGGCGGAAAGGGTGTCATCAAGGCCAAGATACTCGAGGTTCTCGAGTGATTTCCTTCCTTTTTACTCCCCGCCAAACTTTTAAAAACCTCTTCTCGTAAACCTTCCGGAGAGAAAAATTTAGAGGTGGTTAGAATGCCGAGGAAAGCCAAGGAGTTTCCCGAGGAGGGAGAATTCGTCGTCGCTACCGTCAAGAACATTCACCCGTACGGAGCGTTCCTTACCCTTGAC
Organism: Thermococcus sp.; assembly: GCF_027063845.1. Classification (GTDB taxonomy): domain Archaea; phylum Methanobacteriota_B; class Thermococci; order Thermococcales; family Thermococcaceae; genus Thermococcus. The sequence goes on from NZ_JAMOQU010000112.1 coordinate 16,266, forward strand.
GAGTATCCCGGAAAGGAGGGCTTCATGCACATAAGCGAGGTGGCTCCAACCTGGGTTAAGAACATCAGGGACTACGTGAAGGAGGGCCAGAAGGTAGTCGTCAAGGTCATCCGCGTTGACCCCGAGAAGGGGCACATAGACCTGAGCCTCAAGAGGGTAAACCAGCAGCAGAGGAAGGCCAAGC
>NZ_JAMOQU010000113.1 GCF_027063845.1 Thermococcus sp.
AACTTCGGCCTCAACCACCTCGACATCGTTCGCGGTGTAAACTTCCAGCCCATTTCTCAGGTCGGCAGGGTTCCCAAGAAGGAGCGCCAGAGGTTTAGGATAACTATTCCTGGAGCTATAAAGCGCATAGAGGAGCAGACAAACGGCGTTATAGCTATGGAGGACTGGTATCCGATTCCGATAGCAGGCCATATAGCGCGCTTCTTCGAGGCCTTCGCTGGAAAGCGCTACTACATGACCAGCCACTTTGCCTGTGGTGCGGCAACCTACGTCTTCCTCGACCGCGAGAACAAGCGCGTCGTCCCGATTCCGCGCTTCATCGACGTTGAGGGCTTCGTTGAGTTCCTCGAGGAGAAGGCCGAAGAGATAGAGCAGTGGAAGACGCTTGGAAAGCTCAAGAAGCTCAAGCTCGGGGCGGAGATATTCCTCAAGTTCAAGAGCTTCTACGACGAGAAGTACGCACCGAAGGGGCTGGACGTTCTTGGCCTCATAAAGAACGCCTTCGTTCACGGCACCTATGATGCCCTCGGCAAGTTCCACGAGAACGCGCTCTTCATAGGAATGATGCACTTCATGGACGAGTACAACTACGATGTCGAGAGGGTTGAGCGCTGTGTAATTCATTACGCCATGCCCGACGGCAGGATAGTGCCCTTCTGTACCTTCAATGTAATACCTGAAATCTACCGCGACAAGGTTCAGGCGCAGTTCAGCTACAGCTGGGAAGAGTGGAAGGCCCTTCACCCCGACTGGGACTACAAGAAGGACAAGTACTTCAGGAGCAAGGAGTTCGTCGAGAAGATGAAGAACAGCGAGCTTTACAGGAAGACCTACATAGACATCGAGGACTACTTTGGACTCGCGAGGGAGTGAGGGGGTGGTCGAATGGTAGTTGGTTCCGATAAGAGGCTCACCCGGCTTGAGCTTGAATTCGATAAGGGGAACTGGGAATTAACGACTGCAAAGCAGTACGAGCTCCTGACGAAGGCTGAGGTCTGGAGGGCTTTCCTCAACAGCTACACTGGGAAGGGCTTCGTGGTCTTCGACGAGGAGGCCCTGTCGAGGGAGAAAATCCTCGAAACCCTGAAGGAGCTCAACGCAAAGGTCGTTGCCGAGAAAAAGTTGACCGTTAGTGAACTCATAGAGTCCAGTTACTCTTGGAACAACGTGCTTGAAAGAAGCTGATTTCATCCTTTTCTCCCCTCCTTATGTTGTAATCACCTACACAACCCACTACACAAAAGTGATTTAACTTTTAACGCCGTAACTTCCCCAGGCGTAGTTGAGATTATGGGGGTGGGCGCGGTGCAATTCCGCAAAAAGATACTCCTGACAATGGTAGTAGCTGTTCTGGTCACTCTCCTCCTCGGTTCAACGATAGTCGGCTACTACACGATGAGGATGAAGGACCAGGTCCACACTGTTCTAAATGAACAGCTAAACGACCAGTTGCCGAAGATGATGGCAGAGGGCATTCAGAAGCCTATTGAAGAGGAGGCCGGGACGATTTCTGTTGGCGCGGCCAAGCTTGGTGCGAAGCTCTTCGATGATTATTTTGACAAGATGCGAATGATGGGAAAGGTTGCAATAGAGGCCGTTGAGGTTGCTTACGGCAACTATCCTCCAAACAGCGACCAGTTCAGGGCTTTTCTTCTGAACCGATTCAGGGCCGTTAAGAACCTCGACCCGAACGTCGCTTACGTGTACTTCGGAAGCGCCGACGGTAACATGTACATGTGGCCTGACGAACCCCTTCCTGAAGGCTACGACCCGAGGAAGAGACCCTGGTATCAGGAGGCCGTCGCGAAGAACGGCCCCGTCTGGACTGAACCCTACAAGGACGCCTCAACTGGGAAGTGGATTGTCACTTATTCTGAACCTATTTATGTCAACGGCAAGCTCGTCGGCGTCATAGGCGTTGACGTCTTTGTATCCACCCTCATTGAGCAGGCCAAGGAGATAAAGATTGGCCAGAGTGGTTACATAGCGATAATAAACAAGGCTGGAACCGTTATAGTCCACCCCAACGAGAGCCTTGTTCAGAAGCTGAACATCAACGACGTTGACTCCCTCAAGCCGATAGCGGACGTCCTCAAGGAGGGTAAAGACGAAGGATGGGTCGTTTACGAGTTCCAGGGAATTGAGAAGGTCGCCGGCTACAAGAGGATGAAGACCACCGGCTGGATAGTACTCGCAGTGGTTCCGCTCCACGAGCTAACGGACCCGCTGACGAACTCAATCCAGGGGATTTTAAAGCAGAGCACGGAGGAGATAACGGCGCAGATTTTTTCAACCCTTGACAGCGCAATCAGGGATTCAATGTTTGGCTCGCTCATTGCGGCAATTATTGGTCTTCTCATGATAGTCCTTGCCTACAAGGTTCTCAACGACACGCTCAAACCGCTGGAGCACCTCCGGGACGTGGCTCAGGCCCTTGCCGAGGGCAGGCTGAGTGAGGTTAACAGCAAGCTCAAGCAGATTCGGTACCTTGAGGACGATGAGATTGGTGCGCTCATCAAGGCCTTCGAGGCCGTAGGAAAGGACCTGGTTGGTACTCTGAACACGATAGCGGCCAAGCTTGAGCGTTTGGCTGAAGGCGACCTGAGCAACGGCCTCAGCATGGAGGCCAAGGGTGAGCTCAGGGAAATCCTTGAAGACCTCCGCGACACAACCCACAAGCTCAAGGGCCTAATCGGGGAGATAGTCGAGGTCACGAACGAGCTTGAAAAGAAGGCCAACGTTCTCGCCAAAATAGCAAGCGACGTCACTGAGGCTATTAATCAGGTTAATGAGGCCGTCCAGCAGGTTAGTATTGAAGCCCAGCGCCAGCAGGAGCACATCAACGAGATTACCGAGGGAA
>NZ_JAMOQU010000114.1 GCF_027063845.1 Thermococcus sp.
TAAATCGGCTGGCCCTCCTTGGCGTAGAAGAAGCAGTACCAGCACGACAGGTTGCACCTGTTGGTGAGAACGATGTTGAGCAGGTTCGTGTGGGAACGATGCCTGGAGCACATGCCGCAGTCAAAGGGACAGTTGGCGCCCGTGTTCTCGACGTTTGCGCTGTAAAGTTCCTTTTTACTCCAGAGCCACTTCCTAAAGCGGTTGTAGGTTTCAACGTCCTCATAATATAGGTCAGTTATCATTCCTTCAGGGCACTTCTTGGTTATCCAGACCTTTCCGTCCTTCTCCCAGACGAGGGCTGGAACGACGCGCCTCGTCTCGGGGCAGAGGGAGTAAGTCCTATGGGGCAAATCTCCACCGTAACCCCTACTGGCAGTTTTGAGCATCTCCCTAAACTCTTCCTCGCTTATTTCAGGGAACTCAACTATATCCCTGAGCTTTCTGGTGAGCTGTTCAAACTCCTTTTCACCGCTCGGTACCTCACCGATGTTCTCGGCCATCTTTCATCACCGCTACCCCCTAATCCAACGGGAGGGTATAAAAGCTTTTGCGTAAATATGAAGCTTTTCCTTCATAGGTATGACCCACAGTTGGGTAGTGGAAGAGGCTAAGGTTAAAAGCCCTTCCGCGGAAGCCAGTCGGGTGGTAGAATGCCGGCTCGCGAGATGAGGATGGAGATGTTTGTCAGGGCTCTGCTGAGAAGGGACTTCAGCAGGGCAAAGGGCCACTTGGAAAAGCTCATCAAGATAGCGGGCAACGACGAGTGGGGCAGGGGCTACTCAAGGGCCGTCGAAGGCATAATGAACGCCCTCAAGGACAACGACGCCGACTCTCTTGTCGTTCAGCTAATCTCGGCCAATGACAGGGAGCGGGCCGAAGAGTTGCTTGAGAACTACTCGAAGCTCGCCACCCAGGACTTCCGCGACGACTACGAGAGAGGTTTTTACACGGCCTGGAGCGAGTTCCTGAAAGCCTACCTCAGCCAGAAGACCCTCGCGTGATGCCTATGGGAAAGGAAGAGCTCATGAAGAAACTTGAGGAGAAAATCAGGAACTGCCGGAAGTGCCCCCTCGGCCAGCTCAGGACGAACGCAGTCCCGGGGGCGGGAAGCTACGACGCCAGGGTGATGTTCGTCGGCGAGGCGCCGGGCTACTGGGAAGACCAGAAAGGGCTACCCTTCGTGGGCAGGGCTGGAAAGGTTCTCGACGAGCTTCTCGCTGGGATAGGCCTGAGCAGGGATGAGGTTTACATAACCAACATCGTCAAGTGCAGGCCACCTGAAAACCGCGACCCGACGGAGGAGGAAATAAAGGCCTGTGCGCCCTACCTCGACAGGCAGATTGACATAATAAGGCCGAGGGTCATAGTTCCACTCGGCAGGCACTCGATGCGCTACATCCTTGAGAAGTTCGGGTTCAAGCCCGAACCGATAAGCAAAATCCACGGAAAGACCTTCGAGGCGAGAACCCTCTTCGGCAAGATAATCATAATGCCGATGTACCATCCTGCCGCGGCCCTGTACAGGCCACCCATCAGGGAGGAACTTGAGAAGGACTTTGTCAAACTGGCGAAAATACTCGAGGAACTTGGCTGAGTTTCCCTTCACGTTTCTGCAAATTTTACGGTTCCAAATGTTACGATTTTTGGTTTTATCCATTTTGCACGAGCCGAGCTGGAACGCTTTTGGGAAAGGTTTTTATTGGTTCAATGCTCTATAATATACTCAGGTACACCTATATGCACTTCAGAGCAGTGACATGACCATAGATGCTCGCGGATTTTTGAGGACATTCTGAGGAACTCCAAAGATTGACAAAAAAGTTCGAAAAAAGCTTATATATCTCGAAGAAACTTCGGGGTTGAATTTCCGGAGGTGAAAAATCGTGTCGGACTTTGGAGTGCTGTCCCTGCTTCCACCGCTGGTTGCGATTGTTCTGGCTATATGGACGAAGAGGGTTATCCTCGCGTTGTTTTCAGGTGTCTGGATTGGTGGCGTTATGGTATCAGGGTGGAACCCCATAAGTGGAACTACCCAGACGCTAGACTGGATTGTAAGCAATGCTATAGATGACTGGAACGTCAAGATACTTCTCTTTGACTTCCTGATAGGTGCAGGAGTTGGATTAATATACAAATCGGGCGGGGCCTTTGCTGTTGGACGTGCTTTGGCAAGCAAGGTAAGGACGAGCAGGGGAGCTTCTGTCATGGGCTGGCTCCTTGGTGTGTTGATATTCTTTGACGACTACACCAACACCATCATCGTTGGAAACACTATGAGGCCCATAACCGATAGGACGAGGGTTTCAAGGGAGATGCTGGCTTACATAGACGACTCGACCGCGGCGCCTGTTGCAGGTTTGGCGATAGTTTCAACATGGATAGGGTATGAGGTTGGTCTCATAGGGGAATCCTTCGATAAACTCAACGTTGACCTAACATCTGTCGGAGGTGCCTATGGCGCATGGATGCACAGCGTTCCCTTCAGGTTTTACTCAATACTCGCTATAATCCTCGTCCTCATAGTGGCATACACCCACAGGCACTACGGCGCGATGCTCAAAGCTGAATACCGCGCGAGGACGACCGGAAAGGTGCTCCGCGACGGTGCGAAGCCGTTGATGACCACAGAGGTTGACCTCGGGATGCCAAAGGAAGGTGGAAGTGTACACCTCTTCATCTGGCCGATACTGACGCTGATATTCGTAACCCTCTACGGCATGTGGTACACCGGCGGTGGTAGCGAAGCCTACGCTGAAGGGGGTCTTATGAACGTCCTCGGAAACTCCGACTCCGCACTCGCACTTCTCTGGGGCAGTTTTGCGATGGTCGTCGTTGC
>NZ_JAMOQU010000115.1 GCF_027063845.1 Thermococcus sp.
ACATGACCGCCCTCGAGGAGCGCGCCAAAGAAACCGAAGAGATACTGCAGAAGGTTCAGGAGATGCAGAGGGCGATGCTCGAGCAGACAATGCCCCCAGCTCCGGAGGAAGAGGACAGAGGTTATCTTTGATTCTCCCTTTGGAAAGGGCGCTCTTTTAACCCTTTAATTTTGAATGATTCTCAGTGGCTTTGAGGATATAGCTGAGGTTAAAAAGAAAGTGACTAGACGTCCAGCCTTAACTTAAAGAGCCTCTCCACCTCATCGCGCACGTCGTTCTTTTCACCGCTCAGGATCAGCCTCCCGCTGGCTATCACATACACCCTGTCAACGAGTGGCATCAGAGGCTCCCAGATGTGACTTATTATTAAAAAACTCTTCTCGTCCTTTTCCCGTTTCAGGAGCTTTACAAAGTTCTGCATGCTCTCAAAGTCAAGGTTAGCTAGGGGTTCATCAATCATGATGAGTTCAGGGCTTCCGATAAATGCCTGTGCCACCGCGAGCTTCTTCAGCATTCCGGAGGAGTAGTTCCTCGTTTGTTCATCGAGGAAGTCTAGGCCAAAGAGCTTTCCGACCCTCTCTACTTCCTCCTCGCCATAACCCTTTGACCTCGCTATGAACTCGAGCCACTCTCTACCAGAAATTAGTGGGGGAAACGAAACTGGGTCGTAGGCAACACCTATTCTCACCTTGACCCTAGTATCCTTCCAGGGATCCTTTCCAAAGAGCCTGATCCGGCCGGAGGTCGGTCTGTAAACCCCAGCAGAAAGCTTGAAAAAAGTGCTCTTTCCGCCGCCGTTGGGGCCGAGGATCAGGTTTACGCCCTCCGGGATTTCTAAGGTGACGTTGTCAAGGGCCACTATTTTGCCGAACCTCTTGGTAAGGTTTTTGGCCGTTATCATGCCCTCCACCTCCAGAGGACCAGCAGAAGCGCCAAAACTGTTATAGATCCATAGAGAACCTTTTGAACTCTAGGCGTTGGATAAACGCCGGTATAATGTCCAGAAAACGTCAGGGAGCCGTTTATGGCGTAGATCCTATAGCTCCCCTCTCTGGGCAGAACCAAGGGATAGTTCAGGTGCTCGCTGACGTTGTAGGAGAAAACCCTCTCGCCGGAGAACTCATCAAGGACAACGAGTTCTCCTGCGCCGTTGAAGCTTGAGTTCAGAACCATCCACCCGGGGGAATGGATGGAAACGTAGCTGAGGGTTTCGCCTGAGCTGGCCATAACGGCGGGCCCAACGAAGCCCCGGCTTTTCTCCGCTGTTATATAAGCTCCCCAGACGGCCAGCAGGGAGAGCAGGAATGAGAGCGCGAGTACGAACGGGAGCCTCCCTTTCACAGGACATCCCTCCTAACGAAGATAAGGCCAGACACAAGCAGGAGGGCTGCTGGGATTACAAGACCCCAGAGAACCCAATTAGTTTCGAACGGTGAAGCCCCGGAGAGCGACCTCGCAAGCATTGAGAGGAAGAAAAACGGCGGCCAGTGAAGGCCGGCAAAGAACGGGAGGACGAGGAGGAAAAAGGACGCTATAAACGCTAGGAACATGTTCTTCAGCAGGACGGAAAATAGCACCGATATTGAGAGGGAAAAGAGCACGAAGTATGTGGCAAATATCAGCAGGTGGAAGTACCGGTCCGTGAAGGTTATCTCCCTTATAACGCCGGTTATATCAGCGTTCGGCACTATGCCCACAATCAGAAGCGGAATGTACAGGAGAAGAAGGGATATCAAAAGCACGGAAAGGGTCTTTGCCGCGAACAGCTCACCCTTCGTGAAGGGCAAGGAGTAAACGGAGAAGGCGTAGCCCTGTTCCCTGTCGTAGCGGAATGCCAGAATCGAGAAAACCGAGATGAGGAGTGCCAGCAGAATCCAGAAGCCCGCTGAAAGCGAGAGGTACTCAAAGAGGTGGGCGGCTGTTATACTGTTAAGGGGAGAGCCGTGGGAGTAGAGGGGAGGCTGGGATAAAGAAATGGAAGCAATCTCCCACTGGGGTTTTAGATAATCAACGCCGAGAAGGTATGTAAGCGAAGGAACACCGAAGAGAAATATGGCAAGCCTTAACGGGTCCCCCATCTCCCAAGACAGGAGAGTTTCCCATCTTCCCATATCCCTCACCTCTTCTTCACCAGGAATACCCCCGCGAGGAGCAGTAAGCTCACCACAGCTCCGGTGATCCAAAGATTAGAGACCCTCGGAGGTACCACCTGTGGCTGGTGGGAATTTTTACCTAAAACGTCTTGAGTTTTTGGAACGCTGACGTCGTAAAGGAGAACCCCAGGGGGAATAGCACGGTTAACTTCTTCCCCAGAAACCTGGAAATCCAGACTTTTAAGTGTATTATCTCCGATTGCAATCACATTAATCCCGACTGATGCCCCAAGGTCAGGAGCCACACCCATGAATCCAACGGTTAAATCATCCCCTGGATTGAACACGACCACAGCCCTTATGAAAGCAACACTTCCCCCAGGGTCGGTAAAATTCGCGGGTTCGCTTCTTAAAAAAATGTTGGGCCCAGTAAAGTTGCGGTAATAGGCTGCATAAGTCGTAGAATTCAAAATTTTAACCTTATCAAATGTTAAGCGTTTCCCATCCAGAACTACATAGCTTGTTTTGGAAATCGGATAGAGCCCAAAGAGGAGCGTATGTCCGTAAGGACGCCCACTCATTGAATAGACGACTCCACTGGCCAGGTGTACCTTATAAACACCGTGCAAGATAAGTTTCGTTCCGTAATCAGCCCATACAAGTGAGATGTTTTCCCGTGGGGAGTAGATAGTCGTGTTGATTGGTTTTGGAAGCCCTGGGGTGCAGTTCGCTGGGTAATACGCATCAACATCCGAGTAGGGCCACCTGAGGGACTTATCCCCATAAAGTGTGACCGTCACATTGATTGTCGCCCAGTCGTTGGAAACATCAACCACCTTAAACACGACGCGTACACTCTGGAAACCGAGATTAACAGTGCAATTACCATTCTGGTAGTAAGCTATTCCACCATGGGCATTGGATGTTGTACCGTTGGCAAAGTACACCAGTTGAGAACCCGGTTTGAGCCAGTAGGGCGTTCCTGAAATGAATTCAACAGAGGAAAAAAGCAAAAGGAACAAGAGCAAAGCAGCCTTTGTTTTCATGTCTCTACCTCCATTTCAGACGCTACCTTGAGGAAAGCCCACTGAGGCAGTCACTCTCATCACAGCCCCAAATACGCTGAAGTACGTCTCCGTTTGGACGGTATACAGGTCATTCCTTGGAATAACCATAATTAGATCGGCCTGTCCAAAGACCCAGCCTCTGTTCTGAGCGTCGTGCCAGTACGTAGGATAACATGTGTGAAAATACGCTGAAGCGAAGGCCCCTCCCCCGCCAAGAAGCGAAAGCGACTTGGTCTCAATGTCCTCCCCGTACCACTCGCATGCGGAGATTTGCTTCCAGTGAACGCCCATCGGTTGAGGAGTCGGGGACACAGTCGCCGCATTCACGAGGCCACTTAAGAGTCCTGTTGTTGCAAACAGCCCCAGCAGAGCTAACAACAACCTCCCGTACTTCATTGTCCCCCCCCAGATGCTATCTGGAAGGGCATAACACACTAAGAACTGAAAGTATTTAAAATTTTCCATTCGGCCATGTCGATTTGTTGACATTGAAAGAAAATTAATAATGCAAAAGAGAAATCAGCTTCTAAGAACCCCCTCCAGCAACTTCAACCCGAGCTCGAGGTACTCTTTAGCCTTCTCCTCGCTCTTGGCCTCGCTGAAGACCCTTATTATCGGCTCGGTTCCGCTCGCCCTCACGAGAACCCAGCCGTCTGGGAAGAGTATCTTCGTCCCGTCGGTGGTGTCTATCTCGTAGCCCTTAGCCTTGGCGAGCTCGGCAACCTTGGCAACTATCGCCTTCCTGTCGCCCTCGACGTGCCTCTTCGTCTTGAACTGGTAGTACTTCGGGAGCTCGTCTATCAGCTCGCTGAACTTCTTTCCGCTCTTCGCGAAAATCTCGACTATCTTTGCCACGGTCATTGCTCCGTCCCTTCCGAGGACGAAGTCCGGGAAGATGACGCCACCGTTCTCCTCGCCACCGATGGTTCCGTTGTGCTCGAGGAGCGCGCGGGCAACGATTAAATCTCCAACCTTCGTGCGCATAACCTTCGCGTTGTTCCTCTTCGCAATGTCATCGAGCAGGTTCGAGGTCGCTATCGTGGTCACGAGCAGTCCACCGCCGTTTTCCCTGAGAACCGCGTCGGCAACGAGGGCAAAGGTCTTGTCGCCCTGAATGAAGCGTCCGTTCTCGTCTATGAAAACTGCCCTGTCAGCGTCGCCGTCCTGGGCAACGCCGAAGTCGGCACCGAGGGCCTTAACAATCTTCATGAAGTCCTTGAGGTTTTCCTCGTTCGGCTCTGGGTTTCTGGCCGGGAAGTGGCCGTCCGGATGGGCGTTGACGCTGACGACTTTACAGCCGAGCTCCCTGAGCAAGTAGGGCAGAGTCAGACTACCAGCGCCGTTTGATGTGTCAACGACGACGAACGGTTTTCTCTTCTTAATGGCTTTAATATCCACCCTGCTCTTTATCGCCTCGATGTAGGGCTTGATGATGTCCTCTTCGCGAACCTCACCGATTTCGTCCCACTTCGCCCTATCGAAGTTCTCCTTAAAGAAGACCTCCTCAACGACCGCTTCGCGCTCCTTCTTGAGGCCCATTCCGTTCGGTTCGAGGAGCTTTATGCCGTTGTACTCGGGCGGGTTGTGGGAAGCAGTTATAACCGCCCCGCCGTCGGCTTTGAAGTGGTTGGTGGCCCACTGTATTGCAGGGGTCGGCGCGATTCCAACGTCGATGACGTCACAGCCGACGCTGAGGAGTCCGCTGATGAGGGCGTTCTTCAGCATCTCACCGCTCACCCTCGTGTCCCTGCCGACGACAACCACTGGTTTTTCCCTTCCCTCGCGCTTGAGCATCGTTCCAAAGGCCATTCCCATCTTGAGCGCGAACTCGGGCGTTATCTTCTCGTTGGCTATCCCGCGGACGCCGAAGGTTCCGAACAGCTTTCCCATTACAACCACCTCTAGTCTATTCTCATGCCCACTACTTTAAGGGATTTTATTTCGTTCCGTTCCATAGATTCCACCAGACCTTTAAACATTGAATAGCAGACGTTAATAGCGCCGAGGTTTGGACAGGATAAATCCGATTTGCTCTCAAGGAGTTCTAGTGTCCGTTCAATCGGAAACGAAACTATGTAAAATGTTGGATCATCGTCTAGTAATTCTGTACTCATGGATCCACCCTCGACAGTTGAGAGAAGTTTGGGAAGCACAAGTGCCCCTATGATGGTCGAGATAGCTCCAGGATGGCCCGCACCACTAAGGGTCCAGAAATCAAGTGTAACGTCTTCCACTGGCAGGCCCCTTTTTCTGAGTACATCCTTTATTTTCATGACGAGTCTGTGTAAGGGACTGTACGGGAAATACATAAAGGAAAAAGGTACCATTCCAACAAGGAAGCAGTTATTTTCAGTTTCCCTGCCACATGCAAATCCCAAAACGATTCTTCCAGTGGCTGTATCGTAGCCGTTTGTTGAAAACTGGAGGGGTCCAACACTTTTCAGTGTTAAACCCTGTTTGTGACCTCCCGAGGAAAAATCAAGGGCATCGAAAGGATTTGAAAGATCATAGAGCCCCCTGGCTTTTCCCGACCACCTGTTGTGGGCTATCGCGTAGTGGATTATTGGGTTTGACTGAATAGACCCAAGGGCAACAACGGCAATCTTAAAGTTCCTCCGTTTTCTATTTTTCGAACTGTCTTTAACCTTAAAGTAGACATCGAGAACTTTTTCAAAGGCCCTGATTGAGATTAGTGGAACAAGAAGGGGCAAAGGATATTCCACTGATCCTTTGGGAAGCACTTCATTGTAGCCCCTTATATGAAGAACGACGTCCGGGTTGCTCTCAGATTTCTCGCAAAAATCTGGATGACATACAGTATAAAACAAAGCCTCTTTCAGTCCGGACTCCTGGAGGTCCATAAGAAACTCTTTAACGGTTCTGAATGGGCTCTCCCTGCAACTAAACTCCTGCATTACTGAATCATCATTTACATCAAACGTTACATCAACCAAAAGCTTTTCTTTTCCCAGCTTTTTTCGGATTTCGTCCAGTATAGATGCCAGAATTGCAGGGGAATACCCAACCATTCCCGAACCAAAGACCTTCTTAAAAACATCTTTAACATTCACATTTCCTCCCCTGACTTCAATTCCAAGTTTGAGAGCATAGGGAAACGTTCCAAGAGCGCCATAGGAACTTCCAGTCTTCGTTGTGATTGAAGCACTGGAGGACTTTTCCGGCAGTAAAATCGGAGGTACGAGGTTCATAATACCGCCGAGAGAATCATAGCTCTCAATTATCGAGACACATCTACTGGAGTGTCCTTTGAAGTTGTATATATTGCTGTCCGGATAGGGAACGTTTCCGGTTAGTCCAAGGCTGGCTATCATCGCCGCAACTCTATCAGTCGAGAGGCTCCTAAAATAGGCGTTCTTCGGAACTGCTCTGGGTTTATAACCAGAGACAACCCGTTCAATAGAGTCAACAATGGCAAAACTTCTGGGTATATCCCCATATTCAAAACCTGTAAGAAATATAACAATGTCGTATTCCTCCAAAGGATACTGTCCAAATCTCTCAATTCCCAGCTCATAGGATTTCACTAAGAAGCTTATAGAACTTCCTAGAACTCCAGCGGCACCAAGTATGAGGGCAGAATACAGCCATGATGAATTCACATTTCCCAAGGCCGGACTGGAATACAAAACGTCAATTAAGAAAATAACCAGTATAAGAAGTGCGGATATTAGAAATACCCCGTTGCTTATTCTCCTTATCCGTCTAAAACTTTGAGAAAGGTTAACTACGTGTTCGATCTCCTCCGGCAATTCACGGGGAAGAACTAAATGTGTATGTGAAACCTCCACAAAAAGCTCGTACATTAGGTACAGGAACATTAAGAACAGATACAGCTCGAAGACTAAAAGAAAGAATAAGAGGTAATCCCTTGGATAATCAGAATAACCCACAACAAAGGAGCTTCCCAATAGAATCACACTCAAAATAAGGACAAGCTTCAGAAGGTCTTCGAAATTCATGATTGAAGAAACAATCCTATTAAAGCTTCTTCTCCCCAGCAGGAGGGAATAGAAAACGCCGTAAAGTCTAGAAGACATGAGAAGTACAGGAACAACAGAGGATAAAACGGCAAAGAGAGACAGAGAAGATGACATCTCACCTAGCATCTCAAGAGTTAGCTTAACGGGGGAGGGCTCAAGTGCAAAAACCGCCATGATAATTCCTAATACTCCAATAAGAACGTTTCTAAAGGTATCGTCTATCAAGGTAAAGAGCTCAAAGCTTTTCTCGAATTCAATCTCCATTCCTCATCCCCCCATAACCACCAGCATATTTGCAATCACAACCCCAAATACGGCTATTGACTTCCGGATTGTTATAGTTTCTTGTGATGATCTGACTATAAAACCTATGAGCAGTATTAAAACGGGATACGATAAAATGACTACGGTAACTTGAGTTGCCCCTCCAAAGTCGAGGGCGATAAACCTCATAATGTGGGCCATAGAAAGGAATGAACCTCCCCAGAGTACTGGATCCAGGAGGGAAGAAGGAAACTTTGGTAGGGCAATATCAAAACCCTTGCTCATTCGATACAGATGAAGCGACACAACGGCAACTGCCTGACCTATAAACACCCCGAGAAGGGGAAAAGCCCTGACGCTGGTAAGTGACACGTATCTTAGAATAATTGCCGTCAAAGCGGCAATGGCGCCAGCCAGCATTCCGAGGATCAATGCTTTTCCGGAATGAAGGGAATATTTTCCTTCACCGTGCAATAGAATCATAGAAACGGCCGCTATTAAAGCACCTGCAATAATCGGTGCTGTCAGTTTTTCTCGAATGATTAAACCCGCCAAAAAAGCTGTCAATATTGGTTCTGAAGCCGATGATGCAGTAGAAGCAAGTGAAGCTCCTCCAAGTTCAACCGCCCGGAAGTAGAGTACACGGGCCAGAAAGAACTGGAGGAATCCTGAGATCGAGTACAAAAACACTTGACGAGGGGTTGGAGTGATATCACTCACGAGCAGTTCCCATAGTGCAGGGGGAACCATAACTAGGAGTCCCCAAAACATCATCCCGGCCATGACATCCCAGAAATCCCTTCCCCTCACGAATTGAAGACGGATAATAATGTTTCCAAGGGCAAGAAAAAGTGCTGAAAAAGCCGAAAAGACAAACCAGGGATCCACCTTTAGCCTCCCCCTTCCTCAGACGATCTTCCAAAATCGTCTTCAAACCTAACTATGTCATCTTCTCCCAGGTATTCACCAATCTGGGTTTCTATAACTTCTAAAACAACTTTTCCAGGATTCTCAAGGCGGTGTTTAACTCCCGCTGGAATAAAGGTACTCTCCCCCGGTCTGAGGAGTAGTTCCTTATCGCCAACGATGACCTTTGCCGTTCCCCTTACAACAACCCAGTGCTCGCTTCTATGATAGTGCATCTGAAGAGAAAGTTTCTTGCCGGGTAAAACTGTGAGACGCTTTATCTTGTATCTCTCTCCCTCCTCCAGTACTGTATAGCTCCCCCACGGTCTGTAGGCAGTCCTGTGAACGATTACACGTTCATCTCCAAGTTCCTTTAGAGCTCTATAGACTTCTTTAACCTTTTGACTTTCACCTTTTTTTGCCACAAGAAGCGCGTCACCTGTGTCTATGATTATGAGATCCTCAACGCCAACGGTTGCAGTTAAACGCTCCGTCATTATGAGATTGTTTCTGGAGTTAACGCCTACGTGATAACCTCTTTTTCCACGGATTCTGATGGCATTTCCATCGGAATCTTGCTCAAGAACCTCATATATTGCATCAAAGCTTCCGAGATCGCTCCACTTCGTGTTGAGAGGAACAACAACCGCTTTGTTCGTTTTTTCCATAACGCCATAGTCTATACTTACCTCGGGAACACGATTATAGGCTTCCTCCATGTCTTCGCTCTCTTCAAAAGCTTTCCAGACACCAGGAACATGCCTCCGAACTTCCTCAATAAAGAGAGAACTTGAAAAAGCAAACATTCCGCTATTCCAGTAATAACCACTTTCAACGTATCGTTTAGCCGTTTCAAGGTCTGGTTTTTCTTTAAATTCAGCGACGGTATAGCCGATTATTCTTCCGTTTTCCTCAATTTTCTCACCCGGTTTTATGTAACCATAGCCTGTGTGGGGCTTTGTTGGCTTAATTCCAAAGGTAACGAGGCAAGTTTTGGCAAGTTTTTCGGCATCCTCAAAGGCTCTCTCGTATGCCTTATTAACCTCTATTAGGTGATCACTAGGAAGGACCGCAACAACGGAGTTACCAAATTCCCCTTCTATTTTCAGCGTTGCCCAGAGTATAGCGGGAAGTGTGTTTTTTGCACTCGGCTCGAGGAGTATGTTCTCCTCAGGTATCTCAATGCTAAGCTCTCTCAGATCGTCTAAAACCCGAAATCTGTAGTTCCTGTTTGTGACTACAAAGATTTCATTAGGCTTCGAGAACATTAAAGCCCGCTCAACAGTTCTCTGGAAAAGACTTCTATCATCAAGAAAACGAACGAACTGCTTTGGCATCAGTTCCCTGCTCAATGGCCAGAGCCTGGTCCCCTTTCCTCCAGCCAGGATTACAGTCTTCACCATCACCACCGAAGAAGAATTAGAATGGGGAGTTTATATCCTTTTCAGGACAAACTCCCCGACGAAGGCCGAGCTCGATATTGTGTCGCCGATTCCAACGGTTGACTTCGGCCTGGCCACTATCTTTGTCGGAACGAAGGAGAGCTGGTAACCGTTGACCTCAGCTATTCCTTCCTTCATCCCGTACTCTTTGGCAAGGGCTTCCTCGACGGGTTTTGCCCTCTCGTTCACTGGCACGTCCATGGCCCTGACTATCTCGTCTATAGAGGGAACGTCGCCGAGCTTGGCCTTCGCTGCAGCCGCTAAAGCCGCGAAGAGGAGAGCATCCCTGACGAACTCGCCCCTGTAATCGGTCAGCGCGAGGTAGTAGCCGTAAGTGTGGAAGTGAATCCTCTTAACGCCGGTCTTTTCTGCGAGCTTGAGCATCGCCTCGGTGACGGCTATCGGGTCAACGGGGTCGCTCGCGAGGAGCTTTTCGGCAAGCCTCTTCTCGCCCATCACTTCCATTATCGAAGCCAGCTCGACCTCGTTGAGGCCGACGCTCCAGAAATCCGGCAGAAGGTCGAGTATCGCCTTCCTCACCGTCTCGTCAGGAGTAAAGGCGAACTCGAGGTGGGCGGGAATGTTCTTCTCGTTGAGAACCTTCAGGTGCTCCCTTACTATCTCAAAGGGCTCGCGGTAGTTGTCCTTGGTCAGGGCCTGGAGTCCGCTGATTATCGCAAGCTCGGCCTTTTCGGAAATCTCGTCAAAGCGCTCCCTGAACTCGTCGCGGATGAAGAGGGTCGTGTTGTAGTCGTCGGCGGCACCTATGAAGCGGTTTTCGCGCGGGGCCTCGAAGTCAAGAACCCTGAAGCCCCTAGGAAACTCGTAGATGTAGTGGAGACAGCTCTCCTCGTCGCCGCCGAAGTCTCTCGGGTGGACGAGCCTGAGCTCATCGTTTTCGACCTTGGGCACGTAAATCGGGCCGTCCTTGAAGAGGCCCGCCTGGAGCTTCGAGAGCTGGGGGACGTGCGCCACAACGGGAATCCCGTAAACTCCCCCGAGGAGGTTGGCCATTATGCCGACCTGACCGCCCATCCTGAGCTCGTCCCAGCCCCAGCGCCTCATGTAGAAGCGGACGGGACAGCTCTCGACGAACAGCTCAGCCGCCTTGCCCCTTCTGATGCTCCAGAGTATTGAGCCGAGCAATTGAGGAACGCTTTTTATGCTCTCAGGCAGTTCCTCGGAGTAGCGGAGGACTTCTTCCTTTCCAGCCTTTTCAACCCTCTCCTCGAGGTCGCTCTTTTCGAGGTATTTGATGGCGTCGATGTTGGTGTTGTAGGCCAGGAGAACGCCCTTAACGTTGCCTACCTTAGCCCTAACCCTCTCGAAGGCAGAAGCGTAAAGCCCGTCCCACATTATGTATCACCGAGAGTGAAAAAGAGGGGAAACCTAATAAGGGTTTCGCTCACTTCCAGCGCGGGTTGTCTATCAGCTTAACTTCGCCGTTCTCCTCGACGACGAGCTTGGCGAAGCCCTTCTCCTTTATCGAGCCATAGTCGTGGCCCGCATCTGCTGGATAAATTGCGAGGAATATGAACGGCTCGTCTCCTGTGTTCACCGTCCTGTGCGCCCAGTAGGGCGGGACGTAGACGACCGTTCCCGGCTCCATCGGAACCCACTCGACCTCTCCTTCCGGCGTCTGGAGGAGCATTCCACCCTTCCCCTTGAGGGCGTAGTAGATTTCGGCCCTGTCGGCTTTCGCATGGAAGTGGCCCTTGGTGAAGAAGAACTCCTTGCCTACCTTGCCAGGGTAGAGGATTGTCGTCGCGAAGTTGAGGTCGCCGTCCTTTTCCTCCTGCTCAATTGCATAGACCTCGTAGACAACGGGGTCCTCCTTGAGGAGCTCCTCGTAGGCCTTCTCGTCGTAGAAGTAGCCTCTCATGTCGCTGAGCCTTCTAACGAGCTTCTTCGCCCCGGGAATGACTCCATTCTCATCAATCCTGACGCCGAAGGGTCTCTTGTACTCCATAAGCACCACCGAAGAAACTCCGCTTTAACTTATTTAACCTTTCCCCAAGGTATCACCTGAGGTGGTAGTTCATTCCTTGGCGCGGACTTCAATCTTCTTGCCGATTACAAGTTCAGCCGCCTTGACGGCCGCGCCACCACTCCCGACAGCGATTCTAACCTTATCCGCGGGAACGTAGACGATAATCTTATCGTCGGTCTCCTCAATGTCGAGTATTTCCACGTTCAGCATCTTCTCAAGCCTGTCCCTCATGGCCAATCCCCGAAAATTTTCCTCACTTCTCCATATAAAAGTAACGTCCGTTGAGGAGCCTCTCGATGCCGGGCTTGTGCCCGAGGCCGACGACGGCTATAACCTTAGGCCTTTTAATCCCCCGCGCGAGGAGTGAATCCACTATCGCCATCAAGTTCCTCGCCATCACCTCATTTCTTTCCTCGACGAGGACGCGGTAGAGGTAAGGGTAGCGACGCCTGAACTCGACCATCATCTTCCTGTACTCCTCCATGGGGTCGCCTATCTCGGCCTTTCCAAGGGGCAGGAAAACGCTCAGGCCCTCGAGCGCCATAAGGAGCTTCTCCCTGAAGGGCGCCGAGGCAATCTTGGAGAGGATTACGTTGATGTCCTCGTCAATCAGGTACAGCGGGATACCCAACAGCCTCGCCGACTCTATCGCGGCCCGCATTTCTTCACCGGGCGACATTCCGAAGGTCTCGCCGAGCTTTTCTTCGACCTTGGCTAAAGCGTAGTTTATCAAACCAGCCCTACCCATTCTGAGTGAATCTTCAAGCGTCAGCTCGACGTTCCGCTCCATCCCCAAGAAACGCGCCCTGTCGAGCTCTATCGCGACGGCGTGTGGCCTCTCCTCTAAGATTGTCCTGATGACCTCTTCCCTGCTCCTCGGCGAGACGTGCATCGTGCCTATGAGCTTGACGTAGCGGAGGTAGTTCATTTTCCTCCCTCCAGAAGGTTCCAGAGTTGCCACTCGCCAGATTTATACGTTAAAACGTCAAAGTCCCTCGGAACGACGAAGTTCACGCCGAATTCCCGGCATATCCCCGATGCCTCGCTTAGATATTCGTCGTAGGTGTAGCGAAAGGCCCTGTGGAAGGGGGCAAGGAGCTTAACCTTTGCCCTCCTCGCGGTCTCGCAGGCCTCTCCAACGGTGGAGTGGTAGCTCTCCCCCCTGTCATCATCGGTAAGGTAGGTGGCATCGTGAATCAGCAAATCGGCCCTCTCGGAGAAGAGCCTCACCCTCTCGGCCGGCTCGGTATCGCCGGTGTAGACTATCTTAACTCCCCGCCTCCTCGGTCCGGTAACGTCTTCGAGGCGGATTATCTGACCATTCCACTCGATTTTGCCTTCCCTCTCAAGCTTTCCGAGCATTGGCCCTGGCTTAAGGCCGTATTCCCTAAGCTTCTCGGGCAGGAACTTTCCCCGCTTATCTTTCTCCTTGAAGACGTAGCCCAGAGCAGGAATCCCGTGCTCGACCTTGAAGCTCCAGATTTCGTAGTCCCCGAACTTAAGCCTCGTTTCGCCGAGCTCGTGGACGTGTATATCAAAAACAGGCCTGAAGAAACCGCTGTTAATGAAGTTCTGCACGAACTCGAAGGTGTACTTTGGGCCATAGATGTGGAGGGGCTTTTCACGATTCCAGAGGTTCATGGTCTGAATTAAACCGCCGAGCCCGAGGTAGTGGTCGCCGTGGAAGTGGGTGATGAAAATCTTCTCCACCTTCATCGGGCTGAGCTTCGCGGTGTTCATCTGCCTTATCGTGCCCTCGCCGACGTCGAAGAGTATAACCTCGCCCTTGTAGCGGAGCGCTACCGCCGGAACGTTCCTCTCGCGCGTCGGCATTATCCCGCCAGTGCCGAGAAAAATCACCTGGAGCATGTCCATAGCTCTCGCGGAGGGGTTAAAAAGATAGCCAAAGGGTTAAATACATCGGCGCGTTAGAAAACCGGGGTGAAAGCATGGAGGAGATTATGAAGGCCATCGAAGAAAAGAACTGCGAAAAGCTCAGGAGGATTCTCTACTACAAGGTGGACGACCTGAGCGACGAAGAGCTTAAGGAGGTCCTCGAGAAGGCCGAAAAACTTGCGAAGGAGTGCAAGGACTGGGAGCTCTACAAGCTCGTGCTCTACTACTACCACGAGATACTCAACGAGGACAGGATTTCAGAGTTCGAGAAGCTCGCGAAGGAGAGCGACGACTTCGAGCTGAAGTTCCACCTGGCTGACCTCTACTACCTCATCGGAGAACTTGAAAAGAGCCTCGAGCTGTTCAGGGCGCTCCTTGAAGAGGAGGTCGCCAAGGGCAACGTCGAGCACGCCGCGAGGATATACTACAGCATGGCCATGATTCACGAGGAGCTCCAGGAGTACGAGAAGGCCCTCGAGCTAATCGAGAAGGCGGAAGAGCTCTACAGGGAGCTCGGCGACGAGAGGGAACTCCTCAGGATTGAGATTCACAGGGGTTACATAACCTTCGAGGCAGGGGACACATACAAGGGCAAGGCAATAATAGCGGGCGTCCTGCCGAAGGTCCTCAACGACAACGAGCTCCTCGTCGAGGCCCACCTCAGCTTCGAGGAAATCTTTGAGGAGGAGGAAAACTACGATGCGGCCTTACAGGAGTGCCTCTACGCCCTCATAAGGGCGAAGGGAACGGACTACGAGGACATAGCCTTCGGCTCGCTGATGGACGTCCTCTGGCAGCTCTTCCTCGACGACGACTTCGAGACGGTTTACCTCAACATCGAAATGTTCATCAACGCCTTCCCGGACATGAAGGACTTCTTTGAGGCCGTGAAGGCTCTCGCACTCTTCAAGGACGGCAAGATTGAGGAGGAAGATGCCAAGAAGGCCATCGAGAAGGTCAAGGACCCGAGGTTGCTCGAGATGCTCGAGTTCCTCGGAGAGGCGGAGCTTTAGAGGGGAACCACCACGGGAACTCCTCTTACCTCCCCTATCTCCACCCTAACGCCGTAAACTTCCTCAAAAAGCTTCTCACTCAGAACCTCAAGGCTCCCGTCCGCTATTTTTCTCCCGCCCTTCATGAAGACGAACCTCTTCGCGAAGCGCAGGGCAAGGTTCACGTCGTGCATGACCATTATAACGGTCTTCCCCCCCTTCGCCAGTTCCCTCGCGAGCCTCATGACCTCAAGCTGGCTTTTGAGGTCGAGGTTGTTGGTAGGCTCGTCCATCAGCAGGATTTCGGGTTCCTGAGCCAAAGCCCTCGCTATGCTGACCTTCTGGAGCTCACCACCGCTTATCTCGTTCGTCCTCTTGAGGGCCAACTTCTCGATGCCGAGCCTCTTCAGGGCTTCTTCGACGACCTCTAAATCCTTCTCCGACGGCGTCAGCCCCATGTAGGGCCTCCTGCCGAGGAGAACTGTGTCGAAGACCGTCAAAAAGCCCGGTTCAACTCTCTGCGGGACGTAAGCTAAAATCCTCGAAAGCTCCCTCGGCGAATAGTCCCGAACGGGCCTATCCTTGAGGAAGACCCCCTCGCAACGCAGGATTCCTGCGAGACATCTAAGAAAGGTGCTCTTTCCTGCCCCATTGGGTCCGAGGATTGCCACGAACTCACCCTTACCGACTTCCAGGCTTATTCCCCTCAGGACTTCGCGCTCGCCGTAGGAGAATCTTAAGTTTCTCGCCTCAATCATCTCCGCCCCTCCATCCTCACGAGGAGGTATATGAACGCAGGCGCGCCGAGGAAGGAAGTTATGACGCCAACGGGGAGTGTCATGGGTGAAACGATTAGCCTCGCAACTGTATCGGCTGAAACGAGGAGTAAAGCCCCTGCCAGGGCAGAGAGAGGGATGAGCGAGCGGTAATCACCGCCAGCGATAAGGCGCATCGAGTGGGGGGCGATTAGGCCGACGAAGCCTATTACCCCCACGAAGGCCACCGTTACGGAGGTTATGAAGGCTGAGAGCAGGGTTCCGATTAGTCTTTCCCTCTCGATGTTGACCCCAACGCTCTTGGCTATCTCGTCGCCGAGCGTTGAGGCGTTCAAATCCCACCGCTTGATGAGGAAGTATGCGAAAACGAAGGCGAACGCGACCGCCATTATAGCGTTCTCCCGCCACGTTGCCCTCGCGAGGTTTCCGAAGCTCCAGTAGACCATCGCCGAGAGCTGAAGCTCGTTGGCGAAGTACTGAACGAGGGTGGTTAAAGCTGAGTAGAGGGAGCTCATCGCGACTCCCGCTAAAACTATCGCCTCAGGGCTCAGACCGCGGAGCCTCGCGAGAGCGAGAATGACGAGGGTTGCGCTTATCGCCCCGAGGAATGCGAAGAGGACTACCGCGTAAGGGTTGTTGAGAAAAATTTGTCCCGAGTTGAGCGAGTAGCCAGCGCCGAGGATTATGGCGAGGGAGGCCCCGAACATCGCCCCGTGCGAGACGCCCATCGTGAAGGGCGTTGCCAGCGGGTTCCTGAGGTAGCCCTGCAAAACTGCCCCAGCGACTCCCATTGAAGCCCCTACGAGGATTCCAGCGACTATTCTTGGAAGCCTTATCCCGAGGAGCACGAGGCGGTCGTCTTTGCTTCCACCGCCGAGGAGAACGGCGAGGACTTCCCTGAGGGGGACGTGGTAGGGTCCGCTTGAGAGCGAGAATAAAGAAACAGCTAACAGGGAAAGGAAGAGGGCAATGCACAGGATGAGTTTCCTTCTCCTGTACGCCTTGTAGTCCATAGGGCATCACGGGTTCGTCGGTAGACCGTAGGTAACGTTCCCGCTGGCGAGATTTATCTTTCCGAACCCGCCGAACTCCTTGGCGAGCTCCTTGTAAACGGGCTTCCCGACGAGGAATGTGAATATTTCATCCGCCTTCTCAGCGGGGTCGATGTCCCTGAAGCGCTCGGGGTAGATAACCTTTCCGATGTAGTAGGTGTCCGCAATCGCTGTCCCGATGTTGGTGTTGTAGAAGTTGTATGGTAAGACGCCGTAGAGGTTGCCCTCCCTGACGGCCTTGAGAGAGTTATAGAAGTCGGGGTTGCTCCTGTAGTCGTCGAGGATTATCTTGAGGCCACCTTCGTCGATGAATATGTAGTCTGGATTTTCCTTTAGCAGAAACTCCTTGTCGACCTGAATCCAACCGTGCCTGTTCGTGCTCGTCAGTTTCGAGGCGATGTTGTCGAGGTGCAGGACTGTGAAGGGGGTGTAGTAAACGGAGGTGCTCGTTATCCCGTGGGCGCCCTTGTAGCCTATTCCCCCGAGGTAGACCTTGGGGCTCTTCAAACCTCTCGTGAGGTTCTCAAGGTAGGCCTGCTGTCCCCTGATGAACTCTATTATCTCCCTGGCCCTCTCCTCCCTCCCGAGGATTTTTCCAGCTAAGAGGAGCGACTTGAAGAAGGTCTCGTCCGTGAAGTTCTCCAGCGTGCCGTAGCTGAGGACCACGACTGGTATTCCCGTCTTCTCCTGAACTTCATCGGCCGTTTCCTTGCTCGCAAAGACCCAGAATATCACCTGCGGGTGAACCTTAACGAGTGCCTCCATATCGGGGAGCTTTCCCGGACCACCCGGGCCGATTACCGGCAGTTTGAGAAGCTCGGGGTGAGCTAAGACGTAGGGCCTCCCGTAGGGGTAGCGCTTCTCTATTTCCTCGATTCCAACCACCTTATCGGTCGCGTTGAGGTAGACGAGTATCCTCAAGGCTCCAGGCCCAACGGCTACGACACGGCTCACGTTTGCAGGAACCTTTACTGTCCTTCCGAGGGTGTCTGTAATCGTGATGTACCCCGCGCTTGAGCTCGTTGGAGAAGATGCGCTGGCTTTTGAGGAGCTTGAGGTTGATGGGCCAATGCACCCTGCGGTTGAAAGAACCAGCAGGGTTACGAGGAGCGCGAGGGCCTTCCTCATTTGTATCACCAATTCCAAAATTAGTGTTATCCTTTTAAACATTTTCGGGATTTTGGTAATACAGAAAAGTGGGGAAAAGTCACTCGGCGTACCTCAGGAGAATCTCCTTCAGCTCTAGGGCCTTTCTGTAAGTGGGGGACTCGGGGTTTCCAAGTATGGCCTCGACTTCGGGGTCGTATTCCTCCACGAGCTCATCGTAGGGGATTATCGTCTTGGTCGTGAAGTCGTTAAAGCCAAGCTCGTTTAGTATTCTCTCGACTTTCTCAATCTGGCTCTCCTTCTTCACCTTGTTTATCACGAGGTGGACGTACTTGATGCCGAGCTCCCTCGCGAGCCTTGCAGCGTCAACCGCCACCTGGACCGAATTGTAAGTCGGCTCGGTAAGCACGACGGCCTGTTTGAAGCCCTTCGCCAGGGCCCTTCCGAAGTGCTCAAGGCCCGCCTGAGTGTCCATGAGGATTATCTCTCCCTTCCTGAGGTTTATATACTTGACAACGGCATCGAGGAGTGCATTTTCCGGACAGAGACAGCCGGCGGCTGCCTGAACCACGCTTCCCATGACGAGGAGCATAACGCCATCGGGACCCACGACACCGAACCTGTCAACGACGTCCCTTACATCTGGGGTCAGCGAGAAGTACAGCCCCCAGTTAGTTCCGGGTCTTGCCCCGGTTTTTTCCTCGATGTAGTCAAGGTTCTTGTTGAGGGGCACGATTTTATCCCTAACTTCCTTAGGGACGCCGAGGGCATGTGCGAGGTTCATCTGGGGGTCCTCATCAACAGCTAAAACGCGGTAGCCGTCGCGCGCAAGCAACCTCGCAAGGAGTGCTGTCATCGTGGTCTTGCCGACGCCGCCCTTGCCCGTTATTACGACCCTGAACCCCTCTTCGGGGGCCTGCTTTTTGGTTCGTTCTCGTAACTCCTCGGCTATTTGAAATAGCTTCTTCCGTCTTTCGTCTTCTTCCCCTTTGAGAGGCCTTCCCATAAGCAACACCGAAAAAATTTTGAAAAACTTTCGTATAAATGCTTTTAGGTTTGAATTTGAAACCAAGGCTGTATACACTTTTGTGAACTTGTATGGACAAAATTATCCTATAATGTATACATAACAACATATGACCTTTCTCATCCATTGGTGTATAACCTTAGGTTCCACACTTTTGGATAATTTGGCCTCTGACTGTTCAGTCAGTGGGTTGGATAAGACCATTGGGGCAAAATTTAAGAAAAATGTAACATTTTATTTCACAATTTCTCGGTTTTTATTTAAAACGGAAACCCATTTATATACAAATTTGTTACATAAACCTCGGTGATTCCCATGCCCCCAGATTCAAAGCCTACCATTTTCATAAACCCAGCGAAGTGCATAGGCTGTCGGCACTGTGAGATAGCGTGTGCAGTGGAGCACTCAAAGAGCAAGAACCTGTTCTCGGCGATATTCGAGGACCCACTGCCCCAGCCCAGGATACACGTCCTCCCGATGGGCGCCTACAACGTCCCCATGAACTGCCGCCACTGTGAAAACGCACCCTGTATGGAAGTCTGTCCGACGGGAGCCATCTTTAAGGACGAAGATGGCGCCGTTCTCGTTGATGTGGACAAGTGCATCGGTTGCAAGATGTGTGCAATAGTCTGTCCCTTCGGTATCCCCGAGTTCGACGCCCTCAACGGCGTGATGTTCAAGTGCGACATGTGCCCAGACAGGAGGGCCGAAGGAAGACCGCCCGCCTGTGTCGAGGCCTGTAAGACGGGCGCACTGATGTTCGGAACGATTGACGAGGTGGTCTCGCAGGTAAGGAAGGAGACCGCCGAGAAGATAATCAAGCTGAAGGAAGGCGAATACAAGGAGGAATACAACGGTTGGGAGCTGTTTAGGTCTTTTCAGGCTGAGGTTATTCGGATTAATGAGGGTGAGTCAAAATGAAGAAGTATAAGGAGGTATCTATAGACCCGACAACCCAGAAGATGTATGAACGTGCCCAAGAGCTGGGCATTGAGACAGTTTGGGAGAGGCTCGAAAAGCAGCAGCCCCAGTGCGGTTACGGCCTCCTTGGAATCTGCTGTAGGAACTGTATGATGGGACCGTGCAGGATTAATCCCTTCGGCGGGGAGCCGAAGAGGGGCGTCTGCGGTGCCGACGCTGACACCATAGTTGCCAGGAACCTCCTCAGGATGATAGCCGCCGGAGCCGCCGCACACAGCGACCACGGAAGGCACGTTGCTCTAACACTCCTCGTCGCGGCCGAGATGGCTGAAAAGTTCAAGAAGGAAGGAAAGCCAGTCCTCGAGCTCGACAACATGGCCTCAAATACACTGCCCTATCAGGTCAGGGACCCGGAGAAGCTCAAGGCCGTTGCTAAGAGGCTCGGCATAGAAACCGAGGGGAAGAGCATCCGCGAGCTCGCCAAGGAGGTTGCTGAAGTTGCCCTCAACGACTTTGGAAAGCAGGATGAGGAGCCCTTGGCCTTCCTCAAAGCCTACCTCAACCCGAAGACCTACGAGATATTTGAAAAGGCCGCCGAAAAGGCCGGCATGCCCTGGTTTGAGAACGGAATACTCCCGAGGAGCATAGACAGGGAGATAGTTGAGAGCCTCCACAGAACCCACATAGGAACCGACCACGACCCAGTGAGCATACTCCTCCACGGCCTCAAGACTGCCCTTGGCGACGCCTGGGGTGGCTCGCTCATAGCCACTGAGCTCCAGGATGTGCTCTTTGGAACTCCAAAGGTCATAAAGGCCGAGGCCAACCTCGGCGTCCTCAAGGAGGACTACGTCAACATAGTCGTTCATGGTCACGAGCCGGTTCTCTCGGAGAAAATCGTCGAGGCGGCCCAGGACCCCGAGCTGCTCGAGCTCGCCGAGAAGCTCGGTGCCAAGGGCATAAACGTCGTCGGAATGTGCTGTACTGGCCTTGAAGTCCTCATGAGGCACGGAATACCGATAGCGGGCAACTTCCTCCAGCAGGAGATGGCAATCGTTACAGGCGCAGTTGAGGCCATGGTCGTTGACGTCCAGTGTATAATGCCCGCAACTGTCGACGTTGCCAGGTGCTTCCACACCAAGATAATAGACACCAGCCCGATAGCCACATTCCCAGGTGCAATTCACATCAAGTTCGACGAGAGGAGAGCTGACGAGATAGCGAAGGAAATCGTCAGGACTGCAGTCGAGAACTTCCCGAACAGGTCGAAGCAGAGGGTGGAGATACCCAAGGAGAAGATGTCCGGCTACGTCGGCTTCAGCGTCGAGGCAATACTCGAGCACTTCGGTGGTACACTCAAGCCCATTGAAGAGGCCATCGTCGAGGGCAAGATAAAGGGTGTAGCCGGATTGGTCGGCTGTAACAACCCAAAGGTGAAGCAGGACCACAACCACATCAAGATAGCGAACGAGCTTATGAAGAGGGACGTGCTCCTCATCGGAACAGGTTGCTGGGCGACCGCGGCTATGAAGTACGGCATATTCCTGCCCGAGTATGCGGACACCGAGAACGTTGGTCCCGGCCTGAGGGAGTTCGCCAAGGAGTGGGGCATTCCACCAGCGCTCAACATGGGCTCGTGCGTTGACTGTACGAGGATGCTTGTATTGGCCGACCTCATAGCGAGGGACCTCAACGTGCCAATCTCGGCTTTGCCCGTTGTCGGCTCCGCCCCGGAGGCAATGACCGAGAAGGCAGTCTCAATAGGAACCTATTTCGTCGCCAGCGGAATAACAACGCACCTCGGTGTCGTTCCGCCCGTTCTCGGCGGGCCGAAGGTCGTGAAGATTCTTACCCAGGACCTCTACGACATCGTTGGAGCGGCCTTCATAGTGGAGCCAGACCCGTATAAGGCGGCAAAGCTGATGTACGAGCACATCATGAAGAAGAGGAAGGAGCTCGGCATTTGAGCTCCCTTTTTTATCCCTCTTTTGAGGTGGGAGAATGTTCAAGCACATCAGAGAGGTATTGGGTAGGAAAAAGGAGGCTCCAGCTTCCTCGACTGAGACTCCAGAGGCATCGGGAAAGGGGGGAACCCTCAAAGCCGAGGCCTGTATCGGCTGTGGACTCTGTGCCCAGGTGTGTCCCCACAATGCGATATTCGTCATGGACAATGATAAAAGGGTCATCTCGTTCCATCCCGAGCTCTGTGGAGAGTGCAACTACGAGTGCAACAGCATATGCCCCACCAATGCCATTGAAGGAAGGCCAGAAAGGCTCGACCTGGAGTTTGAGTACGCCCACTGTCAGGTCTGCGGTAAGAAGCTCGACTACACGGTCAAGACCGCTGAGTTTCTTTACCGCAAGCTGGAGCGCTTCTACGACCACCCGGAGATAGTGTTCATGTGCGACAGGTGCAAGCACGACCGCGTCAAGGAGTTCCCGAGCGAGTACCTGAAGTTCTTCGGGGGGGTGCTCAAATGAGGGGCATGAAGTTTTCGTTTCTCTGCAGGAGCAAACCAGAAAGAACAGGTAAAAGGGTCGCGATTATCGGTGCTGGGCCGGCGGGACTTACAGCGGCTGGCTACCTCGTCTGCAAGGGGCATGACGTCGATATCTACGATAAAATGCCGGAACCCGGCGGGTTGATGCTCTTCGTCATCCCCGAGTTTAGAATCCCGGTTGAGAGGGTCCGCCTCGGCGCGAAGGAGCTGGAGGAGGAGTTCGAGGTAACCTACTACCCGAGGACGAAGGTCATGGAAGGGGAGAGGGAAGACGAGGGCGACGAGTTCTACGAGAGAATTGTAAAGCTCAGCGAGCTGAAGGAAAAGTACGACGCCGTGCTGATAGCAACGGGAATATGGAACGTGAGGAGGATTGGGATTCCTGGAGACGACCTCGAGGGCATACTCTCACCTCTCGAGCTCCTCTTCTGGATAAAGGGCCACGAGCTCGGCTACGTGCCCAAGGAGAAGGTTCCCGACTTAGAGGGCAAGAGGGTCGGCATAATCGGGGCGGGGCTAACCGCGGTTGACGTTGCCTTCGAGTGCAACCGCCTCGGTGCAGAGGTCGAGATGTTCTACCGCAGGACGATAAGGGAAGCCCCAGCTGGAGCCTACGAGATAAACATCCTCAGGAACAGGGGGGTCAAGTGGTTCGAGCTCGTAACGCCGAAGCGCGTTATAGGCGAGAACGGGCGCGTCAAGGCCATCGAGCTTCTCAGAACTCGCCTCGGCGAGCCCGATGAAACCGGAAGGCGGAGGCCAATCCCGATTCCCGGCTCAGAGTTCCAGGTCGAGCTCGACTACCTCGTCTTCGCAATAGGCATGGCTCCAACACCGCCCGTTAACGGCTCTTACATCGCGACGGACAGGAGGGCAAGGATAGTCGTCGATTCCAGGCACATGACGAGCGTTGAGGGAATCTTCGCGGCTGGCGATGTCGTCAACGGCCCAACCAAAGTGGGCAGGGCCATAAAGGACGGCCTCTACGCGGCGGTCTCAATCGACAGGTGGCTCAGGGGTGAGCTATGATGGAGAGGAAGTACCTTTACCTCGACTACCTCACCTGCATCGGCTGTGAGACCTGCGAAACTGTCTGCGCCTTCATACACGACGGGAGCCCGAACATCAGGATTTACGTCACCGAGAACAAGCAGTACGTCCCAATAAACTGCAAGCACTGCGACGACGCGCCCTGCTTGAGGGTGTGCCCCACCCACGCGATATACCGTGACGAGGACGGTGCAGTTAGAATCCACGAGGACAAGTGCATCGGCTGTCTCGCCTGCCTCCAGGTGTGCCCCTACGGCGTTCCCTTCTACAGCCTCAAGGTGAAGGCGATAACGAAGTGCGACATGTGCGCCGAGAGGCGCGAGGAAGGGCTCGAACCGGCCTGTGCTCTCATGTGCCCGGCGGAAGCTATTCAGTACGGTCCGCTCGAGATGGTTCTCGAACTCGTCAAGGAGAGGCGCGCCAAGAACATCCCCGAGCACCAGAGAGAGCTCAGCGACGAGGAACTGAAGAAGAGCATCGTTTCGGGCTACTCGGTTCTCTAATCCTTTTTTGTTTCGGCGGGTGTCGGAGATGGAAGCCGTTAGCCTTAGGGACGTGATCGGGAAGGCGAGGAGAGTCGTCCTGTGAGGGATAGGGAACGAGAAGAAGGGGGACTACGGCTTCGGTGCCTACCTCGCTGAGGCCCTGATGATAGCGGTCAGGAACCCGAACTTCCTGCCCCTCAACTGCAGGGAGGTTCCCGAGAGCCAGGCGGGGGTCACCGTTCGCTTCGCCCCGGAGCTTTTGATAGTGGCGGTGCCTCTTGAGATTGGAGCGGAGCCTGGAAAGCTCGTCGTCGCCGAACTGGAGGATGCCCTCAAAGACATTCCAGAAGAGTTCAGGCCCCAGCTTGAGGTCACGCTCAGGCACGTGAGCGAGCTCCTTCCGAGGATGAGAATAGTCGTTCTCGGCTGTCAGCCTGGAAACGAGAAAGAGGTAACGGAGGCCGTGAAGCGGTGTGTTAGAACCCTTTCAATCGCATTTCACGACATCTTCGACTGAGTTTGAGTTCTTAGACATCTTTATCTTTCAGGAGTTCCCCATGTCCTTTCTCATCCCCACACTTTCACGGTTCTGGACTGCTCGCGTGAATTTAACGAAGAGAAAGCCATGACCTCATTCCTCTCATATTAGATCAGGCCGTATTTTTCAAAATCCCTGGTGAGCTCCTCAACGGCCCTCCTGATGTCTTCCTCCGTCCTGGCCCCAGAGACCACCACCTTCCCGCTGTTGAATATAAGGATGGTCATTCTGGAGTTTCTGACCCTGTAGACCACACCGGGAAAGATTTCGGGCTCATACTCAACGTTCGGGAGTGTTAGTGCGACGATGTCGAGGTCGAGCGTCCCAAAGCCCAGGTCGCCCGCGGCCACGATGTTCTGAACCTGTATCTCGGGCTCTCCTCTAAATTTCATGCCCATGGCTTCAAGCGTTCGTTTGAGCTTCTCGGTGGCTTTCCTAATCGTTTCAACGCTCTTTGCTCCCGTGCAGACGAGCTTCCCTGAGTAGAATATCAAAAACGTCACCCCGAAGGACTCCATCTTGTAAACGGCTCCGGGGAATACGGAAGGGTTGTACTGCACTGAGTCCAGTTCATTAGCAACTTTCTCAACGTCTATCTCCCCGTGCAGGTCAATGGAGGCCACAACGTTCTCGACCTTTAGGGACATTTTGCCCACCGCGTTGAAGTTCGCGATGGAACCTTAACTTTAACGGAAGCTCCTTGAAGTGCTCTTCTTTTTTCTTCCGGCAATCATCAGAGCTAAATGGCATTGATTTTTCGCGTTCATAACAGCTTGGTGTGCCTCACGCACAAAATCGAGACCTTAATCATTTTTCCCGGTGCAGATGATGTTCTTGCCCCTACACCTGTCCACTTCGAGCTGGACGGTTATATGGGTTATTCCAAACTTCCTCAGCCTCTTTTCGGCCTCGTCAAGAATCTTCTGCGCCTCGCTCAGAGGCATGTCCTCAACATCAAGGTGGCACTCGAGGTGAACCTCATCCTCCCCAACGCGCCAGGCGTGGAAGTGGTGGGCGTTCTTAACGCGGGGGATTGATTCGAGCTCCGCCTTTATCGTCCTGAGGTCGAGCTCGGGGGATGCCTCCATGAGCACCTCGATGCTTTCCCTGAGGATTTCGTACGCCTCGCGGAGGATGTAGAGCGCTATGAGAACCGTGATGAGCGGGTCAACCCAGAGGACGTTCCATCTTATTATCGCGATTCCACCCGCGACGACGGCCACCGAGGAGAGGGTATCGCTCAACAGATGCAGGTACGCGGAGCGGACGTTGAGGCCGTGCGCGTGGCTGTGCAGGAGGAGAACCGAGAAAAGGTTGGCGAAGAGGCCGATTAAAGCCACAACCAACATAAGCGGGCCGTCTATTGGTTCGGGGTTCTTATAGCGCCTGTAGGCTTCGACGAGAAGGAAGAGCGAGACGCCCACGAGGACGGCTGAGTTGACGAACGCCACGAGGATTTCGGCTCTCCTGTAGCCGAAGGTGTACTTTTCGTTGGCCTTCCGCTCGCCGATTTTTACCGCGAAGTAGCTCGCGAGCAGACTCATGCTGTCGCCCAAGTTGTGGACTGAGTCGCTGAGAAGGGCCAGACTGCCCGAGAGGATGCCCCCGACTACCTCGGCGAGGGTTATGACGATGTTGAGGGCGAAGGAGAAGAGCAACCTTCCCTTTACTTCATGAGCGTGGTGGTGATGGTAGTGGCCCATTTTAATCCCCGTAAGGTGGCTTTGCCCGGCATATAATAAGGCTTTCGAACGCTAAGATTTTGGTGGAAAAAATTTATCTGAAACAGAGTTCATAAAAGGGCGGGGATAACCATGGAACGCCTTGAGTATCGGGCCGAACTCAAATGGGATGGCAACGTTGGGAGTGAGGCGAAGGTTAGGGAGTTCTCATTCAGGATTGACACGAACACGGACGGCAACAACACAGGGCCCAACCCGACCGAATATCTGCTGGCGGCCATAGGCGGTTGTCTGACAGTGAACTGGGGCAGACTAATCAAGAAGATGCGCCTGAAGGTTGATGGCATGGAGATAACCGTCTCGGGATGGAGGGACAGAAAAGAGCCCCAGCTGAGGGAGATTGCCTACAAAATCAGAATTGTGACAGATGAGCCTGAGAAGAAGATACTCCGCGTCAAGGAGCTCGCCGAGAAGTACGGAACTGTTTTCAACACGGTAGGGGCGGAGAAGATAAAGGGAGAAGTGGAGATGGTTAGGCCTAAGTGAACCTCCTCTCCAGGACTTTTCTGTGGATTGCCGTGCCCGTGAAGAAGAACGCAAAGCCAAACAGGGCCAGCATTAAAAGGTCAAGCCACACGGGTAAATATCCCTTTCCAAGTGAATGCCTCAGAGCGTCAACGTAGTATGTCAGCGGCGAGACGAGGGAAATCCACCTGCCGTAGGCCGGCAGGTTCTCAATGGGAACGAAGATGCCGCTGATGAAGAGGAGCGAGAACTTAACGAGCGACGACAGCATCATGACGTCGGCGGGAACGTCCGTGGGAGGATAGGAGGACATTAAGACTGTCATCGCAGAGAAGCACCCGACGGCCAGGAGCGTGGACAGGACGAAGAGCCAGATAGCAGGGCGGACTGAGAGGTAGAGCATCGCGGGAACCGCTATCGCGAACGTTATCGCAAGCCCGAAGTAGAGGGAAGCCTGGAAGTCGCCGAGGAGCACCGTCGTCAGCGAAACTGGGGCAGTTATGAGCCTCTCGAAGGTTCTTCCCCTGCACTCCCACGGGATTATCGTGGGGCCAACGGCGGTGGATGTGAAGAATGCCGTCATGGCCGTTAGGCCAACGAGGAGATGACCACCTGAGAGGTTGCGCCCTATCATAAAAGCTAGGAAGAGGAAGAAGGGGAAGAGGAGGCCCATTATTACAACCGGTCCCTTGAGGTAGAAGATGCGCATGTCCTTCTTCGCTATGGCGAAGGAGCGTTTGAGCGTTTCAATCATTCCCCTCACCCACCAGCTTGATGAAGACGTCCTCCAGAGACGGGGACAGAGTTCTCAGGCTCACTATCCGCAGGTTATTTCTCTCGGCGTAGTGGACGAGCTCTTTAACCGTTGCATCTGGGTCGTTCGTGAAAACCCTCGCCTTGTCCCCCATCAGCTCAACCCTCGTTGCCGAGGCTATCTCCGAGGGGTCGAGTTTCATCGGCTCAAAGCTGACCTCGACCGAGACACTTCCTTTGACCAGCTGCTTGAGCTTCTCGGGCGTGTCAATCGCTATTAGCTTTCCCCGCCTTATTATTCCAATCCTCTCGCACAGCTCGTTTGCGTCAACCATGTTGTGGGTCGTCATGAATATCGTCTTTCCCTTCCTCTTCTCCTCGCGGATGACGTCCTTTATCAGGCGTGCGCTTAGGACGTCAAGCCCGCTCGTCGGTTCGTCGAGGATTAAAAGCTCTGGGTCGCTTATCATCGCCATCGCGAGGATGAGGCGCTGTTTCATGCCCTTGGAAAAAGCTTTTACCTTCACGTTCCTCTTCTCGTAGAGGTCGAAGAGCTTGAGGAGCTCAACCGAGCGCCTCTCTATCTCCCTCCTTCCCATCCCGTAGAGCTCGCCCATGAGCCTGAGGTTCTGCATCGCCGTCAGGTCAACATAAGGGTTGGCCATCTCGGGGACGATGCCCGTCCTCTCCCTCGCCTTTATCTTTTCCCTCTCGTCGAGCATGTCATAGCCGAGAACCCTTATCTCTCCTGAATTCGGCCTCAGAACGCCTGTAATCGTTCTGACGGTAGTCGTCTTTCCCGCCCCGTTCGGACCGAGGAAGCCGAAAATCTCGCCCTTCTTAACCTCAAAGCTCACGTTATCAACGGCGAGAAAGGAACCGTAGTACTTGGTGAGCCCGACGACTTCTATGGCGTTATCCATGATTATCCCCTCGGTTATAGGAGAAGTTTAGAAAGTTAAAAGAGTTCAGGCTTTTGTTCAATAGATAACCCCAGCGCCCCGTTAAGGAAGAATTGTGGAGAGTGAAGCTTGGAGTTGGCCGTTCCAGTTTTGTTTCAGGGCAGACGGAGTTGTTCGGAAGCGTTGCCCTTAGGGGCATTCAACTCACCTCGGGTTCCCCACTTTTTCCTTTTGAGCAGGCGCCAACTTCGTAAAGGCACCTTACCCTCTCCGCGAGCCTCAGGTAGAGGATTAGGAAGATTATCTGGAATATCGGTAGAGTCGCCGCAGGAATCGCTACGAGTGGCTGGAACGCGAGCGTGGCTATAGCTATCGCCGTTCCGTTGTTCTTCCCAACGCTAAGGAAGACTATTCCCATATGCTCCTCATAGCTGAGGCCAAGGGCTCTGTCCAGCCACGTTATTAGAGCGAGCATTAGGAGCATGTAAACCGTGTTCACAACGGCCAGCTCGACGAGGATGAACCACTTGCTCAGTAACAGCTGTGCCTTCATGAAGAATATCAAGCCAACGAGCAGGAGCATTGTTGTCATGGTAATTGAGCCAAAGAGGGGTTTTAGTTTTGAGAACCCTTTCTCGCCAAGTCTCCTTATGAGGAGCCTTCTCGTAAGGTCGCCGAGGAACATCGGCAGTATGAGAACTACAAAGACAGTCTTAAGGAGCAGGGGGAGCGGAACCGGGACGTTATAGGCACTTCCGAGTAGCTTTACCCAGAGTGGAAGCATTAGGGGTATTAACAGGAAGTTAACGCCCAATGCAACTGTGGCAACTTCGAGGTCTCCCCCAGCTAACCCCGTGTAGCCTATGCTCATCGAAGACCCCGGAACCAGCATGACGAGGAGGAAGCCGAGTGCAAGGTTTGGGTCGTGGATGAAGCCCTTAACGAGCAGGAAAGCTATGAGGGGAGTCAGCACGAAGTTGTAGACGAGGCTTAAGAGGACTGGCTTCGGTTCCTTCAGAACCTTTGGTATCCTCTCCAGGTTGAGGTTCACCATCATCGGGTATATCATGAGGAACACAAGAACCGTCGTCAGGTTGCTGAGTAGGGTTTTGTGAACCATTGCAAAGTCATGAAAAGCAAGCCCGAGGGCCCAACCTAAGCCTATGGCAATGAGTGAGTACCAGAGGAGGTTTTTCTTAAGGTTTTTAGCAAGTTTTTCAAACATGGGCATCATCCCTTTCATATTTTGTTTATTTCATATGAACATATTTTCGCATGAAATTTGCCATGACATTTAAAAACATTACTGGACAGGAATGGGTACAGGTATGGTGCGGAGCCAGAGGCAATCCCTTCTGGGATAACAGAAAGACAAAGGTTCAGGCGAGCCATAGGAGGCCCGCCACCCTTCCGTCCTTCACGAGCTGGACTTTCGTCCCCCACTTCCCGTGCCAGTAGGCGCCGACTTCGAGTTCTCTTGGCTCGACGTCCTCCCAGAGCTCCCCGACTATCTCCCCGTCAACGAGCAGGGGGACGTGGAAGGTTCCGCAGCGGCAGTGCCACGCGGGCCCCTTCGTGGCCTTCCCGAGCAGTGCCAGCGCCCTTGCCCTGATCTCCTCGTAGCTCGGCTCGTTTCCCATCACGTAGCCAAACCTTCCAACCTTCCATTTCCATCCGGGAACACCGAACGGCATCTCAACCACCTCCTTCTTTTTGCTCAAACAACGAAAGGGTCACGGGGCGGGGGAGGGCCTTCTCGCCATGCGCCTTCCCATTCCGTACAGGAAGGCCAGGAAGGCACCCACCACGGCCCCCACGCTGAGCACGTGGAGCGTCTCTGGCACGTTCGCCGTGAGTATCTTCGCGATTATCTCAACGGTCGCGAGCGAGAGCAACCCCATCGTTGCGTAGCGGACGTGGAGTGGTTTCACCCTGTGCATCAGGAGCGTGCCTGTTATCCCGCCGAGGAAGCCAGCGGTTGCTATCGCCGCAAGGGTTCCAGTCGCTATGGGTATCCTCGGGAGCAGGAGGGCGTAGGTCAGCAGGGTAACGCCCGAAACTCCGAGCGCAGTCGCTGCCGTGTTCGCCGAGACCTTCTTCGGGTTTCTGAAGAGGTACGAGAAGGCTATGATTGCTATGGGCGATGCATCAACGCCTATGAGCCCCGCGGTGAAGCCCTGAACCGCTCCAAGCAGGTACGTCTTCCGTCCATCTCCACCCTCCGCCGCTCCACCGGTAACCATGCGGTAGATGGCGAAGAGGAAGAACAATGCAAGGGCCACGAGTACGAAGATCCTCGGGATGTGAACGTTCACGTACGCTCCCAGAGGTACGAAGAGCGCCGCGGGGACAAAGACCCTCGCAACCTTCCTCCACGCTATGAGGCCCTTCTTCCAGTTCATGGCGGTTGCCACGGTCAGCTCCGCCGTGTTCTGGGTCAGCCCGAGCAGCATGGCCGCGTGAACGCCCAGCCCCATGGCTATGTAGTTGGGTATGAGCACTCCCGCCGCTCCCATTCCAGCTATCGCGAACACGCTCGCGAGGATGTAGGTGAGTATCACCATCCCAAACATCCTCCATCACCTCCTTCTTTTCTGTTTTGTAATATCACAAAAGTTTTTATAAAGTTTTCTATAACATTCGAGTTAAAATCACCCAAAAGCGGTAATTTTATAAAGATAGGGGAGCAATAATCAACGGTGGTGAAGGTGCCGAAGTGGATGATGGGTGACATGGCAGTTTTGAAGAACCTCATGATGACCCTCAAGCCCTTAATGGCCGAACCGAGGCGGAGCATCATAAGAATCCTGAGCGATGGCATAAAGGGAACGAACGAGATATACCAAGCCCTTCAGGAGAGGGGCCTCAACATGCCCCGCTCAACGCTCTACTACCACCTCTCTGCCCTCGAGGACATGGGGATAATCGAGATGGCGGGTTACAGGGAAGTTGGAGGCGGAGCGCCCGAGAAGCTCTGGAAGCTCAAGGTCAGGAAGGTAGGAATAGACCTTGTCACGGGAGAGATTTTCAGGGAGTGAGTTAGCCTTGAAGCTGAGTTTCATTATTTTGTGCCTATGCACAAAGCTTATATGAGAAAAAAATTTCAATTAAGCGGGTGATGTGGCATGAGGATAGCGGTTCCGGCTGTGGATGACAGAGGCTTAGAAAGCGAAGTTAGCGGGCACTTTGGCAGGGCAAGGTATTTTGTCTTCGTGGACGTTGAAGACGGCAAAATAAAGGATTTCGAGGTCGTTGAGGTTCCCTTCGAGGAGCACGGCCCTGGAGACCTCCCGAGGTTCGTCAAGGAGCACGGCGGGGAGGTCGTCCTCGCCTACGGGATGGGTCAGAGAGCTATCTCATTCTTCAACGAGCTCGGCATAGAGGTCGTTACTGGTGCCTATGGAAAAATAAGGGACGTCGTCGAGGCGTTCATTCACCAGGTCCTCGAGGTTGACCCCTACTGGAAGGAGAAGATAGAGCGCGAAAAGGAAAGGGAAGGAGGGAAAAAGCACAGCCATTGAGACGGTTTTCAACGATGGGTTCAGGAAACGTTTAAATTTTTTCATATGATTTTTCCGTTCGGTGAAGCAGATGAAGGTGAGCGTAAAGGACTTCGCGCCGAGCTGGTTCGCGAGCGTCATGGGGACTGGGGCCTTGGCTCTGGCCAGCAAAGCTTATTCATCGAGGATTTCGGCCCTGGGTGGACTGGCGGAGTTCCTCGTTTACTTCAACACACTCCTGTTCTTCGTCCTCCTAATCCCCTGGCTCCTCAGGTGGGTGAAGTACACGGAAAACGCCCTGAAAGACCTCAAGCACCCAATGGTGAGCCACTTCTACGGGACGATAGCCGTGGCCATGCTCGTACTCTCGGCGGACTACCTCTTCATACTCAGGAAAACCGCAATAGCGAAGGCGTTCTGGATTCCAGGGGCAGTCCTAACGATATTCTTTGCCCTGCTCATCCCCTACCTGATGTTCGTGGAGAGGGAGATAGACCTCAAGTCAGTTACCCCAGCCTGGTTCATTCCCCCGGTCGGACTGATTGTGATTCCAATGAGCGGTGCGGCTTTGATATCGAGCTTCTCGGGAACTGCCAGGGAGGTTGCCTACGCGGTTAACTACTTCGCATGGGGAGCGGGCTTCTTCCTCTACCTCGGCCTCTTCGCGATAGTGTTTTTCCGCTTCATAAGGCACGAGCCGATGCCCTGCGGTATGGCCCCAGCGGTGTGGATAAACCTCGGTCCGATAGGTGCAGGAACCTCAACGCTCTACGCGCTCGTCAAGGCCAGCGACTTCCTTACTGTCAAAGAACCGTTCTTCGCCTTCGGTCTAATCCTCTGGGGCTTCGGTGTCTGGTGGCTGGCGATGGCCATCATAATGACCATCTACTACATCAGGAAGCTCAACCTGCCCTACAGCCTCGCCTGGTGGGCCTTCATCTTCCCGCTCGGGGCCTACGTGGGGGCAACGCACAACGTTGGCACGGCCTTTGGGATAGGGGTTATCGATAGCTTTGGCTTCGCCCTCTACTGGCTTCTCCTCACTATATGGCTGGTAACGGGTTTGAAAACAGCGAAGCACGTGCTCCTCGAATGATTTTCTTTTTACAATTCACCATTCTCCGAGGAGGCCCTTTATTATGAGCTCCGCCGCCTCGTCCTCTGTTAGACCCTTGGCCATGAGCTGGATGAGCTGGGCCTCGTTTATCCTGCCTATCGAGGCCTCGTGCGTGAGCTCGGCCTTATCGTTCTTCACCCTCAGCAGGGGGACGGTCTGGACGTCGGCGTCGCCCTTAACTATTTCGTGGCACTCGACGTGGCCCTTCGCGTAGTCTCCAAAACCATAGGCCTCGTTTATGACGTTTACCTTCGCTCTGTCAAAGGCTATTGCCGTGCTCCTCAGGTTCGCCCTCGAGTGGGCCCCTTCCAGGTAGGCGACTTCCTTCATCTCAACACAATCATCTTTAACGGCCTTGACCTTCGTCTCAATCTCAAGGACGGCCCTCTCACCGAGCCTCGCGACCATCTCAAGCTTCAGCTCCTTCGCTCTGTGCTTCGTCAGGGTGAACTTCCCCGTGTAGCGGGCGTTTCTGCCGACCTCAACCTCTGTTTTACCAACCATCCTCACTCCCTCGCCGTGAACGTGCTCGTCGTCGTAGAGCACGCTCGAACCTTCCCCGATTTTTATCCTCGCTATTGCCTCGTGGGTAAAGTCCTTGGCGTAGGGAAAGATGCAGTGGGAGGTGAACCTGACCTTCGAGTTTTTGCCAACGTTTATGTCAAAGATAACCCTCTGGTAGCCCTCGCTCTTCAAATAGCCCGTGCAGAGGTGTATTGGGAATGGGAGCTCAACGCCCTCAGCTATTTTAACTTCAGCCCTAACGCCCTTCTCAATCTCCTCGCCCCTTATCTCAACCCCCGGAACGTTGTTGAGGCCGATGATTTTGTCCCCGCTGATGATTATCGCCGCTATCCTGTCCCCGAAGAGGGATGTATCGAGGCCCTCCCGCTGGTAGGCCTCAACCAGCGCCTCGTATTCTCTCGTGAGGTCAACCTTTATCGTCATGCCTCAGCCCTCCGCAAAGGAGCATCTCCTGCAGGTTTTCCGATAGTAGTCGACAACCTCCTGCGAGAAGCCCTTTCTGACGATTCTCCCGCCACAGACGAAATAGGCGAAGTCCGTCTTGAGCGCAATTCCCTCGTGGTGGGTGATTAGGATTACCGTGGTTCCGCACTTCCGGAAGCGGTCGAGGATTACTTCTATCAGCTTCCCCGCCGTTATATCAAGGCCAGAGTCGGGTTCATCGAGAATTGCATACCTCGGTTTCAGTAGGAGGAGCGACGCAAGCTCCACCCTCTTCCTCTCGCCACCGCTCAGACTTTTGTCCACAAAACGATGGGCGTAGAGTTCGTAGGGAAGGCCAACGAGCTCAAGGACTTCCCTTATCCCGTCCTCGCCAATTTTGAGCTTCCCGCCGAGCGTTAGGTAGTTCCTCACGGTTATCCCCTCGTATCGGGCCGGCTCCTGCCAGGCCATGCTTATTCCCCGCTTTGCCCTCTCCGTAACGCTCAGCCCTGTTACGTCCTCGCCATCGAGGAGAACCTGGCCCGAGGTTGGTCTAAGCTCCCCCATCAAAATACGGGCTATCGTTGATTTTCCCGCGCCGTTCGGCCCGAGTATCGAGTAGCTCATTCCATCCCTGAAGGTCATGTTTATCGAGCGGAGTATTCTCCTGCCGTTTTGAGAGTATTCAACGTTCCTCAGGCAGAGCATTTCTATCAAGAAGCTTTCATGTGAAAATAATTTAAATTTTTCTGGACAACTTCGTCCAGAACTTTTAGTTGAAAACAATAACATATGAAAATTATTTTAAATCAATTTGAACAACTCCCTATGGCGGTGATAAAATGGCCGGAGGAGAAGCTCCTGTCATAGGGAAAGACGCCCTTGGAAGGCCCGTCAAAGACCTGAGCGTCATCCCTTGGTGGGGCGTTGACAGGAAGAAGATAGAATGGTACCCGAGGATAAACTACGACAGATGCGCGGGGTGTGGAATCTGCTTCATAACCTGTGGAAGGCGTGTCTTCGACTGGGACAGGGAGAAGGGGAAGCCCGT
Source organism: Thermococcus sp. (assembly GCF_027063845.1). Lineage (GTDB taxonomy): Archaea > Methanobacteriota_B > Thermococci > Thermococcales > Thermococcaceae > Thermococcus. The sequence continues at coordinate 34,587 of NZ_JAMOQU010000115.1, forward strand.
CGTTGCGAGGCCCTACAACTGTATGGTCGGCTGTTCAACGTGCGCAACGCTCTGCCCCTGCGACGCGATAGAGTTCCCGCCGAAGGAGTATGTCAAAAAGCTCATCATCGAGAACAACATAATAAGAAAGGCCTTCGATATAACGAAGCCACTGAGAGAGAAAAAGGAGGAAAAGGTGGAGGGAACCGAGAGCGAGTTCAACCCATAGCCACGAGGAGCGTTTTCAGGGCTATAAGGTACATCATGACCCCTATCACCTTTTTTACCTGCTCCGAGCTCATCTTGAAGTGCATGAGATGAGTTCCCAGCCAGCCTCCCGCTATAGCTGGAATCGAAACCCAGAGAAGCAGTTCCCAGTCCAGCGTTCCCATCCCCCAGTAGGTCAGGAATCCGCTCAGCGATGAGAAGAACACGACCAGCGCGGTCGTTGCGGCGACTTTTTTCGGCTCGTAGCCGAGCATTATGAGGGCGGGGCTGATTATCCCGCCCCCGCCGACGCCGAGGAGACCGCCGAGGAAGCCCGCTATTCCACCGATGAGAGAGCCCTCGACGATGTGATTACCTTTCCTCTCCTTTCTCCTGGGTTTGAAGAAAATCATCATAGTGCCCGAATACAGTAGGAAAGCCACGAAAACCCAGAGGACGTAGACCTTGGGGATGAACTTGCCCGCGTAGGCTCCAACAGGGGCCATCGCCGTTGCGACGATTAAAATCGGGAGCCCGAAGCGGTGGTCGAGCTTCCCGTGCTTTATGTTCTTGAGAGTTGCCGAAAGCATCGAGAGCGTGTTTATGAAGAGACCAGTGGGCTTGGCCGTCATGAGAGGTACTCCCAGCCAGCCCATGACCGGGACTATCGCTATCGCCGAGCCGACACCTCCAATGGAGAATATGATGCTCAGGATGAAGGCTATAAGTGCCAGTTCTGGGTAGTTCATTAGACTCACCTCATTTTCTTTTGCCACTCAAATGGATGAAGAAGTATTTAAATGATTTATAAGCTTTTGTCTCGATTTTGATAGGCCTAACATCACAGTACTAAAATTATACCCCACCCGTTAACCGCCGGTGTTAAACCCAACCATTTTTAAGGTGGCACGGTAATTTTCATCGGTGATACCATGCACGAGTGGGCGCTCGCTGATGCGATAGTTAGGACCGTCCTCGACTACGCCCAGAGAGAGGGGGCAAAGAAGGTAAAGGCTGTCAAAGTAGTTCTCGGCGAACTTCAGGACGTTGCGGAGGACATAGTGAAGTTCGCGATGGAGCAGATGTTCGCGGGGACGATTGCCGAGGGCGCGGAGATAATCTTCGAGGAGGAAGAGGCGGTCTTCAAGTGCCGTAACTGCGGGCACACCTGGAAGCTCAAGGAGGTCAAGGACCGCTTTGACGAGCGCATAAAGGAGGACATCCACTTCATTCCTGAGGTCGTTCACGCGTTTCTGGCATGCCCGAAGTGCGGGAGCCACGACTTTGAGGTCGTCCAGGGAAGAGGCGTTTACGTCGCGGGGATTATGATTGAGAAGGAGGGAGAGGCATGATCGACCCGCGCGAGATAGCCATAAACGCGAGGCTTGAGAAGGTCAGGAGGATAATCCCCGTCGTCAGCGGAAAGGGCGGAGTTGGAAAATCGCTCGTCTCGACGACCCTCGCACTGGCCCTGGCCGAGAAGGGCCACAGGGTCGGCCTGCTCGACCTCGACTTCCACGGGGCCAGCGACCACGTGATTCTCGGCTTCGAGCCGAAGGAGTTCCCGGAGGAGGACAGGGGAGTAGTTCCACCTACCGTTCACGGAATAAAGTTCATGACGATAGCCTACTACACCGAGGACAGGCCGACACCGCTCCGCGGTAAGGAAATCAGCGACGCCCTCATCGAGCTCCTGACGATAACGCGCTGGGACGAGCTCGACTACCTCGTCATCGATATGCCACCCGGACTTGGTGACCAGCTGTTGGATGTCCTCCGCTTCCTCAAGAGGGGTGAGTTCCTGGTCGTTGCAACTCCGTCAAAGCTCGCCCTCAACGTCGTGGAAAAGCTCATACAGTTGCTCCTCGAGGAGAAGCACAAAGTCCTCGGCGTCGTTGAGAACATGAAGCTTGATGAGGAGGAAGACGTCAGGAAGCTCGCCGAGCGCTACAACGTCCCGTACCTCATCGGCATACCCTTCTATCCAGAGCTTGACGCAAAGGTCGGCAACGTCGAGGAGCTCATGAAGACGGAGTTCGCGGAGAAGATAAGGGAGCTTGCGGGGAAGCTGTGATTTCTCTTCTTTTGTTCCAATGTTTTATTTTTGCCAGTTAAATCCAGAAAGTTCACGCATAAAGTTTTAACCTAGACAGGGAAAGTTTAGCCTATGAGACAAGAGACCCGAACACTATTACTCCTTACCTTCCTCTCACCTTTCTTGGCCGAAGTTCTCGGTGGTTCAACACATCCGCTCCAGCTGGTGGTTCAACCACTCTCTTTTCCTTTCCTCTGGCTCTTCTACGGTTCTGGCGTTCTCCTGATTCGCGAAGCGTGGGTGAGGTTCGGTGGTGGACAGGCTGGACTCATGCTCCTAGGCGCCCTCTACGGCGTCGTCGAGGAAGGAGTTGTAATCCGTTCATGGTTCGACCCAGACTGGCCTGACCTCGGAGCTCTCAGAGACTACGGCAGGGTCTTCGGCGTGAACACGAGCTGGGCCGTTCTCCTGACAATCTACCACACCACGATGAGCATAGCTATTCCAATTTTGGTAGTGGAACTGCTCCACCCCGAACTTCGCGGAAAGTCTCTCATTGGAAAACGAGGAGTCCTACTGGCCACACTCGCTTTCTGCGCCTCGGCCTTTGCCTTCGCACACCTCACCAGCTATGTCCCTTCCCCTGCGCAGTATTCAGTAGCCCTCTTCTCTGCTCTCGCGCTCTTACTTCTCGCCAGAAAGTTTGGGAGCATGGATGTTCCCTTCACACCAGCGCATCCATTTATCCTTGGCTTTCTCTCGGGAGCAATGATTTTCACGAGCCTTGCATTCCTCCCCAAGGCCCTTCCACCGCTCGCAACCAGCACAGTTGGAACGCTCGCCCTCGTCCTGTTCTTCGCTTCCCTTAACGGGGACGAGAAAAGGGCCGTACTCGGCTTTTTGGCGTTCTGGTTGATAATCTATGATATTCTGCTCGAGCTTGTTTGTATCATAGGTGAGGCGATACTCGGCCCGCTGAGCTACGTTCCCCTCTTCAGAGGTCTGGGCGCGGTAGATCGGGCCAGCACAGACCAATCCCACGCCGAGCGGTGATAAAGGTCATCTTCTAAATCCTACCTCCAATCAAAAACTAGAGACCAAAGAGCCTTCTCATTGAGTGCTAAATTCTTTTTGATGTGATCTACAATGAGAAACGCTGATTTTGTTATCTCAAAAGCATGAAGTACTTCTTCATTTCAACAACAAAGCGGTTAAAATTTTAAGGCCGAAGAATGAATTCATGGAGAACTCTGGGGTGAAAACATGAACCTCGAAGAACTCTTCCAGAATGCAAAAAGAGTTGTCATATGTGGAATCGGGAACGACATCAGGGGAGATGACGCCTTCGGCGTGCTCGTGGCGGAGAGGCTGAAGGAATTGCTGGACAACCCCAACGTCCTCGTGCTGAACTGCGGGGAGGTTCCTGAGAACTACACGGGCAAGATAGCTAACTTCAACCCTGACCTCGTCGTCCTAGTTGACGCCGTTGATTTCGGCGGTGAAGTAGGCGAGTACATCATAGCCGACCCGGAGGGAACGCTCGGGGAGGCAATATCGACGCACGGCCTTCCGCTGAAGTTCGTTACACAGTTCATGAAAACGATGGTTAACGCTGAGTTCGTGCTCATAGGCTGTCAGCCAGGCTCGACGGGCCTCTTCCAGGAGCCGAGCGAGCTGATAAAGAAGCGCGCCGAGAGACTGGCGGAGCTGTTAGCGGGGATTTTGGGAAAAGGATTTAATGGAAAATGAGTAAGTGGTTCTGTGAGACCATGCCGACGGTAGCGATTAAGATTCCCGAGGGAGTTGATATTGAGTTTGCAAAGGGCCTTGCAAAGCTCGTGGAAAAACGCTTAGAGGAACTCAGAGAGCTCAATGAACTCCTCAAAAACTCGGAGCTAACTGATGACGATATCGAGGTTATAGTTGAAGAAATAGGCAGGAAAAGGAGGGCCTTCTTTGAAAAGGCCGATAGTGATTGACACAAACGTGCTCTTCTCGTTTTTTAAGAGGGATAGCACGACCAGAAGACTCATCCTATGCATTTCACTTGATACTCCCATTTATGCTCCCGAATACCTGCTTGATGAGCTAAGGAGTTACTCCACCCTCATAAGGAGAAAGGCTCACCTCACGCATGAAGACTTCGAGAGAGTTTTGACACTGCTCAGAAAATATGTGACTTTCATCGACTATGAAAGCTACGCTGATTTTCTTGATATTGCCATCAGAATTACTCCAGACCCAAAAGACGTTGACTTTGTGGCACTTGCATTAAAGCTAAACGCGATTCTGTGGAGTAACAATAAAGAGCTTAAGAGTGTTCCGGTTTTAGAAGTTCTAAACACAAGGGAAATCATAAAAATGTTCCCTGAATGCCTTTAATCCTCCCCAAATCTTCTCTGGTGTTCACGTTGAAGAAACTCTCGCGCCACTCCTCGGGGAGGGACTCTATCGGGAGGTAGCAGGGATTGACCTCACGGATTGCCCTGTTGAGGGCGTAGTTTCCGGCTTTTATCTTCTCCTCAAGGACTTCGCGGAAGGCCCTGGAATAAGCGGCGTGAAGGGGTTCGAGGTAGCCGTTCCCCCACCTCGGCACGCAGGCAGTTTTTCCGCTCTTCTTGAATTCGGATATGATGAAATCAACGAACTCGGGGACGATAAGGGGCATGTCGCCGGCAACGACGAAGGCATCTCCAAGACCCAGCGCCGTGTAAACTCCTCCCATCGGGCCTATCAGCAGGTTATCAACGACCACGCGGTAGCCAAGCTTTTCCAGTTTCTCCGCGTTGTCCTTTGAGGCAACGAGGATGACCTCGTCGATTCTTCTGGCGGTTTCAAGCCTCTCGATGGTGTAAAGAATCAAAGGCTTGCCGTTGATTCTGTAGAGTAGCTTGTCGCCCCCGAACCGCTTTCCCCTTCCGCCGGCCAAGACAGCTCCGATCATTCCTTCCTCTCCTCGTCGACTTGGATGTACTCGATGGTGCTGATGTACTTCACGTAGTCCATCGCCTTCTTAGGGTTCAGCATGTCGTTCATGAGATTCTGGAAGTAGTTATCCTTATCGTAGGCGACTTCGTAGTTAACCACAACGTCAAGGTAGCCGGAGTGGAAGTTCTCAGCTTCCTCGCGCGTGTAGAGCTCGAAGGAGACGTGGTAGCCGTACTTCTCCTCTATAGGGTCGCGAATGTTCTCCACGAAGTCAGCCATGCGGTTCATCTTCACAGGGTCGTAGGGTTTGTCTATGACGACGACAACGTCTATCTCTGGAAAGTCCGGATCGCGGAGGTGCCTCCCGTAGAAGACTATCGAGAGAAGGTTGTCTCCGTAGAAGTCTTTTACCCTTTGAATCAACTCCTCCTTGGCCATCTTCAGCTTTGCCTCGTTCATCTCACCACCACCTGAGAAAAGTTCTGGAAAAATAAAAGTTTAATCGAAGGTCGGCTGGTAGCGGTACTCGATGTGGAGCTTGCTCTCGGAGTCGAGCTTTTCAGCCGCTTCAAGCAAGACCTTCCTGTCCTTCTCGGGCAACTCTTTAATCGGGAGCCTCAGCACGTCCCTGACCTCAATGTCGAAGGCCCTCGCGTTCTCGTCTATTCCGAGAGCAGACTTTATGAGCTTCACGGCCTCTTCGCTCAGCTCCCCCTCCTCCTCGATGATTAGCAGGTCGCCTGCGTAGTGGCCCGTAATCCTGGCCGAATACTCGGGGTAGTCCTCGTACTTGAAGCGGTAGAGCTTCCAGGGCACCTCAGACACCCGCCGTCACGGGGTACTTCTTCCTGAGGGCCTCTCCAAGGGAGTGATACTCGTCGTACAGCCTCCAGAACTCGTTTTCGAGGAAGCGCATGGCGACCTTTACCCTGGAGTCCTTCTCCTTGAGGAAGTATCCCGTGACGAGGTCGTGGAGCTTCTCCCTCGGGTTCTCAGGGCTCTCTTTGAAGGCCCTATCAACGAGCTCGATGAAGTCGTTGAGGACAGCTTCCCTGTCGTAGTAGCCTATGACGCGCCTGAGCTCCTCGCGAAGGGTGAGCCAGTAGCGGAGCGGTATCGGCCTGTCGGGGATTCTGAACTCGACCTCGTTCTCTTTGCTCGGTGTCTCCTTCGGCGGGAGTGCAATCCAGTATTCGCCCTTCATCTTCTTCTCCTTGATGCCGAGGAGCTGGGCCACGCCGTAGAGTATCTCCTCCGGGCTCGGCGGACAGCCGGGGATGTACATGTCTATCGGCACTATCATCTCCGGCCCACCGCTCCTGAGCCTGTCCCTTCCGCGCTGGGGGGAGGTGTTGTAGAGGGCGTAGCTGTTGTAGAAGATTCCACCGCTCGAGGCGCACGTACCCACGGCAACCACTATCCTCGGCTTGGGGGGCATAGCCTCATAGGCCTTCTTGAGCGCTATCCTCGTCTGCCTTGTAAGCGGGCCGGTGATGAAGAGCGCATCCGCGTGCCTCGGGTTGGGGACGACCTTGACACCGAGCCTCTCGAGGTCGTAGTAGGGGCTGAGTACGTCGAGCACCTCAATGTCACAGCCGTTACATGAACCCGCATCAACGTGATAGACCCAGACGGACTTGAGCCTTCTTCCCATCACTCCTCACCCCCCTTCTTTACGAGTATGAACGCTGGATATGCGTTGCCCTCGGTTTCCCTGAGCTTCTCGACGGTCTTGCGCATCTTTGCCTCCTGCGTCAGGCCAATCCTATCTTCAAGCGCGTACATATCGATGATTTCCTTGGGCAGAATCGCCTTAACGTACTCAATCTGCCTCTCGGTGAAGTCGAGGTACTCACCGCACTCCTCGCAGTAGGCCAGCTTGTGCTCCACTACTTCAACGAGGTCCTCCTTGTTGTCGGTAGCTATCTCGAAGATGTTAGTCGGTTCCATAGCTCCAGTCGGGCAGACCTCAACACAGCGGTGGCACCTTATACATCTCGCCGCGTTGAAGGTGAGCCTCTTGACGCCCCTCTTTTTGTCCCATTCGAGGATTAAGGCATCGGGCGGGCAGGCGTTGACGCAGGCTCCACAGCCTATGCACTTCTCGGGGTTGATGTGCGGGATTCCTCTGTACTCGGGTGGCTTCTCGATGTCAATAAAAGGATAGGGGGTGGTGACAGGGGCTTTCTTGCTGAACTTCTCGACCTCGAAGCGGTTCCACTTCTTGAGCTTCTCGGTGTAGGAGAGGCTCTCGGCCATCAGAACACCCCCCTGTACTTGATTGAGAGCTCGTTGAACTCGGCCTCGGTTAGGACCTTCACCTTGCCCGTCTCGACGTCGACGAACTGAACCCTCTCTGTACAGGAGTAGCACGGGTCAATGCTCGCTATGATGAGCGGTGCGTCTGCGACGTGATAGCCCTTGAGCATCTCCGGCACAGCAGGCAGGTTGTTGTAGGTCGGAGCCCTAACCTTCCAGCGGTAGACCTTGTTCTTCTCGCCGGTCATGACGTAGTGGACCACCTCACCGCGGTGGGCCTCGGTGAATCCTAACGCCTCTTCATACTCGGGTAAATCACCAATCGGAACCATTATGTCTCCGCCGGGCATCTGGTCAATGAGCTGTTCCACTATCCAGAGGCTCTCGAAGAGCTCGTCCATCCTGACGAGAACCCTGGCCAGAACGTCGCCCTCCTTGTAGACCGGAACCTTGAAGTCGACCTCGTTGTAGGCCATCGCTGTCTTTGTCGCCTGGTCGAGCCTCGTGTCAATCCTCCTTCCGCTGGCACGAGCGGTCGGTCCGAGGACGGAGTAGGCCTTGGCGATCTTGTAAGGCAGGATTCCGACTCCCTCGGCGCGCTTGATGAATGTGTTGGTGTTCAGGGCGATGTCGATGAACTTCTTGGTCTCCTCGCGTATCTGCTTGACGACCTTCAGGATTTCCTCCTTGCGGTAGTCGAGGATGTCCCTTCTAACTCCACCGACGATGTTCATTCCGTACTGCTTCCTGTTTCCGGTTAAGCGCTCGACAAGCCACATGACGGGCTCACGGATTCTCCACGCGTGCATAAAGCCCGTGTCGTAGCCGACGAGGTGAGCGGCTATTCCGACCCAGAGCAGGTGGTTGTGAATCCTCTCCAGCTCGAGCATCAGCGTTCTTATGTAGCGCGCCCTGTCAGGGATTTCCACGTCGGCGAGCCTCTCAACGGCCATCGCGTAGGAAACAGAGTGCTGGTAGCCACAGATTCCGCAGATTCTCTCGGCGAGGAAGAGCACCTGGTTGTAGGTAAGCCTGCCCTCCCCTGTCTTCTCGATTCCCCTGTGGGAGTAGAAGCCGCGGTAGTCAACGTCAACTATCTCCTCGCCTTTGACGAAGAGCCTGAAGTGAGCCGGCTCCTCGATACCCATGTGAACCGGGCCCATCGGGACGAGCGTCGTTCCCTCGGGCTTCTCCTTGAACTCGGTCTTAACCTCTGCCATCGGTGAGTGCCTGTAGTCCATGTCCTTCCTGAGCGGGTAGACACCTTCGGGCCAGTCCTCAGGAAGGATGAGCCTCCTCGGGTCTGGGTGGCCAACTGGGTTGAAGCCGAGCAGGTCCTTAACCTCCCTCTCTATCCACAGCGCTGCGGGGAGCTTGGCCGCGACGCTCGGGAAACTCGGGTCGTCGGCGGGCATGTAGGCCTTGAGGAAGACCCAGTAGTTCTCGTCCATGTTCTGCGGTTCAACCTGGACGTTGAGGAAAGGCATGTAGACGAACTTGCCGTTGAGTGGCCTCTCGTCGGTTCCGACGGCGGTCGAGAGGTGGGTCTCCTTGAACTCAGGGTGGTTGTGCCACCAGAGGACCGCCTCAGGAAGGACTTCCCTGTCAATCACGAACATGTACTGCCCGTAGGTCATCCTCTTGCACTCTTTAATGTGCTCTTTGAAGGCCTCGTAAAACTCCTTCAGGCCCTTTCTCTCAGAGAGGATTGTCTCGACGTCAGCCTTCCTGCAGTGGCCGTTTTCGCAGGCCCTGCACTCAAACTCGAAGTGAGCCTCCAAATCCCTCGTCGTTACCATATTCACCACCCCATGAACGCTATGGCAAGGATAACTATCCCGGCAAAGAAAGCCCTCGTGTTCATCTTAACAACGTGGTCAATCCTGAGCCTCGCGTTCGTTGCTTCGAGTGAGGCTATGACCGGATACAGCGCCACCGTCAGGAGGAACTGAACCGCGAGCACCTCTGCCGCCTTGAGAGTCGTGTTTATCGGCCCGACCCACGGGAGGACGAGCAGGCTGACGAAGAACCACAGCAGGGCGAAGCGCTTGATGTAGATGGCGTAGTAGAAGACTCCGAGGAGCCTTCCGCTGTACTCGCTGAGCGGACCGCCTATAACCTCCTGCTCCGCCTCCGCTATGTCAAAGGGCATGAAGCCGCTCTCGACGTAGAGCGCGTAGGCGAGCAGGACGTAGGTCATGACGAGCGAGGGGGTGAGGTGCAGGTTGGCTATGATGTCAGAGATGTTGAGCGAGCCCGCGTTGTAAGCGAGGACTCCGTAGAGGATTGCAATGAGGGGCTCGACGGTGAGGATTATCTGCATCTCCCTGGCCGAACCGAGGTGGCTGAAGGCGTTCTGGACTGTCAGGCCAGCGAGCATGAGGAACACGCTGACCATCAGTATCACGTAGAAGAACACCACTAAGTTGAAGCCTATGTCAATCGGCACCACGTTTCCGTAGGGAAGGAGGAGCGCGCCGATTACTGCCGAGGCGAGTGCCAGATAAGGCGCCCAGGTGAAGAGCGCGCTCTTGGTCGGCTTAACCGACGGAAGGCTGAAGAGCTTGTTGAGGTCGTACCAGGTCTGCATGAGCGGTGGCCCGCGCCTGTACTGGAGCCTTGCCTTAACCCTTCTCGCTATTCCGTCGAGGTAAGGGGGCAGGAGGAAGGTCAGGAGCACACCGATAAAGCTGAAGGCGAGCTTGGCCGTCGTCTCCATTTTCATCACCTCACATGACTATCAGCAGTCCCACGATAGCCCCAACGACGACGAGGGCTATGACGACGAATGTGCCGAGCCTTATTCCTGGGATGACGTTCTTTGCTATGTTGAGGAACCTGATGAGAGGCTTGAAGACCTCCTCGTCTATGTGCATGACTTCCCTTTCGCGGAGGTCGTCAAGGGTCTCTATCCTGGTGTACGGTGTGTCGACTATCTTGGTGAAGTAGCTCGCCATCCAGAGGTAAGCCCTGGTTATGTAGTGAATCGCTCCAGCTCCGACGCGGTAGAACCAGTCGCCTAACCTATAGAACGAGCCTATCTTCTCCTCGTACTTGAGGTAGTAGCCCTCGGCGTTTATCCTGTACTCGTCCTCGTCTATCTGGGTTGAACCGCAGTCCCAGGGCTTGGCCTCCTTTCCGAACTCAGGCTTGAAGACGAGGTAGAGTCCAAAGGTCAGTACTCCGAGGACTATCACGAAGAGCACTGGAGAGAACATCACCGACTGGAAGCCAATCTTGTAGAGGTTCTCGTTTATCGGGGCGTTGAAGACGTTGAGGATTCCCGTTACAGTTCCAGGGAAGACGCCTATGAGGAGCGTTAAGCCTGCGAGAACCCACTGACCAACGAGCATCCCAGCTGGAACCTCCTGAACGCTCTCGTAGCGCTTCATCTCACCGCCGAACTGGGCACCATAGAGCTTTATTGAATACGCCAGAGTTCCCGCACTGAGGAATGCCGCGAGGACGGCGCCGAGGGCCAGGATGTAACTGTCGGAATAGTAGCCCGAGACGTAGATGAGCCACTTGCTTATGAAGCCGTTGAAGGGTGGAACGCCACTTATGGCGAGCGAGGCAAAGAGCGCCGCCAAAGCTGTTACCTTCATAGTCTTTCCGAGGCCACCGAGCTCGTTGAGCTCAACGGTTCCCGTCCTGTACTCAACTGCCCCCGCCGATAGGAAGAGCGAGGCCTTGAATATCGCGTGGTTGAGGGCGTGGAAGAGTCCCGCGAAGGCCCCAAGTGCTCCAACGGCACCGAGGAAGCCACCCTTCGGGATGAGGGCCATTCCTACTCCAAGGCCGAACCAGACGTAGCCCATCTGGCCGATGGATGAGTAAGCCAAGAGCCTCTTGGCGTTGGTCTCCCTGAGGGCATAGAGGGTTCCGACGGTGAGGGTTATCGCGCCTATCACCGCGACGAAGAGGCCGAGGTTGTAGCTCGTTCCGACGGTTCTCCAGATGAGGGCTATGAGGCCATAGATGGCCACTTTCTCCATTGCACCGGCCATTACAGCCGAAACGCTGGTTGGAGCGGCCCTGTAGGTCTCGGCAACCCAGAAGTGGAATGGCACCATACCCGACTTTGCCATGAATGCCACCATAAGGAGCGCCGTGAAGACGGCCTTGGTGCTGGCAGGGGCGGTTGCCATCGCGTTCGCTATGTTCTCAAAGGTGAGTTCTTCAAAGTTTCCAATCAGAGAATAAGCGGTTCCCAGGGCGAGGAAGAGCGGAATCGTGTCGAGGAAGTGCATGGTGATGTAGTACTTGACGCTCGCGTTGACGTCCCTCGCTTTTTCGCTGAAGAACACCAGCACGAACGAGCTGAGGGTCATAAGCTCCCAGCCCATGACGAAGTACTCCATGCTGTCCGCAGTAACTATGAGGGTCATGCTCGCAAGGAAGGTGTTGTACGCTATGGCGTAGACCCAGCCCTTTCCGACCTTTTCGAAGAGCTCCATGTAGTTTATCGCGTAGAGCGAAGCCGCCGCTCCGACGAGGCCAATTATGAGGAGGAACACTATCGAAAGGTCATCTATCCTGATGGGGATTCCGAAGAGGTCGCCCGAGACAGGGCCGCTGGTGTAAACTTCGTAAACCTGCCAGAGGAGGGCGAGTGAACCGAGGAATGCCATGAAGCTTGACGCCTTAACCGTGGCCTTGTAGTCCCTAAGCAGGCCGACGAGACCACCGAGGATGAAAGCCCCAATCGCGTATTCGAGTATCATCTCACATCACCCCGCAAAGCCTATCTTCATCACAACGTCGAGGCTGACCCAGGGCATCACTATGCCGACGATTATGAGGACGATGAGCACCGCAACGATGACCTTTGGCTCCTTCTTGGGCTCACCCTCGCCGAAGAAGCTCTCCCTGAACCAGAGGAGCACCACGACCAGGAATATTGCCGCGTCTATGAGAATCACCGTAGGGAAGAGCCATGAGGCGATTCCCTTGGCGTGCCTGGTGCTCATAATTGTGAAAGCCTTGCTGAAGAACAGTCCGAGGGGTAAGACACCCGAGAGACCAAGGAAGCTGAGGAACCAGGCTATGCTCGCCCAGGGGACGGTTCTTCTCATGCCCTTAATGAGCTTGAGGTCGGTGGTGCCGTATGCTAAGGCGAGTCCGCCGACGGAAGCGAAGGCGAGGGCCTTAACGACCGCGTGGTTGACGACCTGGTAGAGGGCAATCTGGATTCCCGCAACGTGGCCGAGGAGGGCGTAGGCGAGGGTTATGTAGGCAACTCCCGCGTGTGCCATGGTTGAGTAAGTTATGAGCCTCTTGGCGTCGCGCTGGAGTGGATAGTAAATCATCATCAGGATTACAAGGGCAACGCTCAAACTACCGAGAACCCAGAAGTAGTCGTCGTTGGGCTTCATATACTGGATAACCCTGAAGAGCATGTACGCACCGAGAGGGACAATCGAGGCGGCGTGGACGTAAGCACTTGCTGGAATCGGTGAGGCGGTTGAATCTGGGAGCCAGGAGTAGAACGGGAACTGGGAGCTCATCATGAAGGCCGCGAAGATTAGCAGGAGGAATGCCGTACCGTCATAAGTGGCCGTGGTGAGGTCCTGTCCTGTGCCGAGAACGGCAACCGCTCCGAGGATGAGGAGCACGCCAACGTTGAGGACGAGGAAGGCCTTGAGGGCGTCGGTCTTGGCACCGCCGAGCTCAATTAAGCCGAGTATGGCTATCGCCATGAGCTCAAGCGCAACGGCAAACTGGACGAGGTTTGTGGAGTATATGAAGACCATGCTGGCCCCTGTGAGCAGGCCGAAGAGCGCGTAGAACTTCCCTTTCCCTGAGTCAAGGAACCTGCTCGCGTAGACTGCCATGAGAAACGCAATCAGTATCGAGACGAAGCCCATGAGGATTGAAGCGACGTCCACGTTTATCCCAAAGACCTCGCCGAGGTTGCCGGTGGTAACGTAGCTCGTATGATAGACCTTCTCGGAGCCCTTTGAGAAGAAGTCGTAGACCGCTACACCATTGAGGAGCAGGGAAACGCCGAGGACCAAGCTCGCTATCAGGTCGGCGGTCTTTCCCTCGAGCTTCCAGATGAGCAGAAGCGCGAAGGGGATGAGCGCTGAGATTAGCACCAGTTCAATCATCACCATCACCCCTTGGTTTTTAACCCTTGGTTTTCGTTGTAAAAAAATAATGTCAGAGGACGAGGTAGGCCTTCTCGCCCTCTCCCTTCTCGGCCGAGCCCTTCAGGTTGGCAACTACCTTTCCTTCCCTGTTCCAGAGTATCTCGTTTATCTCACCGAACTTGAGGGCCTCAGTTGGGCATGCCGAGACACAGGCCGGAAGCAGACCCTCCGCCCTTCTGTCGGCACAGAGGTCGCACTTGTCCATAATCTTGTTCTCCTCGTCGAGCTTGGGGACGCCGAACGGACAGGCAACGGCACACATGAGACAGCCGATACACTTGAGGGGGTCAAAGGCAACAGCGCCGTCCTCGTCCCTGAAGAGGGCTCCGGTCGGACAGACGTTCATACAGGGTGCCTTCTCACAGTGGCGGCAGTTGAAGGGGACGGTGAAGAGGTCGGGGAACTCGAAGACCCTGATGCGGGCTTCGCCGTGGGTCATCTCACAGGCCACTTCACAGGCCTTACAGCCGATACAGCGCTTATAGTCAAGGAAAATCTTCTTGCTCATTCCAACCACCTCACTCCTCTACCTTCCTAACCCTGGCCGCGACGGCCTTGAGCTCGGCCATCTTGGTCTTCTCGTGGGTAACCTCAAGGGTCAGGACGTTGATGTTCCAGTGGTTCGGCATCGCTATGACTCCCTCCCTGACGTGCTCGGTAACCTCTGCCCTGACGAGAACGCTTCCGCGTCTGGTCTCGACCTTGACGAGGTCTCCGCTCTTTATGCCGTACTTCTCGGCGTCCTTCGGGTTAATCATGACGTACTCCTCTGGCCAACGCTTCTTCAGGCTGGGGCTCTCGAAGGACATCGTTCCAGTGTGCCAGTGGCCGACCTGCCTGAAGTTGGTGAGCCAGAGCGGGTACTCCTCGTCGGGCATCTCCGGTGGCTCGCGCCACTTGACGGGCTGGAGGTGTGCCTTTCCATCGGCGGTCTTGAAGCCCTTCTTGAAGAGGACCTTCGTTCCCTCACCGGGCTCTGTGCACGGGAAGAAGCATCCCTCGGGGTGCTCGGTGAGGTATTCTGGAGTCGCGCCCTTGAACATCGGAATGACGCTGTTTATCTCCCTGAGAATCTCGTCCGGGTGCTCGTACTTGAAGTACTCGCCGAGGCCGAGCTCCTTGGCGAGCTCAACCAGGATAAGCCAGTCGGGCTTGGCCTCCCCAGGCGGATTGGCGGCCTTGTAAGTCCTCTGAACCCTTCTCTCGGCGCTTATAGCTGTTCCCGTCTTCTCGAACCAGGCCGCGGCCGGGAGGACTATGTCGGCGTATTTAGCCGTCTCGGTGAGGAATATGTCCTGCACAACGAGGAAGTCAAGCTTCTTGAGCTGCTCCTGAACCCACCTGCTGTTCGGGGCAGACTTGGCGATGTTACCGCCGACGATGTACATCATCTTAATCTTGTTGCCCATCTCACGTATCATGCTGGTGAGGTCAAGGCCAACCCAGTCGGGTATCTTGAAGCCCCAGAGCCTCTCAAGCTCGGCCCTCGCGGCCTCGTCGGTAACGAGCTTTCCTGTCGGGAGCTTGTTGGGGGCAATGCCGCTCATTGCCGCACAGAATCCACACTGCGCTCCTGGGAAGACACCGCTCCAGACGCCCTCCTTGCCGATGTTGCCAGTGATTGCTATGAGGTTCGCGAGGGCGAGAGCGAACTCGAAACCGTTGACGTGCTGGTTGAGACCCTCGTTGACGAGAAGGGCCATTCTCTTTGTCGCTATTAGCCTCGCAACCTTCCTTATGTCCTCGGCAGGGACACCGCTTATCTTCTCCGCCCACTCGGGGGTGTACTCCTTAACGGCCTCTTTGAGCTCCTCGAATCCGGTCGTCCTCTCGTTGACAAACTCCTTGTCGTAGAGCTCCTCGCTTATGACGACGTTGAGCATAGCCAGGGCTATCGCGAGGTCGGTTCCCGGGTAGGGCTTGAGGTGTATGCTCGCGTACTTGTGGCCCCTCGTCTCGCGCGGGTCTATGACGACCATCTCGGCGCCGTTGTCGAGGACGGCCTTCTCGATGTACTGACCGAAGAAAACGGGAGCGGTCTCCGCCGGATTGTGGCCCCAGATGACTATCAGCTCTGCCTTGGCGACGTCCTCGAAGGGGTTTGTAGCCGGAGCGCTTCCGAAGACTGCCGTTCTCGCAGGGGCGTTGGAGTACTGGCAGTACCTCCCCGGGAAGTCAAGGTGGTTAGTTCCTATCGCCTTAGACAGCTTGTGGACGAGGTAGTTCTCCTCGAAGGTTATCTTCTCGCTTCCGAGGAAGGCTATCGCCTCTGGGCCGTAGGTCTCCTTGATTTCCTTAATCTTCTCGGCGATTATTCTGTAAGCTTCGCTCCAGCTTATCTCCTCAAACTTTCCTTCTCCCTTCTCACCAACACGCTTGAGGGGTTTCTTGAGTCTCTTGGAGCTGTTGATGAACTGGTAGGAAGCAACGCCCTTGGGACAGAGCTTTCCGCGGTTGACGGTGGGGTGGTCGTAGTCGAATTCAATCCTCCTGATGTATCCGTTAACGCTGACCGCGTAGAAGCGACAGCCGACTGAACACCAGGGGCATACAACCGGCACGAGTTTCTCTGCCATGGCTATCACCTTTTGATGACTGACCAGTCATTTAGGGTGGACGTCAAAACCTTAAATAGTTTTCTGCAATAAACGAAACAAAAAGGCTTTACAGGTGGTCATAAGTTAAACAGAACTGTACACTATGTTAAACGCTTGCCGAGAGACGGAGGTGATTCAAGACGACTTCAACGGCCTTCCTGAGGTAGTGCTCTCTCGAAAAGCCCAGACAGTCCCCTGCATGAAGGTAATGCATCAAAGATGCTAAAAACACCTGAAAAGCTATGAGCGCGTCCTCAAAGCCCACTTTAACGTAGGCAGTAATTCTCCTCGCTCCTTCCCTTAAAAGCTCCGAACAGGACTGACGGTAGATTTCATCTATGCTCTTCATTCTTTCCCGAACCGAGAGCATATGGAAAAAGATTTCTGCTCGGTAGTTCTCCGAATAAAAGTTAAGGAACTCTTTCCCAAGCTGGAGGAGGTAGCTTTCCAAGGTTGGGAACGAGACCGTTATGTATGGGTCGTTTAAGGACGGCATGGCCATTATGGGCATTACCTCAAAGGCGAGCTCCTTTATGAGGTCGTCCTTGCTCTTGAAGTAGAGGTAAAACGTCCCCTTAGCAACACCCGCTCTGGCGACTATCTCATCTACCGTGGTCTTGTCGAAGCCTTTCTTCGCGAAGAGCTCCATTGCAGAGGACACGAGTTTCTCGCGGGTTTTACCAGGGGACTTTGTAGCCATGACCACCACTTCTGACTACACGGTCATTTTCTTATGGACAGTTATGTGCAGAAGGATAATTTAAACTTTCCGCTCGGGGGACATCACATAGAGAACAAAAAAGAGTCTGTAAAATCACAGAATCGAATTAATCAGCTCCTCATCTACCTTTGCGACCTCTGAGAGGAGCTCCCCAAGCTCTCCAGGAACCATCTTTGCGAAAAGCCCCATGTTCATACCGAAGACGTACACACCGTCAGGCATCTCTATTATGGAGAACTTGCACGGCATCATGGCTGAAATCCAGCGGTTCTCGGGCTTTTCGAGGGCCTTCTTTGCGAACTCCTT
The DNA here is from genome assembly GCF_027063845.1 of Thermococcus sp. Lineage (GTDB taxonomy): Archaea > Methanobacteriota_B > Thermococci > Thermococcales > Thermococcaceae > Thermococcus. The sequence continues at coordinate 51,771 of NZ_JAMOQU010000115.1, forward strand.
GTTGCAGATTTCAACGATTGCAAACCGTATTCCGAGCTTTTCGGTGAAGTCATGCTCCCCGATAACGCTCCAGCCCAGCTCGTCAACCTTTTTCTTAATCCTCTCGAGAGTTTCCTCAAATCCGTGTTTGCTTTTCACGCCTTTGACCATCTGCTTCATCATGTCTTCCATGTCAATCACCTGACTGACTGGTCAGGAAAAGGTCTATAAATCGTTTTCCTTCACCTTTGGTTGATAACCATGGCCCTGATGTTAGCTGGAAGGGTCGTTGAAGTCAGGGATGGAAAGGCGATAGTGGACGTTGAGGGCCAGCTCAGAGAAGCAAAGCTGGACTTCGTGAGGAACGTGAAACCTGGGGACTACGTGAAGATTTACTACGGCATAGTCCTTGAGAAGGTCACGAGAGAAGAGGCCGAGGAGACCCTTGCGAGGTGCTCCTACCACCGCTCGAGCAAACTCGAACTGACCTTCACGGTTTCAAACCTGAAGTTTTAGATAGGCCTAAATAACCCGCTCGAGAACTCTGGGTAGGTGAAGCTCATGTGCTTGGCAACTGTTGCTAAGGTTTTGGAAGTTAACAGGGAGAAGGGAACCGCGTGGGTTGACTTCGGGGGCGTCAAGAGGGAGGCGAGGATTGATTTGATGCCCGACGTTGAGCCCGGCGAGTACGTGCTGATTCACACGGGTTTCATAATCGAGCGCGTTGATGAAGAGACCGCGAAGGAAATCCTCTCGGCCTGGGACGAGGTCTTCAAGCTCGAAAAGGATGCGATAGGCGGCTACTACTACCCGGGTGATTGAGATGAGCCTGCAGTCGGTTCTTGCCCCCTACAGGGACAGGGGAATAGCCCAAAAGCTCGTGGAGAAAATCAAGGAAGAAGCCAAAACTCTTGACGGTGAGATAAGGATAATGCACGTCTGCGGGACCCACGAGGACACGATTACCCGCTCTGGAATTCGCTCGCTCCTTCCAGAGAACGTTAAAGTCGTCAGCGGACCCGGCTGTCCGGTCTGCATAACACCGGTTGAAGACATCGTGGCGATGCAGCTGATTATGAAAAAGGCCCGCGAGGAGGGGGAAGAAATAATTCTCACGACCTTCGGTGACATGTACAAAATCCCCACTCCAATGGGAAGCTTTGCCGACTTGAAGAGCGAGGGCTACGACGTGAGGGTGGTTTACTCAATCTACGACGCCTACAAGATGGCCAAGGAGAACCCCGACAAAATCGTCGTCCACTTCAGCCCTGGCTTTGAGACCACGACCGCCCCTACTGCAGGAATGCTCAACGCCGTCGTCAACGAGGGCATCGAGAACTTCAAGATTTATTCCGTGCACAGGCTCACGCCCCAGGGAATAGAGGTTCTCATAAAGCAGAAGAGCAGGATTGATGCCCTTATCGATGCTGGTCACGTCTCGACGATAATAGGCGTCAGGGGCTGGGAGTTCCTGAGCGAGAAGTATGGAATCCCACAGGTCATAGCGGGCTTCGAGCCAAACGACGTCCTCCTCGCGATTCTACTCCTCATACGGATGTACAAAGAGGGGGACGCGAGGGTAGTGAACGAGTACAAGCGTGCCGTCAAATATGAGGGCAACGTGGTGGCCCAGCGGTTAATCGACAAGTTCTTCGAAGTTAAGGACGCGAAGTGGCGCGCCCTCGGAGTCCTCCCGGGAACGGGGCTGGAAGTAAGAAAGGAGTGGAAGGAGCTCGAAATCAGGAACTTCTACCACGTCGAGGTGCCGAAAAACCTGCCAGACCTTGAGAAAGGCTGTCTCTGCGGTGCCGTGCTAAGGGGTCTGGCGATGCCAACCGACTGCCCGCACTTCGGCAAGACCTGCACGCCGAGGCACCCGATAGGGCCCTGCATGGTGTCCTACGAGGGAACCTGCCACATCTTCTACAAGTACGGGGCGTTGTTTTAGTGAGGCATAAATACAATGAGAACCAAAACTAAAGCGGTGGGAGCATGGAGGAGGTAAAGGCCGTTTACCACAAGGGCGTCCTCGTTCCACTCGAAAAGGTTCACCTTCGTGAAGGCGAGGAGGTAACCGTGGTCATCAAGAAGAAGGCCCCCAGAAAATACTTCGGAATGTTCAGAAAGGAGGACGTTGAAAAGGTCATAGAGGAGATTGAGAATGAAGGCGTTCTATGACAGCAACGTCTTTCTTAAATTTTTAGGCGGTGACAGGGAAGCGGGAGAACTCATCGACTCAGTCTTTGAAGGAACAGTTGAAGGGGTTATCAACTGGGTTGTTTTGTCAGAAGTCACCTTTGGTTACCTGAAACTCGCAACAAACCTCAGGCCGTATGACCTAAAGAAAAAGCTCTCAAAAATCGACGTCGATTTGAACCCAGTACGTGAGCTGGTGGAGCCGTTCAAAGTTCTGGAAGCCAGTTATACACCTGACGAACTTTTCAGCACTATACGAGCGTTCGGACTCCTCCCAAACGATGCCCTGATAGCGTTAACGTGCCAACGGGAGAAGATTCCGCTTGTCAGCTTTGACTCCGATTTCGACAGCGTACCCGACTTGAGGAGGATAACGAATTTCAAAGAATTGCTCGGTGGGTAGAACACCAAAGGTTCAAAACTCCCCTCTCGTTTTCAACTTTTGGTTTTGGAAATCTATAAAGGCTCCAAATACCGAGAAAAAGCGGTGAAAGCCATGAAGGCCTACCGTATTCACGTTCAGGGCATCGTTCAGGCCGTTGGATTCAGGCCGTTCATCTATAGAATAGCTCACGAGCACAACCTGAGGGGTTACGTCAAGAACCTCGGGGATGCGGGAGTCGAGATAGTCGTCGAGGGGCGAGAGGAAGATATAGAGGCTTTCATACGGGACATCCACCGCAAGAAGCCCCCGCTCGCGAGGATTGATAGGCTTGAGAAGAAGGAAATCCCACCGCAGGGTTTCCCGGAGTTCTACATCGAGAAGAGCTCCAAGGGTGGAAGGGGAGGGGACTCGATAATCCCGCCCGACATAGCAATCTGCGAAGACTGCCTGAGGGAGCTCTTCGACCCGACGAACAAGCGCTATATGTACCCCTTCATCGTCTGCACCAACTGCGGGCCGAGGTTCACAATCATCGAGGACCTGCCATACGACCGCGAGAACACCACGATGCGCGAGTTTCCCATGTGCGACTTCTGCAGGAGCGAGTACGAGGACCCCCTCAACAGGCGCTACCACGCCGAGCCAATAGCCTGTCCCGTCTGCGGGCCGAGTTACAGGCTCTACACGAGCGACGGGGAGGAAATTACTGGTGACCCGCTCAGGAAGGCGGCGGAGCTGATAGACAGGGGCTACATCGTGGCCATCAAGGGAATCGGCGGAATCCATCTGGCGTGCGACGCGACAAGGGAAGACGTCGTTGCAGAGCTGAGGAAGAGGACTTTCAGACCCCAGAAGCCCTTCGCCATAATGGCTGACTCAGTTGAGACGGTCAGAAGCTTCGCCTACGTGAGCAGGGAGGAAGAGGATGAGTTAACCAGCTACAGGCGTCCAATCATAACGCTCCGCAAGAGGGAGCCCTTCCCCCTGCCCGAAAACCTCGCGCCGGGACTTCACACAATCGGCGTCATGCTCCCCTACGCGGGAACGCACTACATACTCTTCCACTGGAGCAAGACTAAGGTCTACGTTATGACCTCAGCCAACTACCCTGGAATGCCGATGGTCAAGGACAACGAGAGGGCCTTTGAAGAGCTGAGGGATATGGCCGACTACCTGCTCCTCCACAACAGGAAGATACTCAACAGAGCAGATGACAGCGTGATTCGCTTCGTCGACGGAAGGAGGGCAGTGATAAGGAGAAGCAGAGGTTTCGTGCCATTGCCGATAGATATTCCCTTCAACTACCGCGGTTTAGCCGTTGGCGCCGAGCTGATGAACGCCTTCGGCGTGGCCAAGAACGGAAAGGTATACCCGAGCCAGTACATCGGCAACACGGGGAAGGTCGAGGTTCTTGAGTTCATGAGGGGAGCGATAGAGCACTTCAAGAGAATCCTAAGGGTTAAGGAGTTCGATTTAATCGTTGCCGACCTCCACCCGACCTACAACACGACGAAGCTCGCCATGGAGCTTGCCAACGAGATGGGGATTGAGCTCCTCCAGGTTCAGCACCACTACGCCCACATAGCGAGCGTTTTAGCGGAGAAGAACCTCGAAAGTGCCGTTGGAATAGCCGTTGATGGAGTCGGCTACGGGACGGATGGAAACGTTTGGGGCGGTGAGGTGCTCTATCTGGGCTATGAGGACGTTGAAAGACTGGCGCACATAGACTACTACCCTCTCCCGGGCGGTGATTTGGCGAGCCACTACCCGCTCAGGGCCCTGATGGGAATACTGAGCAAGGTTTATGGCATAGATGAGCTTGAAGGGATCATAAGGAAGTGCTGTCCGAAGGCGATAGAAAGCTTAAAGTACGGCGAGGTTGAGTTCTCGGTCGCTTTGAACCAGCTCGCCAAGGGCATAAACCTCGCCTACGCTTCCTCGACGGGCAGGGTTCTGGATGCTTTCGCGGTTCTGCTCAACGTGGCCTACAGAAGGCATTACGAGGGCGAGCCGGCGATGAAGCTCGAGAGCTTCGCGATGACGGGCAAGAACGACCTCGGCTTTACTGTCCCGGTTGAAGGCGAGCTGATAAGGGTGGAAGAGCTCTTCACTCAGACTCTCGATGTCCTCGAAAAAGCCTCGCCAGCTGACATCGCTTACTCGGTTCACCTTGCATTGGCAAGGGCCTTTGTAGGGGTTGCCATCGAGAAGGCCAGGGAGTTCGGAGTTAAAGACGTCGTCATGAGCGGTGGTGTTGCCTACAACGAGCTGATAGTCAAAACCGTGAGGAAGGCGGTTGAGGCGTCGGGCCTTAAGTTCCACGTCACGACGGAAGTCCCACGCGGAGACAACGGAATAAACGTCGGCCAAGCCTTCCTCGGCGGGCTCTACCTTGAGGGCTACCTTACGAGGGAAGACTTGATGCTGTGAAAAGGGTTTAAGTGGAAATAGCAAAAATTTATCATGAGGGAAAGACAATGCCCGTAATCCCGAGGGAAGAGCTCTTCGAAATCCTGCGCGAGGTGAAGGAAAGGCTGAGAGATATCCTCGGCGACGAGTTAGTCGAGGTCATCCTCTTCGGCTCGTACGCGAGGGGCGAGGCAAGGGAAGACAGCGATGTTGACGTTTTAGTCGTAGTCAGGAGAAGGCTAACGCTCGAAGAGTACGACAGACTCAGTGAAATTACAGAGAAATATGTTCTGGAGAAAGGGTTAGTTGTCTCGCTCATCGTTTATCCTATCAGTCCGGGAATGGAACACGACCCGCTGATTCAGAACGTTCACGTGGAGGGCATCAAAGTATGAACAAATACGAGGAAATGCTGAAAAAAGCCCACGAGAGTCTTGAGGCGTCGAAAACGTTGCTGGAGAGGGGATTTTATGCCTTCGCGCTCTCACGGGGCTATTACACGATGTTCTACTGCGCCGAGGCGATTCTGCTGACAAAAGGAATAAGCGTCTCAAAGCATTCTGCAGTCATAGCACTCTTCGGCAGGGAGTTCGTGAAGACCGGCGAAGTTCCCCACAAGTTTTTCACGCACCTTCGCACCGCATTTAATCTCAGACAGACCGCGGATTACTCCTTCGTGGTTGATATAACCGAGGAAGAGGCGCGCGAAAACATAAGACGCGCCGAAGAATTCCTTGAATTTACGAGGCGCTATCTAACTTCGAAAGGCTTTCTGGAGGTTTGAAAATGGGTGAAAAGATAAAGCTCGAACACGGTGCTGGCGGGGAAATAATGGAGGAGCTCCTGAGAAACGTCATACTGAAGACCCTAACACTGAAGAGCGCAGGGGGAATAGGACTCGACCAGCTCGACGACGGGGCGACGATACCGTTCGGAGATAAGCACCTCGTCTTCACGATAGATGGCCACACCGTTAAGCCGCTATTCTTCCCGGGTGGAGACATAGGAAGGCTCGCGGTTAGCGGGACGGTGAACGACCTGGCGGTGATGGGGGCCAAGCCCTTGGCCTTAGCAAACTCGATGATTATTGGTGAGGGCCTCGACATGGAAGTCCTTGAAAGGGTTCTCCGCTCGATGGACGAAACCGCCAGAGAAGTTCCCGTTCCAATAGTCACGGGCGACACCAAGGTGGTCGAAGAGCCCATAGAGATGTTCGTGATTACGGCGGGAGTTGGAATCGCGGAGAGGCCGATAAGCGACGCTGGAGCGAAGGTAGGCGACGTTGTTCTGGTCAGCGGGACGATAGGCGACCACGGGATAGCGCTGATGAGCCACAGAGAGGGGATAGCCTTCGAGACCGAGCTGAAGAGCGACGTAGCTCCCATATGGGAGGTCGTTGAAGCCGTCGCAAAAGCGATAGGCTGGGAAAATACACACGCGATGAAGGACCCCACGAGGGCCGGGCTGAGCAACGCCCTCAACGAGATTGCCCGTAAGAGCAACGTCGGAATCCTTGTGAGGGAGGCGGACATACCCGTGAAGCCCGAGGTCAGGGCCGCGAGCGAGATGCTCGGCATAAGTCCCTACGATGTCGCCAACGAGGGCAAGATAGTTATGGTTGTTGCGAGAGAATATGCGGAAGAGGCTCTTGAAGCCATGAGAAAGACGAAGAGGGGCAAAGACGCGGCGATAATAGGGGAGGTAATAGAAGAATACAGAGGAAAGGTTCTCCTCGAAACCGGAATCGGCGGAAAGCGCTTCATGGAGCCTCCCGCTGGAGACCCCGTACCGAGGATATGCTAACGCATCTCAAAGCCTTCAAGGGCCTTTTTCACCTCTTCCACGCTCGCCTCGTCTTCGAGCGTTGAGAGGTCGCCGAGGCCCTTTCCGCTTGCCAAAGCTTTGAGAACCCTGCGCATTATCTTCCCGCTCCTCGTCTTCGGCAGTTTGTTGACGAAGAAAACCTCTGCCGGAGCCGCTATCGGGCCAAGGGTTTCCCTGACGTAGTCTATGAGCTCCTTCTTCAGACCCTCACTCGGGACGACGTTCTCCTTGGGGATTACGAAGGCAACTGGCACCTCACCCTTAATCTCGTCGGGCCTTCCGATTACCGCCGCTTCTGCAACGGCGGGGTGGAGGACTAAAGCGTGCTCTATCTCTGCCGTTCCAATCCTGTGGCCCGAAACGTTCAGCACCTCGTCGGCCCTGCCGAATATCCAGAAGTAGCCTTCATCGTCCTTCATAGCGTAATCAGCGGGGTAGTAAATCCAGATTCCCTCATCGGGCTTGCTGAACCTCTGCCAATAGGTTCTTATGTAGCGCTCGTCGTCTCCCCAGATTCCGAGGAGCATCCCTGGCCAGGGCTTCTTTATCACGAGATAGCCGCGCTCGTTCGGCTCTGCAGGGCTTCCATCGGCCCTGAGAACGTCCGCATCCACGCCGAGACCTGGGAACGTTGCTGAGCCTGGCTTCAGCGGGGGCAGCTGTATTCCGGCCGAAGGATAAATCATGTAGCCACCAGTCTCGGTCTGCCACCAGGTGTCGATTATCGGGCACCTTCCACCGCCGACCACTTCGTAGTACCACTTCCAGGCCCTCGGGTTTATCGGCTCGCCGACCGAACCGAGGAGCCTTAAACTTGAGAGGTCGTGCTTCTTCACCCACTCGTCCCCGTAGCGCATGAGCATTCTAATCGCTGTTGGCGCGGTGTAGAATATCGTCACCCCGTGCTTCTCTATCAGCTCCCAGGGCCTGTCGGGCTTTGGATAGTTGAGAGCCCCCTCGTACATCATCACGGTCAGGCCAAGCGTTAAGGGCCCGTAGACGAGGTAGCTGTGGCCAGTAATCCAGCCGACGTCAGCGGTGTTCCAGAAGAGGTCGCTCTCGGTTATCCCCCACGCCCACTGCATGGTCTTGGCCACGTAGACGAGGTAGCCACCTGTGGAGTGAACGATACCCTTGGGCTTTCCGGTTGTTCCGCTCGTGTAGAGGATGAACAGCGGGTGGTTGCTCTCAACTGGAACAGGCTCAACGTACTTATCCGCCCCCTCAAGGAGGTTGTGCCAGTAGTAATCCCTGCCCTCGACCATGTTGACGCCGTTCTCCTCCCTCCTGAGGACGACGACGCTCTCAACGCTCGGCGTTTCGAGGAGGGCCCTGTCAACTATCTCCTTGAGGTTGAGCTTCTTACCGCGCCTGTAGAGGTAATCTGCCGTGATAACCACCTTTGCCCTTGCGTCGTTGATTCTCGTCGCTAAGGCTTCCGCCGAGAAGCCCGAGAATACAACGCTGTGAATCGCTCCAATTCTGGCACTTGCGAGCATGGCTATGACCACTTCTGGGACGAGGGGCATGTAGATGACGACCCTGTCGCCCTTCCCGACGCCGAGGTTTTTCAGAGCGGAAGCAAAGCGGTTCACCTCGCGGTAGAGCTCGTAGTAGGTTAACGTTCTCGTCTCACCGCGCTCGCTCTCCCAGATTATCGCGGCGCGATTCCTCTTTCCTGCCTTAACGTGCCTATCGAGGGCGTTGTAGCTCGCGTTGAGCTGGCCCCCGACGAACCAGCGGAAGAAAGGCGCCTTTGAGTCGTCGAGGACCTTCTCCCAGGTCTTGAACCAGT
>NZ_JAMOQU010000116.1 GCF_027063845.1 Thermococcus sp.
TAAAGCAAGTCAGCCCGGACGGCTCGCTCAGCAAGGACGTTGACACCATCGTGCTCCAGTCCGGCCAGAGCGAGATGGCTGACGGGTGCTGGGGCGTTTACGACCTCGATAGGGGATTCAAACTCGTCGGCTCCCTAAGTGCAAGTGGTACGGTGCTCGTTACGGTCACCTACGAACTAATCTGAGGGGGTGACCGTAACGGGAGTGTTTAGGAGCGACCCCAACACGGCAGAAATCAACGCCAAGATTACGAAAGCTGACACAGACCACACCATCGCCTACACCCAGTACCAGATTAAGGCCAGTGAAGACAAGGCGTTCTTCGTTTCAAAGCTTTGGCCCAGCATCTCCAGCGGAGCGACTGCCGACCTAACCATCATCAACCCGGCCGGGAGCGGTAAAACCATCCACATTATGACCACCAAGATGAGCACGACAGACCAGGCGTGGATTAGGTACGTCATTGACCCCACGCTCCAAGGTGGGACCCAGATACAGCCCGTCCCGTTCCGGGTCGGTTCCACTGCAACGAGCGTGGCACAGGTCATCATTGACGTGACCAGCTACTCCGGCGGTACTGTGGCGGGAGAAGAGGTCATCCCTGGAGGCTCCGGCAACAAAGCGGTCGGCGGTATGGACGAGGGTCTCGTAGCCTTCGTGATACCACCGGGACACAGCGTCCTCTTCGAAGTCGTCAACAAGAGCTCAAACGCCAATCAGATTAGCATCCGCGTTGACTGGTGGGAGGAATGATACTATGGTGGACATACTCGGGTTACTCCCCATCCTCAATGGATGGAATTGGGTTAGAGTGAACGGTAGCGAGAAACTAAACGCCGACGACGCTCCAAAAGAACTTTACGAAAGTGAAAACGGCGAGTTCGGTTGGCTCATAAGCGCCCGCGTCAGCACCGACGTGGCAGATGCAGGCCTACGCATATCCTACGACCCCGAAGAGAGCGGACAGACTCTCCAGTTCTCCCTCATACCGCAGGAACTCTACGACGCCGGCTACTTTGACAAGAGCAACATGCCCTACGTAGCCAACTACGACCCGGCCGGTAAATACACAGCAGAGTTCACGCCCCGGCCACCTTTGAGCCTAAAGGGCACGCTAACAATTACGGCAGTCCCAGGTTCCACCGATGCTACGGTAAACTACGATGTGCTAATCCTCGAAGTGACCGACATCGGAGCCTTCGTTGACTCACTTAGGGCTGTGTTTGGCATCGAGACGATAATCCAGCTCCTGAACCAGCCAATCGGACAGCCGGAACGGCCCAGACAGCCGGTTACTTTACCACCGGTGGCACCGAGCCAGTACACCGGGTTCCTGCCGTGAGGTGGTGAGCAATGCTTGGGCGCTCGATAGGTGTTGATTACGACCGACTCAAGCAGGCGCTTGGGCCGACCTTCAGCTCCTACAAGCCAATACCCCAAGGCTCAAAGGTCGAGATAACCATACCTCCCGGCACGCCAGCAGAAGCTGAGTTCAACGCCACGGTAGAGCCAGACGAGGGTTACGAGTTCGACATTAGCTATTTCCACTTGGACACGCCAACCGAGGTGGAGGCCAACATCATTGTTGAGACCAGCGAGGGCGAGTTTCCACTCCTGGCTCATAACGTGACTACAGAGACGTTCATTGACGCCAGCGACTTTGGTGGGCTCAGCGGAATAAAGAAGTTCACCCTCTATGCAAAGACTGTAAGCGCCCTAACTGCGGATAAGACCGTCTCGCTTGAGTATGGCGGAAAGCAGGTGAGGTGATTATGAGGGGCAGACTCACAATTAAGAACTTCAACTCCAACATAACCGTGAACGCAGACGTAGTCAATGTGGTGTTGAAGCAAACGGCATTGGGGCCCCTGCTACAATTTGATATGAAGCAACAGAACCCCAACGTGACCGACGTTGAGGGCACGAAGATAACCGACACAGTTGCCTTTGACACTTACGTGAGGTGGAACATCGAAGTGTCACGCGCCCTAAGCTACTACTTAGCCCACCTCGTTGACGACCCGACTGCGCCGACTCACGCCTACGTTGCATTGGCCGGCAATAGGATGCAAGGGCAGTTCGGAATATACTCCGACATATCGGCTCCAACACAGGCGTTTTATCAGTTAGTAGTCACTCCACAGATACAACCGACCGATGACTTCATACTGGAGATGACCGTAAGTCTGAACACGCCCAGCACGTATGCATCATCCCAGGGTAGCGAGGCAGAAGCTGTGTTTTGGATAGCTGACGAAACCGACGTTCTAACCAGCTACAACTACCTCTCAAGGGGAGACAAACACTACATCGGAATTAGTGCCTACACAAATGAATCGGCCGTTAGCGGTTCGGTGACGGGCATTAGGGTGGGGTCACTGTACGACCAGACAATCGAGGATGAGTATGAAGGCCAGAGCAGTGGTTCGTGGGATGTGGTCATAGGAAAATCCAACGACACCTTCTATGTCTCGCTCGGGCCGGACAACCTATTAGTGACCAGAACGTACTCAGCGCCCCTAAACTTCTTCATCATGGTTATGGAGCAGAAGCATTTTGGCAACCAATACGTTAACTTCCAAATAGATATTAACCGGTTCGAACCGGTGTGAGGTGGTCGTCATGATTAGCTACCGTGCAATGAAAGACCTCGTAGGCTCGCCCTCAAAGGGCGGGACGTTTCAGTTCACAGTCAGCACGACGCCGACCGCCCTCGGGGCGCTGGAGGTGAAGATGGTCACCATCAAGGCCGACAAGGCCAACACGGACGCCGTTTACATCGGCTTCGACGACTCGGTTAGTACCG
>NZ_JAMOQU010000117.1 GCF_027063845.1 Thermococcus sp.
TATCGGCGAGCTGGTCGGGCGAAACCTTGTCGTTAACCCACTCCCAGATTGGCGGGAACAGCGCACCGAAGACAGCGTAGCCCCTCCACTCGGGGTGGCCCATCTTGTCAGCGACCCAGCTCATCAGTCCGGCGCCAAGGACGTTTCCGAAGTAGCCGAGCCACTTGTTGCCGTTGCCGGCCCTCTCAAGGACGCCACCGATGACGGCGCTGGCGAGGCCGGAGACGGTCGCGTATCCGAGGCCGACGACGGTCTTCTCCGTGAAGATGTTCTTTATGTCCTCAACAAATCCCATCTCGCGTCACCTCCATCCGCTAAATAATGAGGGGTGGGCGTCAGAGCCCAGCGCCTCTGAAGAACTCTCCAGCCTTGTATGTGCCATACTCTTCGCCCTTCTTCGCCCTAAGCATAGCCTCAAGCTCAGCGACGGTGTGGTAGCTCTTCTTGACCCTGCTCGGGTATTCCTCAGGCTTCATAGCGTCTGGGGCGCGGTAACCCCTCATCTCCTCGGATATCCTCCTCAGCCTCTCGGCGAGAGGCATTCCCTTGGTGGCGCTCGCAATCTTGGCGAACTCCAGCCTGGTCTCAATCTGGCCGAGGTGCGGGCTCTCGATGGTGTACGGGAGGTTCGCGAGTATAGCTCCGCTCTTCTTGACCCACCAGCGCGCACCGACGCTCTGGATGTAGAATCCCTTAGCTCCGATGTTATTCATAGGAGTTGCCTTACCGGCGAGACCGGCAACGAGGGTCTGGGGCCTTATCTTCGTCATCTCAACACCACCTCCAGTGGTTCTTTTTGTTGCCGGGTTTCGGCCCCCGGTAGGGCTCCCGGTCTCGTTCTCTGTGTATGTTTTTTGCAAAAGAGATATTTATGTCTTTCGCTCCGCAAAACCCGCCCTTTGCAGAAAGCAATGTTTCGCATGTGGTTGGTCAACGGTTGAGTTTACAAATGTAAAAGAAAAGGTTGCGTGGCACAGTCACTCCAGCGCCCACTCAAGGATGTCGAGGAGCTTGTCGAGCTTTGTCCTCGGTCTCGCCCACCGCTTGCCCTTCAACAGCTTCACCATCGCCTGACTCTTTGTGAGCAGTTGGCCGTCAACGAGGACGGCCTTCTTACCCACGAGCCCCGGCCTGCCGAGGTATCTGCCAACGTCCACAACCTCACCACCCACGAGCTCCGCAACCTCCTCGTGGCTCAACTCTCCGGCGAGCTTTGCCAGCTTTGCCATTTCCTCCCACGCCTTCCGCTTCGCCTCGGTCGGTGGCTTCTCCGGCGTCCGGCGGAAGTAAATGGTGTCACCCCTTTTGGCAACCACGACGGCCCTTGAGCCCTTCATAGGCTTCGCCGGCGTGCTCATAGCCTTCCGGTAGAGCCTTTCCAACCTCGCGAGCCTGTCCTGGTCGAGAGGTCCCCCATTCAGCTCCACCGCCAACGGCGACGGCTTGAGCTTTGGACGCCCTTCTTTGAGCTCGTAGGCGACCTTGGTTAGGAGTGTCTCCATAAGCACCACCTCAGACGCCGAAGCCGAGGAAGCCGAGCTTCTCAAGGTCGGTTAGCCGGCGCCTGTTTAGGATTTTCACGCGCCCGTTTTCCCACATCATCACGCCTTCTCTGCTGAAGACCTTTAAGACCTCCTGCGGGTCTTCGTAGCCGAGCTCCCGGATGCGCTCCATAAGCTCCTGTATGTCGTAGTCGCGCCCGCGCAGGTAATCGTAGGCTCGGTCGTAGGGCTCCGGGATTTTCGGTATCTCGGCGATGAGCTTTGCGACGGCCTTTTTCACGCCGGTCGCCACGCTCCCGTATTGCCTCTCCAGCTCCCTCGCGTGGTCGAGGGAGATGTAAACGTTGCTCAGCCGGACGGTCTTATACTTGAGCCTCCTTATCTGCGCGGGGCTGAGCTTGTACCCCCAGCGCCTTTCAATCTCGGCTTGGAGCGTCTTGTCGGTGAACTTGCTAACGACGGGCATCTTACCCCAGTTCTCCTCGACGAACTCCTCAATCTGAGCCAGCACCGGCGCCGGGATGTCCGCGAGCCTAACCATACCCCATCACCTCAGCTCCTTCCTCAACTCCGCAACGAACTTTTCATATATCTCGTTGAACGGCCAGGGGAATTCTGGCTCGTAGCCAAGACTCTTCAGCACCGTCGCGGGCACCACTGCGACCAAGTAGAACATCGTGGGCTCGCAAAGCCAGCCCTTCTCGTTCTCTCCGAGCTCGTCCTCAAACTTGACCTGCACCGTGAAGTGGTTGTAGTCCGCCTTGTGGCAAATCTTTCTGTGCTTTCTGAGGAAAGCCAGCACGGCAGTACTGTAAGGCTCGCCCGCCTTAGCATTCCTCTTCAGCCATGCACGTATGAGGCTCGCAACCTTCCTATATACCTCGTGGATGCCACCCTCGACCAGAGCACCGCCCGCCTGCTCCACAGCGTATAGCGCCATCGCTTCGGCGAACGTCAGCGGGGCCCTCTTCTTCCTGTCTATGTACTCGCCGATGATGTTCTCCCCGAGCCACTTCTTGAGAAAGTCGGCATACATGCTGGCGTCCGAGTGAGTCTTGGCCTTCTCCTTAAGGTAGCGCTCAACGCCATACCACAGCATAGCTGAGAGCTCGCGCGGGTCTTCGAGGGCCCGACTGAGCCACTCCGGCACCTCGCCGAGGTACTGGTAGATGTTCTTTGGCTTCGATAGTTCTTTCCTCCGCTCGACTATCTCAGTTGCTGAAACCACCCCACCCGAGCGCTTCTTCATCTCGACCGGGAGCTCTCGGCGCCCGACCTTTTGGTTGTACACACTTG
>NZ_JAMOQU010000118.1 GCF_027063845.1 Thermococcus sp.
AGAGGTAGAGCCTCCTTCCGTCCTTAAGCTTGTACTCCCTGATGTTGGGCCTCGGCTCGCTTATCTCAACGGCGAGCTCCTCTAAGTCGGGCTTCCATATCTCGACGTCGAAGTGGCCGGCGTTGGCCATTATGACGCCGTCCTTCATGAGCTCGAAGTGCTCTTTGCGAATGCACTTGATGTTGCCCGTCGAGGTGACGAAGATGTCGCCTATTTTAGATGCTTCTTTCATGTCCATAACGAGGAAGCCGTCCATTCTCGCCTCCAGGGCCCTAATTGGGTCAACCTCGACGACTATCACCGTCGCGCCGAGACCGCGAGCGCGCATCGCTATTCCCCTTCCGCACCAGCCGTAGCCGACAACGACGACGTTCTTCCCTGCAACGAGAAGGTTTGTGGTCCTTATTATGCCGTCCCACGTTGATTGTCCCGTTCCGTAGCGGTTGTCGAAGAGGTATTTGGTATAGCTGTCGTTCACCGCTATGATTGGGAACTTCAGAACCCCGTCCTTCTCCATCGCGCGGAGCCTTATTACCCCTGTGGTCGTTTCCTCGCTCGCCCCCCAGATTTCGTCTATCAGCTCCTGTCTTTCGCGGTGGACGGTGCTTATCATGTCCGCGCCGTCGTCTATGATGATGTTGGGCCTTATGTCCAAAGCCCTGTGCATGTTCTCGTAGTACTCCTCCCTGCTCTCTCCCCTAATCGCGTAGACCTTGACGCCGGCCTTGGCGAGAGCCGCGACGACGTCGTCCTGCGTCGAGAGAGGATTGCTGGCCGCGGCCGAGACCTCAGCTCCTCCTGCCTTAAGGGTCAGGAGCAGGAAGGCCGTCTTCATCTCAAGGTGTAGCGTCGTGGCGATTCTCACGCCCTTGAAGGGCTTCTCCCTCTCGAACTCCCTCCTTATCGTCTGGAGGACGGGCATGAAGCGCGAGACCCAGTCAATCTTTTTCTCCCCGCTTGGTGCCAGGTTTATGTCCTTAATGCAGTAATCCTTCGTGCAGTCCATAACAACCACCAAGGGCCCTTAGGACGGGCATCTTAAAAGTCTGCCGAAAGGTTTATTGGGTTAGGGCAACCTAATGGGCTTATGCCAGTGGATTACCCGTGTGTCAAGAAGGTTCGACCGAACCTCTACAAGATTAAAGCGGGGAAGCTTTCTGCCTTCTCCTACCTCATAACGGCCGACATCAACGTTCTCATTGACACAGCACTGATGAGCGACTACCCGAGGCTTGAGGAGGGCCTTCTCGAACTCGGGTTGAAGCCGAGCGATATAGACTTAGTTATCAACACCCACGAGCACTGCGACCACGTAGGCGGAAACCTCTATCTGCAGGACGCGGCAATGATAGGGGCCTACAAGTACTCCGCCGTCAAGATACGATACGGCGACGATGAGGTCATGAGATGCAGGTATCATGGAGAGCCGTTCCCGGGCAGTAAGGTCCACCTGTGGCTCAACAACGCCGACGTCATTGACGCGGGTTCGTGGATTCTCAAGGTTATCCACACTCCCGGCCACACCTCTGGAAGTATGTGCCTCTACGAGCCGAGGCGAAGGATTCTCTTCTCGGGCGATACGCTCTTCGCCAACGGGACAGCATCGAACATCTACGACTCGGGCAGTCTCGGGGAGTACTTCAACTCCCTCCGTCTCCTAAGGACCCTTAAGATAGACCACCTCCTCCCTGGCCATGGGTGGGAGTCGAAGAACGTCGAGAGGGACATTGAGCTGACGATAGAGAAGGTCATCGAGAGGTTTCCGAACAGGAAGTACCTCCTCCGGCTTCTCCGCGAGGACGAGGACAACCTTTAAATCGAGAAACGTCAACGGGTCACGGTGTTGTTATGATAGTCGACCTCTCGCTCCCCCTCGGAGAGGACACCCCGGTTTACCCCGGCGACCCTGAGGTTAAGGTCAAGCCCTGGGCCTTCATCGAGCGCGACGGCTACTACATGAACGCCCTCAAGCTCGGTGAGCACTCGGGGACGCACGTTGATGCCCCTGCTCACTTCATTCCCGGCGGAAAGACGATAGACGAGATGCCCCTCGAGAAGTTCATCGGCGAAGCCTTCGTGGTAGACGTTCGCAATGGCGAGGGAACAGTTAAGCTCGATGAGATTCCTGACTCTGGTTATCACGGTAGAATTGTCCTCTTCCTTACGGGCGGGAGGGAGCTCTCGCCGGAGGTCGCGCTCTTCCTCGTGGCCGAGGGGGTTAAGGCAGTTGGCACCGACGCGATGAGCATTGGCGATGAGACGGTTCACACCATTCTCCTCAGCGAAGAGGTGCCGGTGTTCGAGAACCTCTCCAACCTTGAGGTCCTGCTCGGGAAGACGTTTACCTTCATAGGCCTCCCCCTGAGAATCGAGGGTGGCTCTGGAAGCCCTGTTAGGGCGATAGCGATAGTCGAAGATTAACGTTCCTTTTGGTTTCTGGAGTACTGTCGTACCCCCTTCTGGGTTAGTGGGTGCTAACTTGGTGTTTGGAACGATTTGGAACGATGAGGTTCTTTCTGGTTCAATGCGGGAAGTAAAAGAACGAACGAAATCGCCTGAATTTTTGGGAAATCTCTTATATTGCCTTAATTTCGTGAAAAAAGCTTAAATAAGGCTTTTTCATAGTTGGTAATGGTGATGGGCCATGATGGGTAAGAAGTTGGTGGCAGTCCTGTTCGGACTGCTTATGATTGGAATGACCTTCAGCGTTGGCGGTGCCTCGGCAGAAGAGACCCTTACAGTGATACTCGTCAGCGATAACAGCGCGGACAGCGCGAT
>NZ_JAMOQU010000119.1 GCF_027063845.1 Thermococcus sp.
ATATAATACTTAGGGTTGAGGTGCCCACGATAGAGAACCTCGACAAGTTCCACGATGAGGTTCTCAGGAAAATTCCGGAGATAGAGATGACTGAAACGCTGATAGCAAGCACCTACCGGGGGTGAGGGGGTGAAGCGGTGGGTCGCGACCATTGACCTCGAAACCCTTGAGGTCGAGTCCGACCCATCTTTCAAATTTAAGTGCGTTGAAAACTGCGGGAAGTGCTGTGAGGAGCTTGAAATCCCTCTTCGGGACGAGGACATCGCCAAGATTGAAGAGCTAGGTTATAACGCCTGGGAGTTTGTGGACTACGAGAAGCTCTTCTACCGTGGGGATAAGTTCCTTGGCTATGCCCTTAAAAAGAGACCATTTGATGACGCATGCATCTTTCTTGACCCCGAGACAAAGAGATGCAAGATTTACAACCATAGGCCTCTCGCATGCAGGCTCTATCCCTTCGTATTTGTCAAGCACGGAAAGAAGATGGAGATTTACGTAAAGGAGGATTCTTTCTGCCCTGGAATCAACCATCCCGAAGGAGAGCCAGTCACGAAGGAATTTCTCCTCAGGGAATACGGTGACGTCATAGAGGAGTACCGGCGTAAGGTTCTCGGATGACCGAAACGTATTTATACATTTTCTTGTTAAACACCGGGCACGCGGAGGTGAGAGAATGAGTCAGTTGAAGTCCGTCCAAGAGAAGCTCAGACTCATCAGGGTTTTGAGGCTCCTCAAGAAAAGCTACACCTACGAGGAGCTCTCGAAGATAACGGGACTGCCGATAACCGTCCTGAACAGGTACGTTCGCGGGAAGGTTCTGCCGAGCGCCGAGAGGACGAGGGAACTGCTCGAACTCCTCCTGCCCTACATAAACCTTGAGGAGGAGGTAAAGAAGAGGATAAAGTTCGACGAGAGGGGCTTCTTCGACAACATGCCGGTGCTCAGCGACACGGCCTTGATGAGCCTCATAGCTGAAGAGGTGGCAGGGAGGTACCTCGACAAAGACGTTGACAAGGTCCTCACTGCCGCAACCGACGGAATTGCCCTCGGAGTCCATATAGCCAGGGAACTCGGTGCGGACATAGTCTACGCCAAGAAGAAGAAGGAAGTTGGTGTTGAGAAGTTCTACGAGGTCAGCTACGTTCCCAGTGCCTCCGGAACCGTTATGACCCTGTACCTCCCTCAGTGGGCACTTAAAAAGGGCGAAAACGTCCTCATCGTGGACGACGTGATAAGGAGCGGAGAAACCCAGAGGGCCCTTGTGGAGATGACCAAACAGGCAGGGGCAAAGCCCGTGGGCATGTTCTTCCTAATAAGCGTTGGCGACATCGTCGAGAAACTCCAAGAGGAGTACGAGTTCCCCGTGGAGAGCCTCATAAGGTTGGATTGACATGAAGGGATTCATCTACAACGCCGAGGGGCTGAGCCTGCCGATAGAGTTCGCCCCCGGCGTTCCCTTCAAGTTTGAGTGCGGTGAGGAGGAATGTGGAAAGAGGGTTGTCATAGAGGGCGTTGTCGTTGAGGTTGACAGCGACGAGTTCACGAGAGTTCTTGAAAGAACAGTCGAGGATAGCCCGGACTTCAAAAAAATCCTGGAGATAACGGCGAGACGCTACGTTTTCAGGGGAAAAGTCAACGGAAAGGAAGTGGAGCTTCCCGTTGAGAGCTTCGAGGACTTCGCAAAGCGCTTCCTCGACGAGGTCTTAATCCTCAAGGGCTAACCGTGGCTCCTCCTTCACAACCTGCATGGCCACGCTCGTGTTCGTTTTTTCAACCCCATCCAGGGAGAGAAGCCACTTCACGAAGCGGTTCATATCTTCCCTGTCCCTGAACTTCGCTATGACGAAGATGTCGAACTCGCCCGTTATGTCATAGACCATCATTGCTCGGGTCTTCTCGGCTATCTTCCGTTCTATCTCGGCTATCTTCCTTCCCTGCGCCTTGATTCCAATGAGGGCCGTTAGTCCAAAGCCAAGCTTTTCGTAATCAAGAACAGGAGCGTAACCCTTGATAACACCCTCCTCTTCGAGTTTCTTGATTCGGTTGTAGACTGTGCCAACGGCAACGTCGAGTTCCCTCGCTATCTCCCTAAACGAGAGGCGGGCGTTCTTCTGGAGGAGAGAGATAATCTTGAGGTCAAGCTCGTCAACCATGCCATTCACCACCAAAAGTAAACCGTAAACTTTAAATACTCTTCTCCGGGAGGGAATAGCGGGCAGTGGACCGGTAGCCTAGCCAGGATAGGGCGGCGGCCTCCTAAGCCGCAGGTCCGGGGTTCGAAGCCCCGCCGGTCCGCCATAGAAACTTTTGCCAAGCAAAAGTTTCATCAAAGTTCGTGATTCTCCTCCAAAGTGCAACCACAAAAGTGTGCACTCTTGAATGTAATCTACACTGGAATTCGCTCCACGGGGCCTTACAGTTGAAGTTTTGAAGTTTACTCTGAAAGGCGCTCCTTCAGAGCGCGGAAAAGTGTAAACCCAAACAATAAAATGCCCAACCCAGAGAATTCCAAAGCCAAAAGGCTCTTTGAAAGCACAAACACGCAAAAAGTCCCTGTTAAGAGAATCACAAAATTGGATTGAGCTTTTCCAGGCTTGGTTTGTCCCTTAAACTACCGCCATACTCAATTCCAAGGGCCGTTAAAAAGTTCTATAGGCACCTTCGGAAACCGATACCCTAATGGCCACCAGTGGAACTTCCTGACCGCATGGAAGAGGCAGAACCTCACCAACAAAAAACAAAAGGAGGTGATAGAGGTGATAGAGGACGCACTCCTGCTCTACCTCGAGAGCATGCACAGGGAGAAGGGAGCCAAGAAAAAGAAGGGACGCTTCCCCTTCTGATGCCCTGAGCCCTCCCAATACCTTTCTGTGAAACTCAAATGCCCGAAACGTTTAAATACCTTGGAGCTTTTAGTTTCTTTAGGTAAGAAAAAATGGGGGTGGTACCATGGTGTACGTGGCGGTTCTGGCGAACATAAACGGAAACCTTCCCGCTCTGGCGAAGGCCCTCGAGAAGATTGAGGCCCTCAAGGAAGAAGGCTATGAGATTGAGAAGTACTACGTTCTTGGAAACGTGGTCGGCCTCTTTCCGTATCCGAAGGAAGTTCTCGACACGCTCGACGACCTCATCAGAAACAACGTCGTCAAGGTCATCCGCGGTGAGTTCGACCAGGCCATAGCGGCCAGCGACCCGCACGCGGAGGGGCCCGACTACATTGACAGGCTCGATTACCCAGATTACATCAAGAAGGCCCTGAAGTACACGTGGGAAAAGCTCGGTCACGATGGCAGGGAGTTCATCAGGGACCTACCAATTTACCTCGTGGATAAGATAGGCAAAAACGACATCTTTGGCGTCTATGGAAGCCCGCTTAACCCCTTCGAGGGCCAGGTTCTCCCTGACCAGCCGACCAGCTACTACGAGGCCATAATGAGGCCCGTCAAGGACTACGAGATACTCTTCGTGGCGTCGCCGAAGTACCCGGTCAACGCAATGACGAGGTACGGAAGGGTAATCTGCCCCGGAAGCATAGGCTATCCGCCGGGCAAGAACCACAAGGCAACCTTCGCGCTGGTTGACGTTGACACGCTCCACGCCAAGTTCATCGAGGTGGACTACGAGAAGGAAAAGAAGCTCATTGAGGAGAAAATCAAGAAGGAAGGTCTTCCCGAGGAACTCATCAAGATTCTCTACCGCGGGAAGGTCTGATTCCTCATCCTTTTTTGAAGCCGATGTAGAAGCCCGCGACGAATGCACTGGTTCCAGGAAGGATTCCCACGACCTTCTGACTGAGACTAACCACCTGCTGGGTGATGCTACCGGTCAGGTTGAATAGCTTGTCGGTGTTTATTGTTATTACGCCCTTCTGCTGGAGGTAGAACAGGCTCAAGACGTAGGCACCGATTATAGCCATCGCCAGCTTCATGAGTTTCTTGAGAGCGTACCCGGTAATGAATCCAACGAGGGCTCCAACGCCCATATCTCCAAACATGCTACTCACGTTGAAATCCATAATCACCACCGAGGTTCCTTAGGAAGCTAACGTATAAAACCTTTCCCCAAAAGGCTTAAATTACACGCATCCAAAATATTTACAAGACGTAAAACAGGTGGGAGCATGACGACGCCGATAGAGAGGTTGAGGAATAAGGTCACGAAAGAGGTGCTCTGGCTCTACATACTCCGGCTCCTCGAGGAGAGGCCGATGTACGCCTACGAGCTAAAGGAGCGCATAAAGGAGGCCTTCGACTTCGAGCCTGCAACCGTCAGCTCGTACGTCGTCCTATACAAGCTGGAAAAGGACGGCTACGTTACCGCAGAGTGGCAGGAGAGCGAAACGGGAAAGCCGGCCAGAAAGTACTACAAGCTCACGCCAAAGGGTGAGGAACTGCTAAAAGAGGGAATAGAGTTTCTGGAAGAAACGCTGAAAAAGTTGAAGAAAACCTAATCAGCGTCCGCCACCGCGCGGTTCTCTGGCCTTGGGGCGGAGCCCTTTGTAACCACACTTTCTGCACTTCTTTGCGCCCCACGGGTTGGTGGCGCCACAGCGCATGCAGATAAGCTTCCTGAAGATTCTTGCTTCAGCCTCGGGGAATCTCGCCATCTCAACCACCTCAAATGACCTTGACGGGTTTCGTTCAACGGGGAACTTTTAAAGGTTTGGTGCGGGGGACGGGATTTGAACCCGCGAAGCCCTGCGGCACCGGATCTTAAGTCCGGCCCCTTTGGCCAGGCTCGGGCACCCCCGCGCGAGGGGAAGTATAGGGGGAAAGTTAAAAACCTTCCCCTCAGGTCCTCACAATCCTCATCTCAAAGTCCTCAACGGGGACCTTGAAGTCTTCCCTGCTCTCGATTTCCTTCCTGTTGTAGAGTATCTCCCTGGCGAGTATCCAGTAGATGAGCGCGAGGGCCTTCCTACCCTTGTTGTTGGTCGGGATTGCAAGGTCAACGTAACTGAGGAAGTTCTCGGTGTCAACGAGGGCAACTATCGGTATTCCAATCTCAACGGCCTCCTTCATGGCCTGGTGGTCGGCCCTCGGGTCGGTGACGATGATGACGTCCGGCTCGAAGAAGTTCTTGACCTGCGGGTTGGTCATGGTCCCAGGGAGGAAACGGCCCGGAATGGCCCTGGCACCGGTAACCTCGCCGAACTTCTTGACGGGCTTCTGGCCGTAGAGCCTGACGCTGACAGCGAGTATGCTCTCCGGGTCGAACTTGGACAAGAACTTGCCCGCGACCTTGAGCCTCTCGTCGGTCTTCCTAACGTCGAGGACGTAGAGGCCATCCTGCCTGACGCGGTAGATGAACTTCTTCATGTCCTGGGTCTTCTGCTGGGTGCCGATGTGGACACCCGCTGCCAGATACTGGTCGAGTGGAACGAGATACTCCTCCATTTCCTTCACACCTCCTCATCCTTCAAAGGTTATTATCCTGCCCCTTTCACCCAAATCCTCAGCTATTCTTATCAGTTCGTTCAGCCTGGCGATGGAGTTCGAGTGGAGCACCATCGCCGGGCAACGGAAGCCCACCGCAAGGTGGGCGAGGGCCTCATCGGAGGACTCGTAGCGAGCCTCCGAGAGGATTGGAACGATTCTCTCCGACTTGGCGTCGTTTATGAGGTTGTACAAGTCGGTGAGCGTGCCCAGGTTTATGGGTTTTATGGAGAGCGCGTTGTAGTAGCGCCTGTCGAGTATGTCTTTCTCGCGGAAGAGATACTCACCGTCAACGAAGACCCCGTGGGTCCCTGCTATGAGCTCAAGGAAGAGCTCCTCACTTCCGACGGGCTTTATGTAGGCGATGTTGTTGTCTTCAACCGTCGAGAGGACGGTCTCTATATCGAGCTCCTTCTTCTGGACGAGTCCGAGGGCAACCTCAAGGCCGAGCTCGTCGGTGGCCTTTTCGGTGGCCTTCGAGTAGGCCTCAACGGTGTTGCCCTCAACGTTCTCAAGGACGCTGTTGAAAGCGTCAACGACGTCGGTAATCTCCATCAAATCGCGGACCATGACGTAGTAGTCGAACTCCTCACCGCGACCGAGCTCAAGGATTGGGACGGGCAACTCGGTGGTGAAGGTTCCTCCAAGGTAGCTGTAGAGGGGAAGGTTCTTCTCGCTGGCGGCGGCCTTTGCGGTGGCTATCGAAACCGCCAGCGCGGTGTTGGCTCCAATGTGTCCAAAGTTCTCGGTCCCGTCTATCTCCCAGAGGTAGCTGTCTATAAGCTCCTGCTCGGTTGCGTCGAAGCCTATCAGTTCGGGCCCGATTATCTCGTCAACCTCACTCACAGCCCTGTGGGCCTCGGCTATGTAGAGGCTCGGGTTCTCGTCTATCGGTGAGGCAAACCGCCCAAAGCCCGAGCTGGTTATGACGTCTACCTCAACGGAGTACTTCCCACCCCTGAGCACTGCAACCCTGCCGATTACGTTCTCTATCACCGTCATCGTTCATCAGCTCGGCCTTATTACGGTGAGCGGGATTATTCCCTTCTCGAACTCCATTAAGGCAGCTTGAAGAGGAGTTATTCCCTCGGGAACGTCTATCAGCACGGGGGCACCCATCGCTATCTGCAAAGCCCTCGCGCCGATGATGCGGGCCTTCTCAAAGCGGGTGTACTTGAACATACTTACCACCCCTTCCTTCCACACCTTCAAGAGAGTTTTTTCAGTGAACGGAATGTTGGTGGGGCCGCCGGGATTTGAACCCGGGTCTCCGGCACCCCAAGCCGGGAGGATAGACCAAGCTACCCCACGGCCCCGCCCAGAATTGCGGTTTTTAGTAGACTTTATAAACCATTACCTGGTCGATGAGCTCCACGTGGCTGAGGAGAGTTCTCCTGCAGCAGTACCTCTCGACGCCGAGGTCGTCGAGGACCTTACCCGGGTCTTCCCCGGCCTCAACCCTCTTCTTGAACTCGTAGTACTTGTCTGCCAGCACCTTTCCGCAGGTGAAGCACCTGACGGGGACTATCATTTCCCACACCTCAAATTGTTAAAGGGGAGGCATCAACGGTAGGACTTCTGCCTCTTGGCCCTCGGACCCTTGGTCGAGCGGTTGGGCTTGTGGGGCTCGGTCCTCCTGCTGTCGCCAACGAGCATAGTCCTGTCGTACTTCATAAACTTTTCCTTGAGGTTCATGTCGTTGGTCCACTCGACGAGGGCCCTGGCTATGGCGACGCGCGCGGCCTCGGCCTGACCCATGAAGCCTCCGCCCTCGACCTTGACATCGATGTCAACCTTGCTGACTATCTCCTCTCCAGCGAGGATGAGCGGTTCCATGATGGTGAAGCGCGCTATCTCGGGCTCGATTATCTCGACGGGCTTGTGGTTGATTCTCACCCTTCCCTTTCCTTCCCTTATGGTGGCCCTCGCTATAGCGGTTTTCCTCTTTCCAGCAGTCTGGATGACCCTCATCTTTCTCACCTCAGAACTTTCCACCGAGGAACTTCGCCACTTCACCAACGGTGACGTACTTCGGAGTGGCAAGCCTCGACATGTGGGCCTCGCTTATGGTCTCGAGCTCCTTGCCCTCGAACTCCTTGGGAACGCCGACGTAGACCTTAAGCCTCCTGAAGGCCTTCCTTCCGCGGTCAGTCTTCCAGGGAAGCATGCCCCTGACGGTTCTCCTGACTATCTCGTCGCTCCTCTTCGGGTAGAACGGACCCCTCCTCGGGTTGGTCCTGGTTCTAAGCTCGGTCCTCTGCTTGTACTTGGCGAAGATGTCCTCGCGGTTTCCGGTGATGATGGCCTTCTCGGCGTTGACAATGACGACCTCCTCGCCCTCAAGGAGCATCTTGGCAACCTTCGAGGCGAGCCTTCCGAGTATGAGTCCTTCAGCGTTAATAATCCTCATGGCCCATCACTCCATTATGATTACTCCACTACCCTTCGGGTTTCTCTCCATAAGCTCCTCGATGGTGATGGCCTCGCCACCGGCCTCGACTATCTTCTTCTTAGCCGTTTCACTGAACTTCCATGCGGCAACGGTGACCTTGTGCTCGAGCTTTCCGGCTCCGAGAACGCTTCCCGGAACGATGACGGTGTCTCCCTCCTTGGTGTAGCGGTTTATCTTGCTGACGTTGACTTCAGCCCTCTGCCTCCTCGGCCTCTCAAGGCGCCAAGCGATGTCCTTCCAAATCTTTACTCCCTCTTCGTTCGACTTCTTCCTGAGTGCCCGAATGAGCCTTCTCAGGTTAATGTCAGTGGGACCTGTTCTCTTGACCATGAACATACCTCCTCAACGCTCTCGCAGGGAAACCGACAGGTGGACGGGGTGAGCGTTATGGTGCGGGGGCGGGGATTTGAACCCCGGAACCCCTACGGGACGGGACCCTGAATCCCGCGCCTTTGGCCAGGCTCGGCTACCCCCGCGTCAGTCGGCTAATTTATGGAGTTCGTTTATAAATCTATCGCTCTTCCTCATTAGTATCTTGAGCGCTATGCTCACGATTTCCTCAACGGGGAGCTCTCCGTTTGTTTCCACTGTAAAGACGAACGTTCCAGGCACTACCTCTTCCCTAATCTTCTCGCCCTCGTAGGCCTCGAACTTCCTCGGCAGGTAGAAGGCCTTGGTGGTGGTTATGACTATCTCATCCTTCTTCTCCTCAACGGGTAAACCGCGCCTCTTGGCGAGCTCCTTGAGCTCTTCCCAGTCGGGAACGTCCTTGTTCACGTGGATTTTCGTCAGGTACTTGTAGTAGACGAAGCCCGGCTGCCACTTGGCGTGGTCCTTTCCGCGACCAAGCTTGGCATAGGCGTTGAGCGTGAGCTTCTGTCCCTCGGCGAGCTTGACTATCGGAATGTTCGGGTTCGCTGGTTTGATTCCCTCGTCACTGCTCTTGAGGTCGCCGGAGTAGACCATACCCGGCCCCTCTGCCTCAAGTGAGAGGGTAACGGTGTAGTCATCGAGTTCAAGTGCGTCGAGCGAGAACCTCTCAACGGGTGTCGTGAGGGGAATCATGGCCAATCTGTGGGCGATTATCTCGTCGAAGAGGGCCGAATCGTTCTCGAAGAACTCAACCTCGTCAACGGCGAAGGTAGGAACCTCAGCGAGAATTGTCCTTCTAAGGGCGTTGGCAAAGGCGACGTCTATGCCACTAACGATGAACTTTATCGAGTCCTCCCTCTTTTCAAGAATTTCAAACTTCGGCTCCATTTGCATCACCAAAAAAGAAGTTGTAAAGGTCAGACGCGCCTACCGCGCCTACCGCCCTTGGGCCTGGTTCCGTCGTGCGGTATCGGAGTGACGTCCTCGACGCGCCCTATCTTTAGGCCAGCTCTCGCGAGGGCCCTGATTGCCGCCTGAGCACCGGGTCCGGGGGTCTTGCTCTTGCTTCCTCCGGGAGCGCGAACCTTGATGTGGACTCCGACGAAGCCCTTCTCCATGGCCTCTTCGGCGGCCCTCTTGGCGGCAATCATGGCCGCGTACGGGGAGGGCTCGTCCCTGTCGGCCTTGACGACCATACCACCGCTCCACCTGGAGACGGTCTCGGCCCCGGTGAGGTCGGTGATGTGGATGATGGTGTTGTTGTAGGAGGAGTAGATGTGGGCAACTCCCCACTTCTCCTTCTTCTTGAGGTTAACCTGCTGCTGGGTTTCCTCGCTCATGCCTCACCACCCTGCTTGGCCTGTTCAATAACCATCCTCTCAGGGTGACCCTCCTTCGCGAAGGGAGAGTTCTTGGCGTAGGTTATCGTGTCCTCCTCCTCACGGAGGACGAGGTAGCCGGGTGAGCGGATTATCTGGCCGTTGACCTCGATGTGGCCGTGGACTATGAGCTGCCTGGCCTGCTTGATGGTCCTGGCGAGCCCCTTCTTGTAGACGATGGTCTGTAGTCTTCTCTCAAGGACGTCCTCGACGGTGAGTGAGAGAACGTCATCAAGAACGGCGTCGGCCGGGAGAAGGCCGAGCCTGTGGAGCCTCTGGAGGAGCTGCTGCCTCTCGATTTCGGCCTGCTTACCGCGGGCGGCGAGAAGTCTTCTTGCCCTACGCCTGAACTCCTTGAGCTGGGTCTCGTGGCGCCAGAGCTCCTTCTTGTTCTTGAGGGCGTACTTCCTCTTCAGAACCCTCTCGCGGTCGAGCCTCTCCTTAATCCAGGGGTGAGAGGGAGTCTCGTACTTCTTCCTCTGCCTCTTCGGGTCTCCCATTTACACCACCTCACTTCTTCCTCCTGCTAACGCCGACGGTGGTTCCGTGCCTGAAGTTCGACCTGGTCCTCTGACCGCGGAGCGGCAGGCCGAGCTCGTGCCTTATACCGCGGTAAGCGCGTATTCTCCTGAGCCTGTTGATGTCCTCGCGCCAGGCCATAACGAGCTTGGCTGTAATAAGGTGCATGTCCTTGCCGGTCTCGTAGTCCTTCGGCCTGTTGACGGCCCAGGCTGGGATTCCGTGGGCAACGGGGTCCTCGAGGATTTTCTCTATCAGCTTAACCTGCTCGTCGGTGAGATATCCGGCCTTCATGTAGGGGTCGAGCCCTGCAACCCTGAGCACCATCGTGGCGAAGTTTATTCCTATTCCCTTAATCCCTGTCAGTGCCCATCTCAACTGCTTGTGTCCATCCAAATCAACGCCCGCAACGCGGACTATGTGCCTGAAGTTCTCGGTCATTACGAATACACCTCCCATCCCTCTTGGGAATCAAAGGGATTTTGGCGCCGGGACGGGGATTTGAACCCCGGCGGGCAAACGCCCACGGGCTCTCAAGGCCCGCGCCTTCCCAGGCTAGGCAATCCCGGCGTACACGCGGTAACCGCTCCCCTTCGCGAGCTCTCTCACTTCGGTGAAGGTCTCCTCCATGAGGGCCTTAATATACTTTGCCCCCTGCTTCGTCTTAATCACCAGTTGCAGGAGGCCACCATCGTTGAGATGCCGGGGAGCGTTTATAACTATTTCCCTCAGGACTTCCTTTCCCGCGTGCACGGGGGGATTGGTGATGATTGAGTCGAATTTTTCGCCCTTAACGGGCTCGTAGAGGCTCCCCCACCTGACCTCGGCGTTTCTAACGCCGTTGATTTTTAAGTTTTTCCTCGCTATGCTAATCGCTCTCCTGTTCACGTCGGTCATGACGACGTAGTCAACGAAGCGCGATGCAACTATCCCGATTGCCCCGTAGCCACAGCCCAGGTCGAGGACGTGCCAGTTCCTATTGAGAACCATGTTCTCTATGAGCAGTTCCGTGCCCCTGTCGAGCTTCCCGAAGGAGAAGACACCGCTCGCTGTAATGAACTTGAAGCAGTAACCCCTAATGCAGACCTCTATCGTCTTCGTCTTCAGCGGAACGTTTGGCTCCTCGGAGTAGTAGTGGCTCATGTGCGGTGCTTCGTTGAGGGGTTTATCAACCTTTGCTCGCGCAAAGCTTGACCAAAGAGTGTCCTCCTTATTAATGGGCAAAAGGTCAATTGTGCACTAACAAAAGAGCAATCTGAGAGGGTTAAATCAAACTAGTTACCCTGAGATACACAGAAAACCCCAATAAAAATCAGCAAAAAATTCTAAAAAGACACTAACTCTTCCGCCGGCGCTGAAGCTTTTGGAAAGCTTCCATGGGATCTCTCACTTAGAGGAAACCAGCCAGTCCTCCCACCATGAACCCTTCACGTCTTTGGAAACCCCGTAATCCCACAGGAGCAGGCGAGTCTTGGAGTCGATGAGAAGTTTGAGAGTGGCATCTTCAGTTTCCGCTTTCACTATGATACATTCTCTCCCGTTTATAGTCCTCACATCCTCCACAGTGAGATTGGCACAGCATAGCCTTAGGGTGTAGCCCTTTTCAGCCTTTAGTCGCTCGAATACGGGAGAGTAGGGGTATCCAATCCTAAAGAGCTCGACCTCAGCCCGTTCCCCTTCAACGAAGATTGAACCATCAGATTGATAGACAATGGAGTTTGAGCCAACTATCTCAGCTCGGTTTTCTCCTTTAGAAATCGAGTAATCGGGCGCCCGCCATTCGATTTTAAACCTCTCAAGGATTTTAGTAGTGTTTCCCTCCCGGGTTATGATGAAGGTTCTCGTCAAGTTCTGGACGAGTGTCTTCCCAGAGTATTCTCGGGCTTTGTATACGAGAGTCATGTTCGGACCTATTGAGTCAAGACCCGTTGCATTGAACTTTATCTGGGGTTCCATCGTATTACCAGAATCTCGAACATGGAGGTAATAAGTTCCACCAGCAATTAACAGAAAAACAAGAAGAAGGGCAGAGTATAGAGTCTTAGAGCGCTTCACGCTAACCACCTCAGCATTTATCGTGCCAGCGCTTCACAAGTGTCGGCCAGAACCCATGAATAAACCCATACCAGTTCTTTTCAGGGTTAGGCTCAGGACCCTCCACGTAGCCCATGCGAGTTTTTGGACTGTATCTTGCCTCGTAGCGATATCCATATTTAATCCCTCTTGTGAAGTCTCGGCCGTAGATGCCATAAGCCGCATACCTCTCGGTCTTGTGGTAACCCTTGCTTGTCACTTCCTTAACAAAGCTGTCCAAATCAGAGAAATACTTGTAGTTACTAGACCATCCAAGTTTTGGATCAACGTTCGTGCATCCCCAGAGGCATGCTACACCCTTTTCTTTACTGCAAGATGAAGGAGATCCTGACTTTCTCCATGAACAGTGAGAGATTCCAAGTTTTTCTTTGGTGGGTATCCCCCAAGCGTAAACCCATCCATCCCTGCAGGAATAAGTGCTACCAGAAGAAGCGGTTATTATAGGCCTCATTTCCGTTTGCTTAAGGGCTGAGCAACGAGCGTTGGTGAGGTACACGCTAAGTATGAGTCTGTTTCTAATGATTTTCAACTTTGCCTCATCAGGTAATCTGCAGAACGCTCTGGCTTTTTTGATATCGTCCTTTGTGAGACCCTCGCGAATCATTTCTTCGTCACTCATGGTACACAGTTCCCTATTGAACTCCTCAAGTATCTCGCTTGAGTACTCTTCAACCATTGCCATCACAGTTTCATTGACCTTCACCAGAGGAAGGTCTCTCTGGAGTTCCCCTGCCCAGTAGGCTTCTTCGGGCTTCAATGCATCCGTATTTCTTGCCCCATAGGCAACGTTAAAGCCTAGACTCATAACCATAGCAAGCAACAATACTGCGCCAACCTTCCTAGTCCAGCTCCCCATAGGGGCACGCCTCTTGCGGTCGTCATTAGGTGTGACTCTAAAACCTTTAAAAGCTTTTCTAGTCACAAGTTTGAATTGTTTCTGTTTTTTAGTAGGATTTTCAATTTCCAACCGTATCAAAACAACGAAAATGAAACGGAAGAAGGGAGAGTAAAAGAGCAAACAAAAGAACACAAACAGGCATTACGCATAAAACCAAGTTCTGAACAATCAGCCCCCAACTTGCCCACTATACTCTTTCAACCTCAACCACCCGATAAACGTCCCGAAGGGGAGGAAAAATCGCCGTGAACAGATAAAGTAGCCTAAACATTGTTAACAAGGATTCCCTGATGAAAGATGCGTTATAATTTCCAGTGACCACAATCAAAACTGCAATCACTCCAAACAGGTAAAAGATTGCATAAAACAGACCACCGGCCCCGCTTTCGGCGTATCTCCTATCCAACAGTCCCGTTTCCACAAGCTTCCTTGTTATCTCGTAGTCTTTCTCAAAGGCAAATGCAAATAGTGCTCCCATTAACCCACTTATGAGCGTGTTGTTGATTACGAAGAGGTGCAAACCAGAGGCGACTGCCACGAAATTGATAATTGCCCGGATTTTAAGTATCCGCCCAGGCATAATATACCTATGCGCCATCGTGGAGTAGTACCAGCCGGCCGCAACAAAAACATAAAGAGCCATTGAAACACTCTTTTCCAAGCTAACCCCGGAGAAGTATGAAATTATGAATAGGAGAATTGACGCCGAAAGCTCCCTCAGAAAGTTCTGCCAGGAGTAAGTGATTTTCTCAGGCGTCTTATTCTTGCTATAAAACACCGAGGCGAGGAACATCAGGGAAGAGCCTATTGCAAAGAGAGCGCCGAGCACCTTGACAAGGGAAACGAACGAAGTTCCCGGTTTTGCAAAGACCAGATACATAAGCCCGAATAAGAGCACACTGAACCCAAACGGGCCCAGGAAAAAGATGAGATACCTTAAGCCCTTGGATTTTAAGAGCCCAGACTTTCTCCATTTACCCGGTTCCTTCCGAAGAACATGGGCCAGAGTATAGAGAAGCGATAAGACGACCCCAAACAAAAAGCTTTCGCCCCATGGAAGCGAAAGGGAGTAGTGAAATATGACTGCCAGAAAAACCGCCCCGAGAAGAAAGTTTAGGAGGAGACGAGGGTCCTTCCAGCTCATATACATGCCACCTTGCTACGATACGCTAAAACATTTAATAAAAGTTCAGGAGGACCTGCACGATAAAAAATCAATCAAAAGCACCCAACTCTTCCACCGGTGCTGAAGCTTTTGGAAAAAGCTTCACCAAAAGTTAGTAGCTCCTCATCAAAGGCCCAAAGAAGACAGATTTTACTGGGAAAATCGAGCTTTCTAAGAGAGAACCCCAAAACAGCCCTTTTAAACTGGGTTTGCTTTCTTCTTGACGCCCTTCGGGCGTCGATTTTAAAGTTAAATCCCACATAATGAGCAAGCTGAGAAAGTTCTCGCCCTCAAAAACAACCCATTGAGGAGAAAATAATTCAAAACTTTAGCCCTTTAGAGGGAGCTACCAACTTTGATGAAACTTTGCGCAGGCAAAGTTTCCTAACGTGGGGCGAAGCCCCACTCCGGGGGTTTGAGAGTACAGAGCAAGCTTTAGGAAAGCTTGACCAAAGATAGTGATTCCTCTTTAGGGCGCAATTTGGAGAGTGTTTTTTATTTCCTTACGGACTCTTAGAATAACAAGAATTCACATTACATAACTTCCTGACAAGGGGTTTAACCCAAAAGCGCTCCAAAGGAGCGCGGAGAGAATGGTAAAACCCAAGTAGGAGAGTTCCACTTAAGTAGAATTCCAAACTCAAGAAGCAACTGAAAAAGCAAAAACATGACAAAAGGAAATCTAAGAAGGAATCACGAACCTTGATGAAACTTCGCGCAGGCGAAGTTTCTACCAGAGCTTCGGATACCAGTCCCTCGGCATGAAGACCTTGTCAACGTCAACCGCTATGCCCTTGCTCCTCTGGAGCATCTCGCCGCTCGTCATCATGGCCTTTCCAAGTGCCACCAGCTCGTCCTTGAGGGTCATTATCGCAACGAGGTCACCCTTCTTTATGCCCTTGTGGAGCTTGACTATTCCCGGAACGGCCAGGTCCGCGCCGTGCGTCACCGCCGCAACGGCAGAGTCCCTTATCCACACCTTGGGCAGATGTTCAACCGCCTTCTCCATCGGCTGTATCGCCTTCCTGAAGTACTCCTCGATGCCGTCCTCCTTCCAGAAGTGGTAGTAGTCAACCAAATCGTGGAGCGTCACCAGCGTCTCGTCCTCCTTGAAGGGACCGCTTCTAGTACGGCGCAACTCGGCCATGTGCGCTCCAACGCCCAAAGCCAGGCCTATGTGGTGAATCAGCGAACGTATGTACGTTCCCGCCTCGACACCAACGCGGAAGAGCACGTCCCTGCCGTCTATCTCGAGCACCTCTATGTAATAGACCTTCCTCGTTCTCAGACGTCTCTTTACGGCACTCCTTAGCGGTGGTCTCTGGATTATCTCGCCCTGAAACTCCTTCATAACGGCGAGGATTTTGTCCTCGGGAACGTCGCCGTGAAGGTGCATCAGAGCCACGTACTCCTTTCCCGCTGGCAAAAGTGCCTGGACGACCCTCGTGGCCCTCTCAAGGGCAACTGGTAGGACACCGCTGACCTTGGGGTCGAGGGTTCCGCCGTGGCCGGCCTTGCTCAGGTTGAAGAGCTTCTTAATCCACGCGACAACTTCATGGCTCGTCGGTCCAGGGGGTTTGTCGAGGTTGATTATGCCGAACTGCATGTGCATCTCCATCGGCCTCTTCTCGGGCG
>NZ_JAMOQU010000120.1 GCF_027063845.1 Thermococcus sp.
CAAGTGTGTACAACCAAAAGGTCGGGCGCCGAGAGCTCCCGGTCGAGATGAAGAAGCGCTCGGGTGGGGTGGTTTCAGCAACTGAGATAGTCGAGCGGAGGAAAGAACTATCGAAGCCAAAGAACATTTACCATTACCTCGGCGAGGTGCCGGAGTGGCTCAGTCGGGCCCTCGAAGACCCGCGCGAGCTCTCAGCTATGCTGTGGTATGGCGTTGAGCGCTACCTTAAGGAGAAGGCCAAGACCCACTCGGACGCCAGCATGTATGCCGACTTCCTGAGAAAATGGCTCGGCGAGAAAATCGTCGCCCATGCTGTCTCAGAACTTGAGCGCAAGGACAGGGAAGGCACAATCACGTGGCGCGAGGCGTTGACCCTCTATGCGCTTCAGAACTTCGGTGGACGCCTTGTTGAAGGCGGTATTGATGCATTCTACCGCGTCGGCTCCAGCTGGGTTCGTGCTTGGATAATCAACAACGCCAGAGCCGGCGATGTGTTCAGCGAGGCGGTGCAAGAGTTCCTACGTAGGCACCCGGCAGTTTACGTTACTGTTAAGCCCGGCATCGGCACGGAGGTGTCTTTCACCGAGGGCGAGACCCGCTACCCGACCCTGATGTTCATAATGGCCATCGCCCCCGACATTGCGCTCAAGTTGGCCGGTTACCTTGCAGAGTTCCCAGAACCAGAAGGAAGCGCCTACCGCTTCGTCGTTGAAAAGCTCAAAGAGTGGGTGATGAGGCATGGTTAGGCTCGCGGACATCCCGGCGCCGGTGCTGGCTCAGATTGAGGAGTTCGTCGAGGAGAACTGGGGTAAGATGCCCGTCGTTAGCAAGTTCACCGACAAGACGCTCCAAGCCGAGATTGAAAGGCGCTGGGGGTACAAGCTCAGCCCCGCGCAGATAAGGAGGCTCAAGTATAAGACCGTCCGGCTGAGCAACGTTTACATCTCCCTCGACCACGCGAGGGAGCTGGAGAGGCAATACGGGAGCGTGGCGACCGGCGTGAAAAAGGCCGTCGCAAAGCTCATCGCCGAGATACCGAAAATCCCGGAGCCCTACGACCGAGCCTACGATTACCTGCGCGGGCGCGACTACGACATACAGGAGCTTATGGAGCGCATCCGGGAGCTCGGCTACGAAGACCCGCAGGAGGTCTTAAAGGTCTTCAGCAGGGAGGGCGTGATGATGTGGGAAAACGGGCGCGTGAAAATCCTAAACAGGCGCCGGCTAACCGACCTTGAGAAGCTCGGCTTCCTCGGCTTCGGCGTGTGAGGTGGTGCTTATGGAGACACTCCTGACCAAGGTCGCCCACGAGCTCAAGGAGGAGCGTCCAAAGCTCAAGCCGTCGCCGTTGGCGGTGGAGCTGAATGGGGGGCCTCTCGACCAGGACAGGCTCGCGAGGTTGGAAAGGCTCTACCGGAAGGCTATGAGCACGCCGGCGAAGCCTATGAAGGGTTCGAGAGCCGTCGTGGTTGCCAGAAGGGGTGACACCATTTACTTCCGCCGGACGCCGGAGAAGCCACCGACCGAGGCGAAGCGGAAGGCGTGGGAAGAAATGGCAAAGCTGGCAAAGCTCGCCGGAGAGCTGAGCCACGAGGAGGTCGCGGAGCTCGTGGGCGGGGAGGTCGTGGACGTTGGCAGATACCTCGGCAGGCCGGGGCTCGTGGGTAAGAAGGCCGTCCTCGTTGACGGCCAACTGCTCACAAAGAGTCAGGCGATGGCAAAGCTGTTGAAGGGCAAGCGGTGGGCGAGGCCGAGGACAAAGCTCGACAAGCTCCTCGACATCCTTGAGTGGGCGCTGGAGTGACTGTGCCACGCAACCTTTTCTTTTACATTTGTAAACTCAACCGTTGACCAACCACCTATAAAATATTGCTTTCTGCAAAGGACGGGTTTTGCGGAGCGAAAGACATAAATATCTCTTTTGCAAAAAACATACACAGAGAACGAGACCGGGAGCCCTACCGGGGGCCGAAACCCGGCAACAAAAAGAACCACTGGAGGTGGTGTTGAGATGGCGAAGATAAGGCCCCAGACCCTCGTTGCCGGTCTCGCCGGTAAGGCAACCCCTATGAATAACATCGGAGCTAAGGGATTCTACATCCAGAGCGTCGGTGCGCGCTGGTGGGTCAAAAAGAGCGGAGCTATACTCGCGAACCTCCCGTACACCATCGAGAGCCCGCACAAGGGACAGGTTGACGTTAGGGTCAAGTTCGGTGAGATTGCCCACGAGACCAAGGGAATGCCTCTCGCCGAGAGGCTTAGGGTCATAAGGGAGAGGATGTCCGGCTACAAGTCACCATACGCCATGAACCCCGAGGAGTACCCGAGCAAGAAGCGTGGCTACCACACCCTTGCCCAGCTTAAGGCAATGCTCGGTGAGACTGAGGCGAAGGGACGCACCTACGGGGGCTTCTGAAGCCCCATAATAATTATTTCGCGGAGGTGACGCGAGATGGGATTTGTTGAGGACATAAAGAACATCTTCACGGAGAAGACCGTCATCGGCCTCGGATACGCGACCGTCTCCGGCCTCGCCAGCGCCGTCATCGGTGGCGTCCTTGAGAGGGCCGGCAACGGCAACAAGTGGCTCGGCTACTTCGGAAACGTCCTCGGCGCCGGGCTGATGAGCTGGGTCGCTGACAAGATGGGCCACCCCGAGTGGAGGGGCTACGCTGTCTTCGGTGCGCTGTTCCCGCCAATCTGGGAGTGGGTTAACGACAAGGTTTCGCCCGACCAGCTCGCCGATA
>NZ_JAMOQU010000121.1 GCF_027063845.1 Thermococcus sp.
CTCGTCGAGTACAGCGGGAGGTATCTGGCACTGCTCAAGCTGACGAAGGCCCTCAAGACCTTTATAGCGGCTTCCCTCGTCGTGGCTATATTCTTCCCCTGGGGAATAGCGGGATATTTTGGCCTGACTGGTCTCTCAGCGGACGTCGTCAACCTACTCTTCCACACGCTCAAGGTCTTCATCCTGCTCTTCATCGTCGGAAGCGTCTTCAGGGCCGTGACAGGAAGGCTGAAGGTAACGCAGGCCGTTGACTTCCTGTGGAAGAACGTCTTCTTAGCCTCGCTCGTCGGCTCGCTCCTCCTCGCGATGGAGGTGATAAT
The DNA here is from genome assembly GCF_027063845.1 of Thermococcus sp. Lineage (GTDB taxonomy): Archaea > Methanobacteriota_B > Thermococci > Thermococcales > Thermococcaceae > Thermococcus. The sequence goes on from NZ_JAMOQU010000121.1 coordinate 321, forward strand.
GTGAAGGCGCCGATACTCGTCCCAACGGTGCTCAAGAACTTAACCAAAAAGCCAGCGACCAACCTCTTTCCGAAGACGGAGCCAGTGCCGGTTCCGGAGGACTTCAGGGGAATGATAACGTACGACGTCGACAAATGCGTCGGCTGCAGGATGTGCTACAACGTCTGCCCTGCTGGAGTCTTCGTCTGTCTCCCTGAGATAAGGAAGGTCGCCCTCTGGACGGCCCGCTGTATCTACTGCGGACAGTGTGTTGACGTCTGTCCTACCGGAGCCTTAAAGCTGAGCAAGGACTTTCTGGTGGCGAGCTACGACAACCACGACGAGAGGTTCATCCCCCTCAAGCCGGAGAAGGTCGAGGAAATCAAGAAGAAGCTTGAGGAGCAGAAGAAGGCCAAGGAAAAGGCCAAAGCCGAGAAAAAGGGGTCAAAGTAGCCCCTTCTTTTTTCTCCACTCGTATAGGGCCTTTAATGCCGAGTAATGACCCTTCTCAACGTCCGCAAGGTAGAGGTAGACCTTTCTGAGCTCCTCGTTATCGGTTTCCTCCGCCAACTTCCGATAAATCGTCTCGGCGAGCTTTTCAGCCTCCATGGCGTTAATGAGAACGTCCTCAAGGTCCTCGACCTTCCAGAACTTGCCGAGAACGTGGGTTCCTTCAACGCTCGGAACGTTCACTTCGGCGAGTTCTTCCCCGTACTTCTGGCGATAAATCTTGTAGAGCTCATCACCGTGTCCCTTGGACTCCTTGCCGAGCCTTTCAAAGGTCTCATAGACTTCCTTGGGAAGGCCGAGCTCTTTTGCCCTCTCGGCCAGCTTCAGGTAGGTCTCAGCCTCCTCGTATTCGCCCCTAATCCAGTAGCTGAGCAGTTCGCGCTCGTTGAGCTTCTTAATTTCCTCCAGAACCTCAACCACCATGTCAATCACCCAACCGTTCGTATTCCCTCTTCAGGGCCTCGTAGTGGCCTTTTTCAACCTCGGCGAGCGTGAGGTAGAGCTCCCTCAAACGCTCGTCTTCAACTTTCTCCGCAAGAGCCTTGTAGGCGTTCATCGCTATAAGCTCGCTCTCCATCGCGGCTTCGAGAACTTCTCTGACCTGGTCTGCCCTCTCGAAGCGGTCAAGAACAGGAAGAACTTCAATGGGAGGTAGCTTCGTCAACGGCTCCCGACCAAAAGAAGCCCTGAACTGCCTGGTGAGTTCCTGCGCGTGCTTCTCCGAGTCTCTGCTGAGCTTAAGGAAAGTCTCCACGAGGCTCTCGGGGAGGCCAAGGTTCTTCGCCCTCTCGGCCAGTTTCCTGTAGAACTCGGCCTCCTCCCCCTCACTCGCTATCCAGTAGGCCAAAGCCTCCTCGTAGCTCAGTTTCTGGAGCCTCTCAATGATTTCCTCGACGTTCAGCATTCCAACCCCCGGAATAATTTGTCGGCGGGCCTAATAAGCTTTTGTCAGCGAACGAGCCATATCGCCAAGAACATTGCGATGTAGGCGAGAAGACCAAGGATAACGTGAACGTAAAGAAAGACACGTTTCCACCTCGGCGAGAGAAAGTAGAGGGCGCCGGTAACGAGGGTCAGAGACATGAGGGCGAAGCTGAGATAGCCGAGCGTGTTGTGGTCAATCATGTCTCCCCACCGGAAAGACGTAGAGCGGAGCACCTTCAGTTCCAAGGAGCGAGGCAACCTCATCGTCATGGAAAGCCCCAACCGCGACCGTTCCGAGGCCGAGGGCGGTTGCCTGGAGGTAGACGTTCTGGCCGATGTGGCCGGCCTCCATGTGAACGTACCGGATTCCCCTCTCACCGTAGACTTCAGTTGTCCTCTCATAGAAAGCGACGAGAACAATGTCAACGGGAGCACTACCGACCCACTCCTGGTCGAGGCAGGCCCTCTGGAGCTCTATCCTGTAGTCGCCGGACTTTACCAGCTCAAGTGCGTGTTTCCCGGGGATGTAACGGTAAATTCCGAGTTCAAGGCCCTCAACATTACCAACGACGACGTAGACCTCGAAGGGATAAGTAGCGCCCGCACTCGGGGCCGAGCGGTAGCCGTTTGAACTCGTTATTCCCTGAGCAGACCAGAGGAGCTGAGAGAGCTCTTCAAGGGTTAGGGACTCATCACGGTAGGAGCGGACGCTCCGCCTCTTCGCTATCGCCTCCTCAACGCTCATCTCACCCCTCAAACGGGGCTCTGGAAGAGGCACAACCTCACCCGAGGCCGTCTCAACGGTCTCAAACCTCAGACCTGGCTTGAAGATTAGCAACAGCGGGAGAATGAGGGCCAGCACAAGGGTCAGGTAGGCAACCTTCCGGAGCATGTGATTAGTTGGCGCCCAACCTATTTATTCCTTCACCTCGAAGCGAAGAACCTCGCCATTCCGGACGAGGCCGATTCCAGCCTTTTTACCGAGAACCTCGACGAGGACGGTGTAATCGGGCTCGCTCAGGTTGACCTTCAGGTTGTAACGCTCGACGAGGAGCGAGCCGAGTTTGATTTCGAGCTCCCGCTGGGAAAGCCGTTTATTCCCGCGAACCTTAGAGCGGACGGCGAAGGTTCCGTCTATCGCTTTTCCAAGCTCGAGGACGGCCTTCGCTATTTCCTCCCACTTAGCAGGAACGAGCCTTTCGAGGGGAACCACCCTCTGTATCGCCTGCGTCTCGAAGTTCCTCAACCGTTCGAGGGCCCCTTCCTTTGGCAGGGGGGTTTCAGCGAGGAGGACGCCCCGCCAGTCCGTTCCTTTAACCCTCACCCTTCCGAGCGCCCACTCAAGTTCGAGTATCGCGTCGCCCTCCCGCCCGGGCGGTGCCGTTACGAGGAGAATCATTTCCGCTCACCGATGAACAGGTTTTTATATTGAAAGGCCTTAAAACATTCGGTGGGTGAAATGGAGGGTCTTAAGCTTTACCAGTCATACGAGGTCTACGGTCTCTCGGCCAATCCCTTCGAACAGCTTGCCAGCGAGGGGATAAGCGACGTCGAGAGCATTCATGTTTATCAGGAGGTGGACATGCGCCTGCAGATGATAGTCTCAGAGGTAATCGGCAACAAAAGCTCGATAGCGCTCAGTATTGTCGGGCCCCTGGGAATGGGCAAAACCCAGAGGCTCAAAACGCTCGCGAAGGCCATAGAAGAGAACAAGGGCAAGGCCATATACGTCAAAGTCGATACCAACGACATCCTCAAGCTCACGCGCGACATCTTCTACGCGCTGAAGCCCCCCAAGAGCAGGACGAACATATTTCTCGAAAACCTATCAAGAAAGCTCGGCTTCATCGACAGGCTTGAGAAGATGCTCAGCGACTCGAAGGAGTACAAGAGCAGGGACATAGCAGAGCTCCTCGTCGAGCAGATGAGCAAGTATCCCTACTGCGCGCTCCTCCTGGACGAGCTGGAGAACATGCAGAGCGCGAGGGAGCACGAGAAGATTCAGTTCTTCGAGATGCTGAGGCACTTCATAAGCACGATGCCGAAGGGCTGTATCGTTGCCTTCGCCTGCGTTCCTGAAGCTTATGAGGAGTACACGAAGATATTCCCTGCCTTCTTCATGCGCCTCCACTACGAGTTCAAGCTCCGCCCGATGAGCCTCGACGAGACATTCGAGCTCGTGAAAAAGAGGCTCAACCGCGTCAGGATAAGGGACACCGACGACCCGCTGTATCCCTTCACGGAGGAGGCGATAAGGCTAATCCACCAGCTCGGGAAGGGCAACCCGAGGCAGATTTTGAGACTCCTCCACTACGTCCTCAGCGAGTCTGCCAAGCACAAGTTCGACCCGATTGACGACTACGTTGTGACGACGATTCTCGAAGAACCGAAGAGCCTTGAGGAGTACCTCACGAGGATTCCAAAGGAGTACAAAGATTTGGTCGAGGCTATAGTTTTCGAGTTCAACGGAGGGCCCGTAAGCTACATACAGGTCGCCAAGGTCGTTAAGAAACCGGGGATGCAGGTTTATGAGAGCCTTAATGAGCTCATAAGGCTAGGCTTCCTCGTCGGCGACCCGAAGGGCAACTACAAGGTTCCGGACTACGTCAGAAAGTTTTTAGAGGAGGGGCAGGCGGAGAAGCTGAAGGGTGAGTGAGTTGCCGAACTACGATACCCACGTGCTCAGCGGGATAGTAACCTACCCAATAGCGGTGCTCATCGGCGAGCTCCTGAAAGTCTATGCCAAGCTACCGGTTGAGTTAACATCAACGGCGCTAATCCTTGGATACGCGTTCTACGTCCTTGGAAGTGATTTGCCTGACATGGACCACCCGGACGCGCTGATTCACAGGGGCTCAAAGCCAATAGTCAGCGTCGCCGCTGGAAGCGCCGTCTTCCTATGGGCGGGGGGGTTCGTGCACATGAACCCGGTGTGGCTCGACCCCGTTGTCTCGTGGGTTGCCGGTGCCTTAGCAGGTCTCGTCGCGTGGTACGGCTTCACGTGGATTATGCCCAGGCACAGGGGAATCGTCCACTCGTTCCTATTTGCGGCAATATACGGCGGACTGGCCTTCGTCCTCGTGAACTACGGCCTGAAGATGGGAACCGGCGTCGGCCTCTACGCGGGGCTCTCCGCTTTCCTCGGCTACACCCTTCACCTGCTCCTTGACCGCTCGGTCAAGCTGGTTTAATTTTACCCATTTTTGTGCAACAAGGCTTTTAAGTAACCCACGTTAGGAAAGCGCGGAGGTGGGAGAGATGTTCAGCCTTGGAGGATTCTCACGCGGTGGCGAGTACGAAAAGAAGCTCTGGGACGTCCTCATCATCGGAGCTGGCCCAGCGGGCTTTACGGCGGCGATATACGCCAAGCGCTTCGGCCTTGAAACGCTGATTATCAGCAAGGACCTCGGCGGAAACATGGCATTGACCGACCTCATAGAGAACTACCCAGGCTTCCCCGAGGGAATAAGCGGTTCGGAGCTGACCAACAGGATGCACGAGCAGGTCAAGAGGCTCGGCGTTGAGGTGGTCTTCGACGAAGTCGAGAGGATTGACCCCGCCGAATGCGCCTACTACGAGGGCCCGTGCAAGTTCACCGTGAAGACCAAAAACGGCAAGAAATACCGCGGGAAGACGATAATCATAGCGGTCGGAGCCTCGCCGAGGAAGCTCAAGGTTCCGGGCGAGGAGGAGTTTACCGGAAGGGGAGTCTCATACTGTGCAACGTGCGACGGCCCGCTCTTCAAAGGCAAGAAGGTGGTCGTCGTCGGCGGTGGAAACACTGCTCTTCAGGAGGCCCTCTACCTCAAGAGCATAGGCGTTGATGTAACGCTCGTCCACAGGCGCGACAAGTTCAGGGCCGACAAGATACTCCAGGACCGCTTCAAGGAGAGCGGAATCCCTGCGATACTCGACACAGTCGTCACCGAGATAATCGGAAAGGACAAGGTCGAGGCGGTAAAACTCAGAAACGTCAAGACCGGCGAGGAGAAGGAGATGAAGGTCGACGGAGTCTTCATCTTCATCGGCTACGAACCGAAGACCGACTTCGTCAAGCACCTCGGCATAACCGACGACTACGGCTACATCCCGGTTGACATGTACATGCGCACCAAGGTTCCGGGCATCTTCGCGGCCGGCGACATAACCAACGTCTTCAAGCAGATAGCGGTCGCGGTCGGCCAGGGAGCGATAGCGGCAAATTCCGCCAAGGAGTTCCTTGAGAAGTGGGGAGAGAAGAACGGGGAGTGATTAGCCCTCCGTTCTCTTCTTTAGCTCTTCCTTCGTCAGGTAAACGATTTCGTTGGAATCGCCGATGATGTATGGTTCTCTCGGCAGATGGGACTCTCTTGTTACCGCACCAACACCCGCAAGAAGAGCCTGAACGAAAAGAAGTGCCCCAATTTTTTCGTCAAGCAGGGAGGAGAACGCAAAGCCTACAATTACTGCAACGGTTACGGAGAGCAAGAAACGGTAGATTTTTCCACCGTTGACCTCTCGAAACGGAACCTCTTCATGCCTCTCTCCAAAGTCCTCGGGAGTAACTCTCATTCCCACACCTCCACTTCACTATCCTCGTCGTCCTCGAAGAGAAGACTCTTATCCAGTGTCAGGGCAACGAGGAAGACTATCAAAATTCCCCAGGGCAGGAGCTTCAAAAACAGCCAGAGACCTTCAACCAGGCCATCTCCCCTAAGGAGTGACTCAACGACGGTGAACATGAAAAAGTTCACGAACAGTAGGACCAGAAAGATTCTGCTGAACTCCTTACAGTCGAAGCGCTTTTGATTCTTTCTTTTCACCACGTAATCACCGAAGTAACACACTTCTCCGAGTTTATTAAGTTTGCCGTTTTCCGCCATCCAGGACTTCCAGAGTTCAGCCTTCCCCTCAAGTTCCCGAAAAACTTTCGGTCAAAGATGTTCATCCTTGAGCATAGAGTTATATAGTCGAACGTCGAGCTTCGCCCGGTGATGGACATGGTGGTTAGACCGAACGTTAAGGAGCTCCCCGGGCCGAAGGCCAAGGAGATAATCGAGAGGAACTTCAAGTACCTCGCAACCACAACCCAGGACCCCGAGAACCTCCCGATAGTCATCGAGCGCGGTGAGGGAATAAGGGTTTACGACGTTGACGGAAACGTCTTCTACGACTTCGCGAGCGGTGTTGGTGTCATAAACGTCGGCCACGCCCACCCGCGCGTCGTCGAGGCGATAAAGAAGCAGGCCGAGAAGTTCACCCACTACTCGCTCACCGACTTCTTCTACGAGAACGCCGTCGTTCTGGCAGAGAAGCTCATCGAGCTCGCTCCTGGAGATTTCGAGAAGAAGGTCGTTTACAGCAACAGCGGTGCCGAGGCCAACGAGGCCGCTATGAAGCTCGTCAAGTACGGGACCGGAAGGAAGCAGTTCCTGGCGTTTTACCACGCCTTCCACGGAAGGACCCAGGCCGTTCTGAGCCTTACCGCCAGCAAGTGGGTCCAGCAGGACGGCTTCTTCCCGACCATGCCAGGCGTTACTCACATACCCTACCCGAATCCCTACAGGAACACCTGGGGAATCGACGGCTACGACGAGCCCGACGAGCTCATAAACCGCGTCCTCGACTTCATCGAGGAGTACGTCTTCAGGCACGTCCCGCCCCACGAGGTCGGTGCGATATTCTTCGAGCCGATACAGGGTGAGGGTGGCTACGTCGTTCCGCCGAAGAACTTCTTCAAGGAGCTCAAGAAGTTCGCCGACGAGTACGGAATCCTCTTAGCTGACGACGAGGTTCAGATGGGAATAGGCAGGACTGGCAAGTTCTGGGCCATCGAGCACTTCGGAGTCGAGCCCGACCTCATCCAGTTCGGTAAGGCCATCGGCGGAGGACTTCCGTTAGCGGGTGTCGTCCACAGGAAGGAGATAAGCTTCGACAAGCCCGGAAGGCACGCGACAACCTTCGGTGGCAACCCCGTTGCCATAGCCGCTGGAATAGAGGTCGTCGAGATTGTCAAGGAGCTCCTTCCGCACGTCCAGGAGGTCGGCGACTACCTCCACAAGATACTCGAGGAGCTCAAGGAGAACTACGAGGTCATAGGAGACGCTCGCGGTCTCGGTCTCGCGCAGGCCGTCGAGATTGTCAAGAGCAAGGACACCAAGGAGAAGTACCCCGAGCTCAGGGACAGGATTGTCGGAGAGGCGGCGAAGCGCGGACTCGTCCTGCTCGGCTGCGGCGACAACAGCATACGCTTCATCCCACCGCTCATCGTCACCAAGGAAGAGATAGACGTCGCGATGGAGATATTCGAGGACGCCCTCAAGGCCGCCCTCAGGTGAAGTTTTTAACCCCTTCCCCCTTTTCTATTCCGGTGGTTGAATGGACGAGGCACTCGTTGAACTCTCAAGGTACGCGCCCTACGCCTTCGCGGTTGCAATAGGCCTCTTCGGACTCTACATTTGGCTCAACCGCGAGAAGTTCAGGAGCGTCAACGTTGTTGCAGTTGCAGGAATTTCAACGGCCCTCGTTGCCGTCGCCACGAAGGTGGTGAACATACCCGTGCCGGCAACGAACGGCTACTTAAACTTCGGTGACACGATGGTAATGTTCGTAGCAATGCTCTTCGGACCCGTTATAGGGGCCTTTGCTGGAGGCGTCGGCTCGGCGCTTGGAGATGTCCTATCAGGCTATCCGGGCTGGGCACCGATAACACTGATTATCAAGGGTATTGAGGGTCTTGCCGTTGGCTACATATCCCAGAAGCTCGAGGGGACAGCCGGCCTCATAGTAGCAGGGACGATAGGCGGAATCCTGATGGTCTCAGGCTACTTCGTCTTCGAGTACTACGCCTTCGGTTTTGCCGCAGCGTACTCCGAGCTCCCCGGGAACCTTGTACAGGCGGTTACTGGAATAATCGTCGGCACGGGGCTGGCAAACGCAATAAAGAAAAGGTATCCAGAAATCGAGAGCCTGCTTTAAACGTCGAGCTTCTCTATTTCTTCCCAGACATTCTTTTCTTCGAGAAAAGGTTCAACCGAAATCCTGCGCGAGGCCTTCTTAATCTGACCAAGGTAGGCCGAGTCAGCTATGACCGCATCGTAGCCAAGCTCTTCTATGCGGTAAATCTTAAGCCCGAGACCCGTGAGGAAATCCTTGGAGTGCTCGATAAATCCCGGCCCCGCAAGCATGACGTCAGGGTTCATGCCATCGTTCTTAAGCTCCTCAATCGCCCTCAGGACGACTTCCCTGAGCTCGTTCATTTCGGGGCACCTTCCACGATTTTTACACCGCTCGACGTGCCAATCCTGTTGGCCCCAGCCTCAATCATAGCTAAAGCCTGCTCGTAGGTTCTGATTCCGCCGGCCGCTTTAACGCCCATCTCCTCACCAACTACCTTTCTCATCAGCCTGACGTCCTCAACCGTCGCCCCACCGGTTCCGAAGCCAGTGGAAGTCTTCACGAAGTCCGCTCCGGCCTCTTTGGCCAGCTCGCAGGCCTTGACCTTCTCCTCCTCGGTGAGGTAGCAGGTCTCGATTATGACCTTGACCTTTGCCCCTCTCTCGTGGGCTACCTTGACGACCTCCTCTATGTCCCTCTTCACGTAGTCGTAGTCCTTATCCTTGAGGGCGCCTATGTTGATGACCATGTCGAGCTCGTCGGCACCGTCCTCAAGGGCTTTCCTCGCCTCAAAGACCTTAACCTCTGTCAGCGTCGCGCCGAGGGGAAAGCCTATGACGCTCGCGACCTTGACGTCGGCCTTCTTCTCGCTCAGGTAGTCCTTGGCGAGCTTGACGCGGTAGGGGTTAACGCAGACGGCGTAGAAGCCGTACTGAATCGCCTCATCGCAGAGCCTTATGATGTCCTCCCTTGTAGCGTAGGGCTTGAGGTTGGTATGGTCTATGTAGCGTGCAATCTCACGGGCGTTCATGACAACCACCTGAAAGCAGGTAGCTTAAAGGACTATTTAGCGTTTTCTCTCCCCCGTTTGGAGAAAAACCTGAAGCATGGAGAATTTTCAAAGCGCATCCAGCTTTCTCAGTACGGAAACCAGCTGATTTTCCACCCGGGGCTCCCCGAGGTCAGGTTTGACCTCTCCCCTGGCTATGGCCTCAAGAACCTTAACCGCGTTGTCCCAGTTCTCCTCCAGCGTCCTGCCCTTGGGAATGGGGTTCCTGAGGACGTGCCAGCGCCCGGTTTCCTCGGAGTAGACGAGAATCCTCGGAATGTAGTCGATGTCCATGAAGGTGTTGTCGAGGCTCAGCTCGATTCTGAGGCCGTCGAGCTCGATGTAGCCCTCCTCCCTGAGCTTCCTCTTCCAGTCCATGTTCCGGCCTCAACGGGGCAGTTTAAAAGCCCATCGCCAACTTTATATTTGGGAGAAGGAAAAATATCACCCGAGGTGATTAGCATGGAGAACCCGTTCGAGATTACGGCGGTTATAGCGAGGGAAATCCTCGACAGCAGGGGAAACCCAACCGTTGAGGTCGAGGTTTACACCCCTGTCAGCATGGGACGTGCCGCGGTTCCAAGCGGTGCCTCAACGGGCACTCACGAGGCGGTCGAGCTCCGCGACGGCGGAAAGCGCTTCCACGGCAAGGGCGTCAGAAGGGCGGTTGAGAACGTTAACAAGATTATAGCACCAGAAATCATTGGAATGGACGTCACCTGGCAGAGGGACATCGACATGCTCATGATTGAGCTCGATGGCACCGAGAACAAGAGCAACCTTGGAGCAAACGCAATCCTCGGCGTTTCTCTCGCGGTTGCCAAGGCCGCCGCGAACGCCCTCGGGTTGCCCCTCTACCAGTACATCGGCGGAACAAACGCCTACGTCATGCCGGTTCCGATGAGCAACGTCATCAACGGGGGTGTGCATGCTGGCAACGAGCTGGACTTCCAGGAGTTCATGATAATGCCCGTTGGGGCTAAGAGCTTCCGCGAGGGAATAATGTGGGTCTCAGAGACCTACCACACCCTCAAGAAAGTCATAGCCGAGAAGTACGGCAAGAACGCCGTCAACGTCGGCGATGAAGGTGGATTCGCCCCGCCGATGAAGGAAGTTACAGAGCCCCTCGACGTGCTCATAAAGGCCATCGAGGAGACGGGCTACAAGCCGGGAGACGAGATTGCCTTTGCTCTCGACGCCGCCTCGAGCGAGTTCTACGACGAAAAGCTCGGCAAGTACGTCGTTGGTGGAAAGGAGTACGACCGCGGAGAGCTCCTTGAGCTCTACAAGGAACTCGTGAGCAAGTATCCGATAGTCTCGATTGAGGACCCGTTCCACGAGGAGGACTGGGAGGGCTTCGTCGAGATAACCAAGGAGCTCGGCAGGAAGGTTCAGATAGTCGGCGACGACCTCTTCGTCACCAACCCGAAGAGGATAAGGAAGGGCATCGAGCTCGGCGCGGCAAACGCGCTCCTCCTCAAGGTCAACCAGATTGGAACGCTCAGTGAGGCGATAGACGCAGCTTACACCGCCTTTAGGGCCGGCTATGGAGTCGTTGTCTCCCACAGGAGCGGAGAGACCGAGGACAGCACTATAGCCGACATAGCCGTCGCCCTCAACGCCGGCCAGATAAAGACCGGCGCTCCGGCCAGGAGCGACAGGAACGCCAAGTACAACCAGCTGATAAGGATAGAGGAGGAGCTTGAAGGAGTGGCAATATATCCTGGCAGGAAGTTCAGGAACCCGTTCCTCTGAGCTCACCCTTCCTTTTTCCCTTCCTTGCTCTCCCCCTTCTCATCAAGCATCTCCCGGAGGGCCCTTCTCTTGGCGTCCAGTATATCGCAGACCCTGTCGAGAACTTTAAGGTACTCCAATATAGCTTCCCTGGCGAGCTCCCGCCCGTAGCCGAGCTCCTCCAGCTTTTTTCTCAGCGCCTCGTGGTACTGGATTGAGATGTAGAGGGACTGGAGGGCAAGCTCGTTCGCCTCCCTGAGGTAGTCCCAGCCCTTTTCGGTGAGCGTGTACTTGATGAGCTTTCGCTTTCCGTGGTACTCTTCCTTCGGCTCCAAGAGGCCTTCCTCGACCATTTTGCCCAGCATGGTGTAGATGTTGCCGTGGCTCGGCTTCCAGGTGCCGCAGGTTATCTTCTCGATTTCCTTGAGGATTTCATAGCCATGGGCCTCGCCCTTGAAGCCGACAATGACGAGTATGAGGTGCCTGATGGGAGCGAGGAACATGTTCTTCATGGAACGCTCGGGCATAACACCACCCCGAAAGGCTTATAAGGTTATGTCTGATTCAAACATATCGCAGGATATGTCTCTTTAAGAGAGGTTGCGCTCATCCCCTTAAAAGGTTTGAGGTGGTGGTAATGGCGTGGAACGACTGGATAGCAAAGCACCCGAAGACAGTGCTCGCTGTATGGGTCGTGCTCATCGTGGTTCTAGCGCCTTTAGCGGGGAAAATCGGTGAGCTGACCGATTACAGCACAGAGCAGATGGTGTCCCACAACATAGAGTCCATCAAAGTCCAGGACATCGTGAGCGAGGAATTCACGGGAGCCCAAAACGAGAACATGACCTACCTGATAATAACCAACATCAGCGTCAACGACGAGAACGCGAGGAAAGCCTATTACGCGTTTAAGGACCGCGTTGAAGGCAAGTACGCCACGAACGTAACATCTTACTACGACGCTCTCGACATGCTCTGGGACATGGACTACGAGCTGACCCTCAACATCACGAGGATGACCGCCAACATCACGGGCATTCTCTACGATGCCGTAATCAACAGCGAAAAGGGCTTTGGGCAAGTGCTCAACCTCACGTACTACCTCAAAAACACGACGGAGATGACCAAAAACAGCCTCGTGGGCGCCGCCCAGGGTTACCTCGCACTCAAGAACAACTTAACCTCCCTCTGGAACCAGACCGTTCTCCTCCGGAATGCCCTCAACCAGACGGATTCTGCCTACGTCGCCCTCCATAAAAACCTGACCTCAACGAGCGAGATGCTCAGGGGCCTCAACTCGACTCTGGCGAAAATGAACGGTGGTCTCTACGCCCTGAACGCCACTTACGGCAGGACTTACGCGGGGGTTGTGGCGGTTCATAAGGCCCTTCTCTCGAAGGGTGCATACGACAAGGACAACATCACCCAGGGGGAGGCTCAAGAGATAGCTTCCCAGACCGGAACAACGCCCGAACTCGTCTACGCTGTGTTCAGCGCCATACGCCCAATCTACCTCCAGAGGGGAAGTTCGGGGATAACTGACACCCTCCTGGCGAACGTGACCGAGTCCATAATCCTGGCGGGAACCACGGACGAGCAGAAGCCCCTCGTCGAGGCCTACGGAACAGCTTTCTACCTCGGCGTTAAGGCCTTCGACGAAAAGGCCGGAAGCGAGCATGCACTTCAGAACATGGACGAATCCCAGCTGATGAAAACTGTTTCGGAGATAGCATCGCAGGCCCTCCAGAGCCTGCCCCAGCTAATCGCCCAGGGCAACCAGACGGTGAGCGTGCCCGGCTTTGGAACCCTAGATGCAAAAACGTTTGCATCAATAATTGAGACCGCGATTTCGCTCGGCCCAGAGCCAGCCCCCGAGGCCGTTGAGAACGCAACCGTTCAGCTAGGCCTTAGGTTCATCACAAAGGCGCCCGAGAATCCTCTCGCAAACGTCGAAAACCCGGAGGAAATCCTGAGGATCCTCCTTGTCAGGGGGCCTACCCCGGAGCTTGAAGCCAAGCTCCTCACCGCGGGAATTGCCAAGATGATGAACGGCACAGGCGGCCAGCTCGGACACGTCATCGTCCAGACGGTAATGGCCTACGACCCAACTGCGGAGGGGGTTCTCTCGAAGAACGCGAGCGTGCTCGAAGAGGCCACCCTGAAGGTCATAGAGGGAATGCTTAGCAACACAGGGGTTGAGCTGGATGAGAACGTCCTGAAGGCCGTCTACGAGAGCAACGGGGACGAGAGGGTAATCGAGAACCTCGCCAAGGAGATCCTTAAGGATGGAATAATCAAGCAGCTTGAGAGCGCGAACGTCCCGAACGCCGAAAGAATAGCTGAGAAAATCGTGGAGGTCGTCGCGAAGGATCCAGAGGGGATAATAAGCGGCGAAAGGCTTGAAGACGCGACCATCGAGGTAATCGCGAGCATGAGCGAGGGCACGGTTCCGGAGGGTGCTGACATAGACATTACCGAGGTAGTGAAGGAGCTCTACGAGGGCGCCGACCCGAGAACCGTCGCAGAGGAGATCTTCCTCAAGGGCGCGGAGGAGCAGGTGAGCCAGATGAACGCCACAGCGATCCCTGAGGAGTTCAAGGGGGTCTTCATGAACCTCACGAAGGCCGTCGTCGAGAACTACCCGCTGAGCGATGAGGAAATCGAGAGCCTCGTCAAGGAAACCGTCCTCTCGATGATATCGAGCTACGCGAAGGACAACCCCTACGGAGTCGAGCTAAAGTTCAACGAGACCCTTCTCGCGGATATAGCCTTCCGCTTCAAGGACAACCCCAGCGCGATAACGAGGGAGGACGTCAGGCCCCTCGCGGAGGAGCTCTGGCCCGTCATCAGGGAGAAGGCCGGAACCTATCTCAGCATGCTCAAGAGCGAGGACAACACCACGATTCTGATAACCTTCGTGCCCTTTGGAAAGCCGGGCCCGGACAGGGACGAGTACCTTCACCGCGCCCAGAACGCCACGAAGGTCAAGGAGATAGCCCTTGAGGAGTTCAGGAAGTACTTCCCAGAGGCCTCTGGAGCCCTCGGTGGAACGCCAATTCAGATGCACGAGATGACCGAGTACGGCCAAAGAGATAACCAGAAGACAAGCCAAGCGAGCATCATAAGCGCCCTCATCGTGCTGTTCATCCTCATGGGAGGTGCTCTGCTAGCGACGTTCCTGCCCTTCACTGGCGTCGCGACATCGGCACTTACAGCTTTAGGAATAGCGTACCTGCTCGCGAGGGGTGGAATCCTCAACATTGGAAGCTGGGCCCAGATGCTCACCATAACGACCGCCCTCGGCCTCGGTATAGACTACTCGACCTACTACGTCCACCGCTTCAAGGAGTACATAGCCGAGGGCTACGACCATGAGAAGGCCGTCGCAGAAGCCCTCGGGAGGGCTAAGGACGCCGTTCTGGCGAGTGCCTTCACGGACATCATAGCCTTCGCGAGCTTCGTCCTGGCCTGGGAGTTCCCGATATTCCAGCAGATGGGAATAGTCGTTCCATTGGCGGTCATAGCGGTGCTCCTAGCAAGCCTGACACTCATCCCCGCAATAACGGCCCTCATAGGCGACAAGCAAATATTCTGGTGGCCACGGCACATAAAGCACGTTGAGACTCTCGACGTCCACGAGAGGAGCAGAATAGCCGAGTGGGTCGTCAACCACGCCAAGGTCGTCCTGCTCGTAGGCCTCCTGATAGCGGTTCCGGCGACGTACACGTTCTTCAACTTCGAGGGAACCCATGACATGAGCCTCTTCCTGCCTGAGGGAAGCGAAACACTCACCTTCATGCAGCTGAGCCAGGAGAAGCTCGGAGCGGCCATAACCTCGCCGAACTACGTCATAATCGACCTCGGCCACAGCGTAACGGACGAAGACCTTAAGGTGATAGAGGAGATAACGGCTCATATAGAGAAAATGAAGGGAGTTAAGGCGGTCTACTCTCCAACCAGGCCCTACGGCGAGCCGGTGAACAACCTGACGCTGTCAGCGGTCAAGGCACTCGGAGGAGACAGGTTCATCTCAAGCAAGGGAGACAAAGTGATGATACAGGTGGAGTCGGTTTACGAGCCGACCGAGGAGGGAGCCAAGGAGCTCGTCAAGGCTTTAAGGAGCTACATGGCCGAGCTTGAGAAGGAGGGCAAGATAAAGGAGGGACTCGTCGGTGGAGGAGCGGCGCTCTCGATGGACCTCACCGACAGGATAAACGACATCTTCTGGCACAGGATAATCCCAGTAGCTTTAGTGCTGATGTTCCTCTCGCTGATACCGACGCTCAAGGGACTGCCTGCTGTGGTATCGACGATGA
>NZ_JAMOQU010000122.1 GCF_027063845.1 Thermococcus sp.
GTAAGAAGTTGGTGGCAGTCCTGTTCGGACTGCTTATGATTGGAATGACCTTCAGCGTTGGCGGTGCCTCGGCAGAAGAGACCCTTACAGTGATACTCGTCAGCGATAACAGCGCGGACAGCGCGATAGCGCAGTACCTGGCCAACCTGACAGGTGCAGTTATCGTGACCACAACCTGGGGAACCTACGACCCAAACGTAACAGCTGAAATACTGGGCTACGCTCCAGACCAGGTCATAATAGTAGGTGGCCCCTGTGCTGTCGTTGATGAGTACATTACCGACCTTGAAGAGTACAACATAACGGTTTACCGCTGGTGGGGGGCCAACAGGTACGAGACGAACCTCGCTGTCATGGGCAATGCCAGCAAGCTCCTTGGAATTAAGTTCAACTCAACAGTCGTTGTTGCTGGAAACGACAGCCTCGCAATACAGACCGCCTTTAAGCTTGCCCTTAAGAACCGCGCTCTCATACTCTACGTTAACCACTCCACCAACGTCACAACGCTAATCAAGAGGTTTAAGGTAAATAATACCGTCGTCGTTAGGGGAAGGGCATCCGAGAAGGTCATGGAGAACCTCGCTAAGGGGCTTGAGAAATGCAACTGCACCGTTAAAGAGGTCAGGGCAAATGTCACCAGGGAGCACGTGGAGAGAATCCTTGAGCAGGTTCGCGAGAGACTCCTGAAGGTTGAGGAGATAGCCAACATGACGAACTCCACCGAGCTCATGGAGCGCGTCGAAGAGCTCTCCCAGCTCATTGAAGAGGCAAACCAGAGCCTCCAGAGCGGGGACTACACTAAAGCTTACCAGCTCGCCCTCAAGCTTCAGGTGCTCAGCGAGTTCACCCTCAGGGATGCCCGCCTCGAACTAATCAACGCCCTGAAACTGAGCGGAAGGCTCAGTCTGGAACTTGAACTTAAGAAACTCCAGCTCCAGCTCTCAATCCTTGAGGAGGCCGGCGTTGACGTGAGCGCCGTCAGGGAAATCCTCGACAAAGCGGGGGAGGCTCTCAAGGCCGGGAACTACAGTGTTGCAAGGGTTCTCTTGAGGGACGCGAGGAAGGCCCTTAGGGAGCTGTACGTGAAGAACAGGGGAGCGATTAGGGTGCACGTAGGAGTTCACTTTCCGCCGGGACAGCCTGGAAGGGGCAGGAGGGGCTGATTAGGTCTTTTCCCTCCTTTTCTCCTTCTTCTCCCGCAGGTACGGGTAGCGCATTATGTGCCCGCAGTTGAGGCACTTTATGACGACGTGCGGATAGGGTTTGCTCCTCAGCCTAACCCTTGCGTTCACCCCGGGCACGAGAAACGAATGACAGCGTTTGCAGTAGCGACGCTTCCACTTTCTCGGGAGTCTTATCTTGGCCTTCTGCTGGACGGCAAGGGCTATCTCAACGTACCTGTTCGCCAGCTCTGGGCTGTATGGAAAAACCCTCTCCGCGAGGGTGAAGAGAGTCTCAACGCGCTCCCTCGCTATTTTCTTCTTCTCCCTCTGCTCCTTCTTCCTCAGGAACTTCTTCCCCACGCTACCACCTCACCAGCTTCAGCTTTCCGGGAAACGGTTCGTAGAGGTAGCCCTCGCGGAGTAGCTTCTCAAGGGTCTCCCCCGCGTGCTCCCTCCTGAAACCGGCCTCGATGAGGGCCTTTAAGAACTCCTCTCTCGTGACCGTGCCGTCAATTGATGTCGCCTCGAGGTCTTCAAAGATTCTGACGCCAATCTCCGCCACCCGGGAGTTTCCTATGTAGCGCTCGTACTCCCTCAGGAGCCTCAGCTTTTCCCTGTCGGGAAGTTCGTTTATCCACGTGTCGGTTATCTCCTGGTACAGCCCGAGCAGGTCGCTTATGAGGCCCCTTCCGAGTTTTCCCTCGAAGCGTCCCATCGCGCCGAGAAGCCTCGCCCCGAGCCTGTATCTGAGCCCGACGTTAAATACCTTGCCCGAGAGAGTTAAAGCATCGAAGAGCTCCCCATATTCGTTCCGGTTTCTCATCAGAAAAGCCTCAAAGCGGTAGCGGTAGTCCTCCATCTCACCGAGGTTTAAAACTCCAACGCGCCTTCTGGCGACCATGACTGTGGCGACGATGTTAGGAATAAGCTCCTCAAGCTCGCGGTTTCGCTCGTAGGCAACGTCCTCGGTTATTACGAGCGGGGCCTCTCCAAGAGTTGCGGTTTCGTCCTCGGGCTTCATAACGAGCCTCGGGCTGAGAAAGCCTGCGCTCTTTTCCTGGAAGTGCTCCTCCGCCCACTTGGGCACCGGTCTGGGCCTCTTCAGCATGGTTCTCGTGTGGGGGACGTAGTAGGCCAACTTCGCCCTCGGTCTCGCGAACCTGAAGTCGAGGCCCAAGAAATCGTCGTCGAACTCCACCCATCTGTCCCGCCTGAGCTTCAGCTCCTCCGGGAGGAGTGAGTGGAGGTATTTCAACGCCTCCCAGAGTGAGAGAACCGAGCGCTCGCGCTCTCCTTTAAAGGCTGAGAACGTCACCCCCTCCCCCCAGTTCCCCGCTCCTATGACTGTCGGGGCGCTCAGGAGCGCGTATATTATCGCCCTTTCCGTCTCGTAGTTCGCGTAGACCGTGCTTGAAATGAGGCTCTCAAGCTCTCTCCGGCTCAGCGTATAGCCCTCGTAGCGGAGCCAGCGGTTCTCGTAGGGGGTTTCCTTCAGCTCGATGACGCGGAG
>NZ_JAMOQU010000123.1 GCF_027063845.1 Thermococcus sp.
GGAGCACGAGGACGTCCTTGTCAAGGGACCTGTGAATAACATCGAGTGGTCTTTCCGCCATTTTCACGCACCTCCAAACAATCAAAGCTCATAGCCTAAACGACGGGAACGGTTTATAACTCTTTCCGTTTTCGAGCTTCGTCAGAGTTCCAAATTGGGCCCCAAAACCTTTTTATGAAATTCGCCCGCTCAACTCTCAGGTGATAGAACATGGGAGAGAAGCCCGACAAGTACGAGATTCTTCAGGATTTGATGAGGAGGCGAGGCTTCGCGTGGGGTAGCTTTGAAATCTACGGCGGTTCACGCGGATTCTACGACTACGGCCCGCTCGGCGCAACGATAAAGAGGAAGATAGAGCAAAAAATTAGGGAAGCATTCCAGAGGGAGGGCTTCTTCGAGCTCGAAACACCTGACATAACGCCTGAAAAGGTCTTCATAGCGAGCGGTCACGTCGAGAAGTTCGTCGACCCGCTCGTGGAGTGTAAGAAGTGTGGGGCGCGCTTCAGAGCCGACCACCTCGTCGAGGAAGCCCTTGGCATGGACGTTGAGGGTTTATCTGCCGAGGAACTCACAAAGCTCATCCGCGAGCACGACATTCGCTGTCCCGAGTGCGGCGGCGAGCTGAGCGACGTCTGGTACTTCAACCTCATGTTCGAGACGAAAATCGGCCCCTACGGCGACCAGAAGGGCTACCTGAGGCCAGAAACTGCCCAGGGCATCTTCGTGAACTTCAAAAGACTGAACGCCTTCGCGAGGAACAAGCTCCCCTTCGGCGTCTTCCAGATTGGGAAAGCTTACAGGAACGAGATTTCGCCGAGGCAGGGCATGCTCCGCCTGAGGGAGTTCACGCAGGCCGAGGCCGAGATATTCTTCAACCCGAAGGAAACCGAGCACCCGCACTTCGACGAGGTCAAGGACGAGATTCTGAGGCTCTACCCGATTGAGAACCAGCTCAAGAACCTCGGCGAGGTTGAGCTCACCGCCGAAGAAGCTGTAAAGCGGGGCTACATAATGAACACCTTCTTCGCCTACTACATGGTCATGGTGAAGCGCGTCCTCCTCGACATCGGCATCCCGGAGGACAAGATACGCTTCCGCCAGCAGCTCCCCGAGGAGCGCGCCCACTACTCCCGCGACACCTGGGACGCGGAAGTCCACAGCGAGCGCTTCGGCTGGGTCGAGTGCGTTGGCATAGCGAACAGGGGAGACTACGACCTGAGCAGGCACATGCGCGAGAGCGGGGCCGACCTTACGGTGCTAATCCACTACGACGAGCCGAGAATCGTGAGAAAGCTGGAGGTTTCCCTCAACCTCAAGCGCGTTGGTCCAAAGCTGAGGAAGGACGCGAAGAGGATAAACGAGCTCATCAAAGGCTGGGACGAGGAGAAGAAGCGTGAGCTGGTCGAAATCCTTGGGAAAGAGGGCAAAATCACGATAGAGGGCTACGAGCTTGAGAAGGACGACTTCATAATAAGGGAAGTCGAGGAGAAAATTACCGGCGAGAAAATAGTTCCGCACGTCCTCGAGCCGAGTTTCGGCATAGACAGGCCATTCTACCTGCTCCTTGAGAACAGCCTCGTCATCGAGGAGGACAGAACGTATCTCAAGCTCAAGAAGGACATGGCGCCGATTGAGGTTGCCGTTCTCCCGCTCGTGGCCAAAGAACCGCTCAAAAGTATAGCCTACGACCTCTTCAGGAAGCTCCAGAAAGCGGGCTTCATAGTCGTCTACGACGAGAAAGATACAATCGGAAGGCGCTACATGCGCTACGACGAGATTGGAACGCCCTACTGCGTGACCATCGACAACCAGACGCCCGAGGACAACACGGTAACGATTCGCGACCGCGACACGAGGGAGCAGGTGAGGGTTAGCATCGAGGAGCTACCGTCAAAGCTCAGGGAGCTGATTTTCGGGGAGTGAAGTGCTATCCCCGCTTTTTCAACTACTCTTTTTGCTGGTGTTTCCCATGAAAATCCACCTCGTCTACCGCCGCATTCCAAACAGGGTTCTCGAACGGGATGATGAGGTTGTAGAAGATTTAGGAGATGTAATCGTTGCCAAGGCTCGCTTTGAGGGAATGCTCACCCCGCTGAGGGTGAACGGTGTAGAGGTTATTAAAAACGGCTACACCATGCTCTACTTTGCCTTCATCGGAAAGAACTACGACATCTTGAAGGTCTACGATGAGCGGGGCAACTTTGTGGGGCTCTACGTTGATGTCTTAGCATGCACGAAGCGCGAGGGGAACACCTTAGAGATGCTCGACCTCTTCCTCGACATCTTCATCTTTCCCGATGGAAGGGCTTTCCTCCTCGACGAGGACGAACTCGAGATGGCCCTCAACTATGGGCTGATTGACAAGGAAACCTTCGACTTCGCCTACCGCGTTGCGAGGGAAATCCTCGAAAAGATTAAACGGAAGGAGTTCCCGCCCGAAATCGTGTGGGAGTACGAATGGAGGGATTGAGGATGAGTGCGAAGTTCCTGAAGGAAACGAAAGAGGGAACGCTCCTTCTCGTTTACGTCCAGCCCAAGGCAAAGAAGAACGAGATTGAGGAAATCGACGAGTGGCGTGGAAGATTGAAGGTCAAGGTGAAAGCTCCACCTGTTGGAGGAAAGGCGAACAAGGAGCTTGTTAAGTTCCTCTCGAAGGTTTTAGGAGCCGAGGTCGAACTGGTTCGCGGGGAGACGAGCAGGGAGAAGGATTTGCTGGTCAGGCTGAGCGCGGAAGAGGTAAAGAAAAGGCTGGGGCTGTAATCACTTCAAAATCCCCAGGCTCTTGTTCGTCTTCTTTATGCTCTCCCACTTGTCGGCGAGCTCGAACATGGCCCTTATCGCGTCGATGTTCTCGGGAACGACATCGCTCTCCTGGTGGACGGCCTGAATGTAGAACAGCCTGTTTCCGCGGACGCTGATGCTCTCCTTCCAGACTGCAATCTCGTAGAGGTTGTTCCACTCGCGGTGCAGGTCGCGGGCAAACTCTATGAGCTGGGCAGTGCTGTCGAAGCCCTTCTCCTTCTCGAAGAGCAGAACGCGTGTGGTGTTCTCGAATATATCAATGATATCCTTAGCCTCGACAGGTTTCTTCAGCTCGACCATTACGCTGTGAACGTGCATGAGCGTCGTCGGAACGACGAAGGCGCTCGTCTCAATGTTAATCGGTATAACCGTCTGGACGTCCGGCCCGTGGTGCGAGGGCACCGTAACGCTCGGCGTTATGGCGTTTATTGGACCGCGCTTCGTGTCGTTGGGGTCGGCCGCCCTTCTAATCATGACCGCGTAAACGTAGTCAATGTACTCCTGAATCGCGCTCAGCGTTCTGGTTAAACCCGTCGTGTTGCAGGAGACGACACGGACGTAGTCCTTTCCCAAGGCCTTCTCGTAGTTGGCCTGGGCCACGAAGGAAACCTCGGCAACGTTCGCCTTCTCACCACCCTGGAAGACGGCTTTAACGCCGGCCTTCTCGTAGAGGGCCTTGTTCTTCGCCCCCATTCCCCCGGGAGTTGCGTCAACGATTACGTCAACCTCACTGAGGAGGTCGTTCAGCGTTCCGGCGACTTCAAAGCCGGCCTTTTCAAACCTCGGCAGGAACTCCTCGCTCGCGGCATAAACCGGGATTCCAAGTTCCCTCGCGCGGTAGGCCTCGAAGTCTGGCTTGGTCTTGGTTACGCCGATGAGCTTCATATCGTCCTGTTTGGTTACGGCATAGGCGACACGCTTTCCTATCGTGCCGTAGCCGTTGATTCCGACCTTAACCCTGACCATGGCAACCACCGGGAGTTTTACAGCGATAAAATACTTAAACCTTGTTTTCACTCGTGGTGAAAAGCACTTCGAGAAGTGGCAGTTTTGACATTCCCCTGCAAAATTCTTCCGCGGGCGTTATAAGGGCTCATGCCTAAACATCTCCGGTGGTGGGGGATGTTCGCGGAGATACTCACAATAGGCGACGAGCTTCTCACAGGGAACACCGTTGACAGCAACTCGGCCTTCATAGCAAAGAAGCTCACCGAGAGGGGCTACTGGGTGCGGAGAAAGACGACTGTGGGAGACGACGTGGAGGAGATAAAGACCGTCCTCAGGGAAATCCTCGGGAGAAAACCTGAGGTCCTCGTGATTTCCGGCGGTCTCGGCCCGACCCACGACGACGTTACGATGCTTGCCGTAGCGGAAGCCCTCAACAGGAAGCTCGTTCTCTGCGAGGGATGCCTTGAGAGGATTAAAGCGTTTTACCGCGAGCTTTACGATAAAGGCCTCATAGACGACCCGGAGCTCAACGAGGCGAGAAGAAAGATGGCCTACCTGCCGGAGGGCGCGGAACCGCTGGAGAACACCGAAGGCGCTGCGCCGGGAGCGTACATCGAGCACGAGGGTGTTAAGATATTCGTCCTCCCCGGGATGCCACGTGAGATGAAGGCGATGCTTGAGAAGGAGGTCCTCCCAAGGCTCGGAAAGAAGAAGTTTGTCCAGAGGAAGCTACTGGCGGAGATAACAGACGAGAGCAAGCTCGCGCCGATACTCAACGAGACGCTGGAGCGCTTTAACGTTAGAATCCACTCCTCGCCGAAGGGCTTCGGGAAGTACATTGGGATAATCCTCTTCGGCGAAAGCGAGGAGGAGATAGAGCGCGCGAAGGCCTTCATGGAGTCGAGGGGAGTTCGGTTCGAGGAGGGCTGGTAACCTTTAAATCCTTCCCCCCAAGTTCGTTAGGGGTGAGAGGGTGCAGATACTCGAAGAGAAGCCCAAGGAGGGCATAGTGAAGGTAAAGGCCGAAACTTTAGATGACCTTTGGCACCTCTACCACGTCATAGACCCCGGGGATATAGTTTACGCTAAAACCCTCAGGAAGCAGGCCCAGAGAACGGACTCGCTGAGGGCCGAGAAGGTTGAGGTCATTCCGGTTTACCTTGGCGTTAAAGCCGAGAAGATAAACTTTCACCGCTTTGCGAACCAGGTTCGCGTTACAGGGCCGATAGTCTACGCGAGTAGAGAAGATGTTCCCCTCGGCAAGTACCACACGATAACGATTGAGGAAGGAACCGTCGTAACAATCCAGAAGCCCCGCTGGAAGGAGCACCACATAGAGCGCCTCAGGGAGGCGATTGAAGCGTCGAAACGGGCCAAGGTCATGATTGTGGTGATAGACGACGGCGAGGCAGATATAGCCCTCGTCCGCGAATACGGCGTCGAGATGGTAGCGAGCATAAGGCGGAACCTCGGCGGAAAGCGCTACAACACAGACCGCGAAAGCGAGGAAAAGAAGTTCTTCCACGACTTGGCTAAGACGATGGCCGAGCTCATGGAGAGGGAGAAAATCGAAAAGGCGATTGTAGCAGGTCCGGGCTTCGTCAAGGAGGACTTCCACAAGTTCCTGCGCGAGAACTATCCCGAGCTGGCCAAGAAGGTAGTCATCGAAGATACAAGCGTAACCGGAAGGACGGGCATCTACGAGGTCATCAAGCGAGGAACCGTTGATAGAGTTTACCACGAGAACAGGGTTGCCAAGGAAGTCCAGCTCGTTGAGAAGGTCCTTGAGAACATCGCGAGGAACACAGGGTTAGCCACCTATGGCCTCAGGGAAGTGGAGGAAGCGGTGAACTACGGGGCCGTTGAGACGCTTTTGGTTCTCGACGAGCTTTTGAAGAGCGACCTAAGGGGGAAGGTTGAAGAACTCATGGACGCGGTGCGCTATTCGAGGGGCGAAGTGGTCATCGTCAGCTCGGAGCACGAGGGTGGTGAGAAGTTGAAGGCTCTAGGCGGTCTCGCGGCTCTGCTGAGGTTCAGGGTGAAGTGAGCCTGGAGCGCACAAATGAGAGAGCGAGTTCGGCGAGCTTTATCGCGTTCTCGGCCTCTTCTTCCACTTCGGGCTTGTATCTTACCTCCTGCCATAGAGCTCTACGTAGGGGTCCCCCTCGAACTCCGGGAAGGGCCTCTCATCGCTACCCTCAACGAGAATTCTCTCTTTCTCCTCCGTGAACTCGCCGAGCTCGAAGGCCTTAATTCCATTTTTATGTAATTCTGCAATCAGGGAATAGGCGTTCTCCGGAGGTGTTATCGCTATCAGCGTTCCCGTTGAGGAGACGCCCCATGGTTCCAGCTTATAGAACTCGAGAACCCTTTTCACGAGGGAGTTCAGCTCGAGCCTCTCGGCGTAGACCCTGAAGCCGACTCCCGAGTTGTCGGCAATCTCGTGGAGCGCCGTTAGTCCGCCCTCGGTAGCGTCGTGCATCCCCCTGACGAAGGGCTTCGCTATCAGAGCATCTGGAAGGACAGTTTCAAGCCTGTAGAGCGAGCGTAGCTTTGCTATCTCCTTAGGAGTAAGGACTCTTCTCAGTTCTTCAGCCCGGAAATATGCCGAGGAGACTGCGAACTCAAGGGCAACTTTGTCGGTAACGATTATCCTGTCTCCCGGCCTCGCGATGGGAAGTTTGAGCTCCTCCTTCCTCACGAGCCCCATCGCCGTTGTGGTTGCGGTTGGCTCAGAAATCGGGGGATAAACTCCGGTGTGCCCGCCGATTATCGCCGTTTTATACCGCTCGCACTCCCTGCTGAGGTCTTCCATCGCTTTTCGAAGAAATTCCTTCCTCGTTCCCGGCGGAAGGAGCAAATCAACCACGAGCCACTTCGGCCTCGCCCCAAAAACCGCGACATCGCTCGATGCAAAGTGGTAGGTGAAGAAGCCGAAGGTCTCAGCGGGAACGCCGAGCGTCGGGTCGGTGGCGATTATGAGATAGTTCTCATCGTCGTACTCGAGAACCGCCGAGTCAAAACCCTCCCTCGGCCCATATACTACATTGGCATCATCGACGCCGAGGTTTGGAAAGACCACCTCACGAAGAACGTCGTTCCTCAGCTTTCCGAACGGAAGCATTGGAATCACCCCGGAACTGCTTTATAACTACTCTTACCTCTCCGAGTGTCTCTCCGTCGGCGTTCCAGGCCATTATCTCAAAGCTCGGCACGCGGACGCTTACCCTGACCTTCCGCCTCCTCGCGATTCTGCTGACCTCGTAATTCACCCGATATGCTAAGTCCATCAGCTCTTCCGTGACGATTTTCTCGCGGTCTATGTACTGCAACGGACAGCCCTCGCGCCACTGCCTCCTCCTTGCGTGCTCGTACATGCGGTATGGCCTTATTCCGGCCTCCTCGGCGAGCCGTTCAACAACCTCGGCGGGGTATTTAATCAGGGGGCGGAAGAAGGGAACGCCTATCCTTGGAATCTCGCAGAGCCTTATGTCCGTCTCACACTGGTCGAGGAGGGCTCCTATTATCTTGTCGTTGGCGTTGTCGCCCTTCGCTAAGACGTCAAAGCCGTTGTTGATGGCGAACCACTTGGCGTTCCATAACATAACCCTCTTGCAGTGAATGCAAACGGGCCCCTTCCTGCCAACGGCTTCCCGGAGCAGTCCATCGGTAATGTCGACGAGGTAGTGTTCGACACCCAGGTTTCGGGTAAATTTCATCGCCCACCTTAGTGTCTCGCGCCAGCTCCAGCGGTGGAAGAACGTCAAAGCGGAAACGTCGAGACCCGCTTTCTTGAGCAGGTAAAGGACGAGCGAGCTGTCCTTTCCGCCGGAGAAGAGGACGAGAACCTTCTTGCGATGAACGCCGGACTTCCTGGAGAACTCCCGGATTTCCTCAACGACATCCTCAAGCATGGAAAAAACGTAGAGGGAGAACTTAAAAACCTGAGCCTTATAGGTTGACTTTTTCAACCCACTGCTCGGCGAGGTCGCCGAAAACCGGGAACTTGTAGAGCTCGCCCTGATAGGCCTTGACCATGCCCACAATCCCGGCTATGATGGCAACGAGGGACAGCAAGTACGCCATGAGCCAGCCGATAATCGGTATGAACTCGAAAACCTTAATCGCCACCGTGAAGAACAGGAACATCACAGTTGACTGCATCGCATGGAAGCGGACGAAGTAGCTTTCCTTCTCCAGGAGAAGTAACACTATCCCTGTAAGCCACCCAAGTAGGTAGGCAAGCAACCCCTCCAAGTTCTCATCCATCCCGAGGGATGTCTTTCCAATCTCCTCACCCATGGTAATACCCCCTCCATTCTTCTCTATCGGCGCCCCTATAAATACCTTCGCTACGGTGAACAAAAGTCGGGACGGTTTTCCAACTTCCTCGGTCTGAATTCGAACTCCTGAGTTTTGTTAGGCCCACCAAAGATTTATTAAGGGGCTCGGCGACATTGAGATGGAATTAGGAAAACCTAACGGTGATGAACATGATTGTGCCTTTACTCTCACTGGTGCCGGGGGAAAGGGGTGTTGTCGTTGACCTGCGTGGGGGGCCCAACTTTAGGAGCAGGCTCTACGCTATGGGTCTGGCTCCAGGAGCTGTCGTCAGGGTTCTTGAGAACTATCCTAGGGGACCAGTTATAATCGAGGTAGGCGGGACGAGATTGGCGCTCGGCAAGGGGATGGCATCGAGGGTCTTTGTGAGGAAGCTCTGAGGTGGTAGCATGGCGATGAGGGTTGTCGCCCTGGCCGGAAACCCGAACGTGGGCAAGACGACGATATTCAACGCCCTAACGGGTATGCGTCAGCACGTCGGCAACTGGCCCGGCGTCACCGTCGAGAAGAAGGAGGGTGTTTTTGAACATAAGGGGGAGCGGTTTCTCGTCGTTGATTTGCCCGGAACCTACTCGCTCACAGCCCACTCAGTTGACGAGCTCGTGGCGAGGAACTTCCTCCTCAACGGGAACCCCGATGTCGTTGTGGACGTCGTTGATGCCACCGCCGTTCTGAGGAACCTCTACCTGACGATGGAAATCTTTGAGATGGGGCTGAAGAACGTAATCATAGCCCTCAACAAGGTTGACCTTGCTGAGAAGAAGGGCATAAAGATAGACCCCGTTAAAATGTCAAAAGCCCTCGGCGTCCCGGTCGTCCCGCTCAACGCGAAGGAAGGGGCCGGAATCGAAGAGCTCAAGGAGAAAATCTGGGAGATGGCGCACGGGATGATAAAGACGAACCCCGTTTTACCGCGCTATGACCCCGAGGTCGAGAGGGAAATCGAGCACATCTCCAAGTGCCTCGCGGGAACCGAGCTGGCCGACCGCTATCCCCTTCGCTGGCTGGCGATAAAGCTCCTCCAGCGCGACGACGAGGTCATGAAGCTCGTTCTTAGACACCTTGGCGAGGAGAAGCTGAAGGAGATAATGACCCACATAGGCGAGGCCGAAGAGCGCTACGGGCGGGCGATGGACCTAATCATAGCCGGCCAGAAGTACGAGTTTATAGACGGCCTTACTCATGAGTTCATGGGCTATGGGAAGGCAAAGGAGACGCTCACAGACCAGCTCGACAGAATCCTCGTCCACCCGGTTTACGGCTTCATAGCGATGGCCTTCGTCTTCTACCTCGTCTTCAAGTTCGTCTTCGCCTTTGGAATGCCCCTTCAGGGGATTCTGGACGATGCCTTCGGCAGGTTCGGCGAGTGGGTCGCTCCCCACATAGCGAACGAGACCCTGCGCGGTCTCCTCGTGGACGGCGTAATCGGAGGAGTAGGTTCGGTGTTGAGCTTCTTCCCGCTTGTCTTCCTTCTGTTCCTCGCGCTGTCCTTCCTCGAAGACCTCGGCTACATGGCGAGGGTAGCGGTGCTCATGGAAGGCATCCTCAGGAAGTTCGGCCTGCCTGGAAAGGCGATAATACCCCTCATCCTCGGCCTCGGCTGTAATGTCCCTGCTGTTATGGCCACGAGGACGCTCGACGAGGAGAAGGACAGGCTCGTTGCCATGTTTGTCAATCCGTTCATCCCCTGCTCCGCCCGCTTGAGCGTCATCAGCTTCCTCGTCGGGGCGTTCTTTGGCGGAGACGCCCTCGTCGCTCTGGCAATCTATCTGCTCGCATTCGCGGTGGCGTTACTCTCCGCCAAGCTCGTTAGCAGGTTCGTCTCGGGCGAGGAGAGCCCGTTCGTCATCGAGCTCCCAGAGTTCCTCCTTCCAAGCTGGAAGAGCCTGCTCCTGCACTCGTGGGAGAGGAGCAAGGAGTTCGTCCAGAAGGCAGGAACGGTAATCCTCGTTGGCTCGATAATCATATGGTACCTCAGCAACTACCCGGTACCTATGGGAACCGGGAAGAGCTACGCCGAGAGACTCGGCCACCTCGTCGCGCCCTATCTCAACCTCATGGGGCTCGACTGGAAGGCGGGCGTTAGCTTAATCTTTGGAATAATTGCCAAGGAGAACGTCATCTCAACCTACAGCATCCTCTATGGGGGCCTGACGGGAGATGCCCTCAAGAAGGCTATGATGAGTGCCATGAGCCCCCTGCAGGGCTTCGTTCTGGCGGTCGTTACCACGCTCTACGTCCCGTGCATAGCCACCATAGGTGCTGTAAGGGCGGAGAGCAACTGGAAGTGGGCGCTCGCGGTCACGGTGTACATGATAACCGTTGCCTCGCTTCTCGGAATCCTGATATGGCACGTTGGAACGGCGATGGGGTTGTGAAGATGGGCAAGATGGAGGAAGTGCTGAGGCTCATCAACGAGGGCAGGCGGTTTCCGCAGGAGATTGCCGAGGAGCTTGGAACTACGGTCGAGGAAGTCGAGGGAATCATAGAGCTCCTCAAGAGCCTCGGCTACATTGAGGAGATTGACCAGGGGCCCGCCTGCGAGACTTGCCCGCTCAGGAAGGTCTGCTACGGGAAGTGCCTCGTGCCGAGGGTGAAGGTGCTTAAGCTAAGCTTTGGTGTGGACAGATAGGAGTATTTATGAACACTTTTCTTCATTTTGTTTTCACGTCCTTCATAACTTCTGAATTTGATAGGGAAGCTCAGCTCAGCCCCGTAAAATACATCCGTTTTTGCGATTGTCAGGGTTTTTGCCGCATTCATGTCAAATTTTTGCAAGTAGTCACCGCCGGTTAAACGTTTCACCCTCGGTAATATATTTTATAGCCGTAAAATATATAAGAGTGCCGATAGTAGGCTTAAACGGTGAGTGCCATGAAAGCTGTCATCCTTGCAGGCGGTTTTGGAACGAGACTCAGGCCACTCTCATCAACGAGGCCAAAGCCGATGATTCCCGTCCTCGGGAAGCCAAACCTTCAGTACATCCTTGAAGCGCTCGAGAAAGTTCCCGAAATAGACGAGATAATTCTCTCCGTCCACTACATGAGGGGCGAGATAAGGGAGTTCATAGACGAGAAGATGTCCGACTACCCCAAGGAAATCCGCTTCGTCAACGACCCCATGCCTCTGGAGACAGGTGGCGCCCTCAAGAACGTTGAGGAGTACGTTAGTGATGACTTCCTCGTGATTTACGGCGACGTCTTCACGAACTTCGACTACCGCGAGCTCATAAAGGCCCACGAGGAGAACGACGGGCTGATAACTGTCGCGGCAACCAAGGTCTACGACCCAGAGCGCTTCGGAGTCCTCGAGATGGACGAGGGAGGGAAGGTGCTCCACTTCGAGGAGAAGCCCAAGAGGCCCAAGAGCAACCTCGTTGATGCGGGAATTTACGTCGTAAACAAGCAGGTTCTCGCGGAGATTCCGAAGGGCAAGGAGGTCTACTTTGAGCGCGAAGTTCTTCCGAGGTTCGTCGAGCGCGGTCAGGTTTACGCCCACAGAATGCCGAAGGGAACCTACTGGGTCGACCTCGGAACCCCTGAAGACTTCTTCTACGCCCACCAGATAGCGCTCGACGAGATGGCGAGGGAGAACGGCTACTTCCACATAGCCGAGAGCGCGGAGGTTCCGGAAGACGTTGAGATTCAGGGGCCGGTTTACATCGATGAAGGTGTCAAGATAGGGCACGGCGTCAAGATTAAGGCCTACTCCTACATCGGTCCAAACACCGTGATAGAGAACAAAGCTTACATCAAGCGCTCTGTCCTCATAGGAAACGATATAATCAAGGAGCGCGCCGAGCTGAAGGACACGATACTCGGCGAGGGCGTCGTCGTTGGCAGGGACGTAATCATCAAGGAGAACGCCGTCATCGGAGACTACGCGAAGATTTACGACGGGCTCGTGATTTACGGGGCGAAGGTTCTGCCCTGGAAGAAGGTCGAGGAGTACGAGGCCTACATTAAGATAAAGCTCGACCCGACCAAGGTCAGGCCCGGTCAGTACCCGGACCGCTGTCCCCTCGGCCTGCCTGAGTGTATATACAAGAAGTTCAAGGCGATAGCCGGCGAGAAGCCGCCGTGTGACGAGTGCATTGAGAACCAGTGGCTCTTCTGAGCTTTTTAATCTTCTTTTAGGTCTTTTTCGAGTCTTATTGCAACAGGGCGTGAAACTCGCCCTTTCGTCCAGTGGAGAAATAAGAACGCCGGAATATTTAAGCCTTTCTGGAAAACCCTGCTAATGCCCTGATGTGCTGGCCGTTTCCAGAGGCTCCAAAGCCATTTAAAACGGGTTTAAATCCAGCTACAAGATGTTTTTAAAAATTAATCGATTTTTGGCACGCTTTCAACCAATAGGGCTATCTCGGGGATTTACTTAACCCCTTCAAAAAATTTCGTCATGTTATTAACAGTTTGCTGTCACGAATCGTTACAAAACATTTAACCCCTATTTTCGATTTTTCAAACCCCTGCCAAGCAAGAACAGGGCAAAATTCGACAGGGTAAACCAAATTTCATGAAGTGGGAAACGTCGGGGTGTTGATGCCGGAAGTTGCTTGCCACGCGTCATTCGTGACTTTAAACACGCACCCGTCAAAATCCCAGCCAAAAACCTTAAATAAAAGGTTGTTTTTGCTCCGTTAAGGGAAATCCAATGAAGAAGTTTCCGGCGTATCTCGCTTCTTGGGAGGACATTGAAAGGTGGGCCAAGGAAGGGGCCTGGAAGGTTCTGGAAGACGGCTGGAGACCGGACGTTATAGTCGGCCTCGCCCGCGGTGGCTGGGTTCCGGCGAGGCTCTACTGCGACTACCTCGGCGTCAAGGACCTGGTCAGCCTGAAGGTCGAGCACTGGGGAGTAACGGCAACTCCTGACGGCAAGGCCAAGCTCAAGTACGGTAGCAACTACAACCTCGAGGGCAAGAAGGTCCTCATCGTGGACGACATCAGCGACACAGGGGAGAGCTTAACCCTCGCCAAGAACTACGTCGAGAGCCAGAATCCGGCCGAGATAAGGACCGCCACGCTCCTCACAATCAAGGGCTCGCGCTTCAAGCCCGACTACTTCGGCGAGGAAATAGACTGGGCCTGGATAGTCTTCCCCTGGAACTTCGTGGAGGACATGATTAACCTCGTCGGCAACATCCTTGAGGAGAAAGAAGCGGTGAGCACCGACGAGATAGTCGAGCTCTTCAGGGAGCTCCACGGCATGGAGGTTCCAAAGGGCAGGCTCGAGGAAGCCCTCAGGATGGCCGAGTGCAGGAAGGTTTTTAAGTTCCGCGACGGGAAGTGGCGCAAAGCCTGAGGGTGTGGTACCTTGGATAGGGAGAAGAAGGTCAGGGAAATCAAGAACCACAGCGTCTACGCGCGGGAAATCTACGATATGCACAGCGAGAGCATCGACCGCGTTATCGACGGCTACGAGAGCCTGAAGGAGGACTACCTCAGCGACCACTCGCGGGCGAGAATCGTTCGGATAGTTTTCAACGAGGACAACGGCCTTCCTCTGGCCATTGAGTTCAACAGGAAGGACGACAGCTTCAAGGGCTTCACCATAGCCATCGGCAAGCCCCACATAAAGAGCAACGGACTCAGAGAAAAGAAAAGTCAGGAAGAGGCCGACTGAACGTAGAAGCCCATCTCCACTTCTTTTCCCGTGTAGATTTCGTAACTGCTCAAGTAGTAGGTCGGGTTCGTGAAGAGCGCCGTCAGGTTCCTGTTCTCGCCAGCAACCCAGACGAGGTAGTTGCTCTCGTTGTAGGGGTTCCGAATCGCCATGAGAACGCTCGCGTTGGCGACGTTTCCGAGGTTCCCAACGGCGACGCTCACGTTTCCGTAAACCTTTTTCCAAGGGCTCTTCTCGTCGAGGAGAACGAAGCTCGTGACGTTCTCGGTGTGGGTCAACACCCACGTTCCGTTGACCGTCTCAAAGCGAAGCGGGAACTTGCTATCGAGCTCCCTCACAAGCCGGTTCGACACCGGACCTCCGACGAGGACGATGACTCCCCGCAGGTCAGCGTCCGTGACGTTAACGTCCGCTTTCACCACGACCTCCACGGGCTCAACCCACTGGGAGTAGAACTTCTCAAGGTTCTCCGCTATCTCCTCGGCCGTCTCCTTATCCTTCTCCGTACCCGCTGGGTCTGGGTTGGCCGTTCCGT
This sequence comes from Thermococcus sp., assembly GCF_027063845.1. GTDB lineage: Archaea > Methanobacteriota_B > Thermococci > Thermococcales > Thermococcaceae > Thermococcus. The sequence goes on from NZ_JAMOQU010000123.1 coordinate 14,249, forward strand.
AGATGATAACGACCCTTCCCAGCTCCGCACCCCTGTCAAAGGCCCTCAGCGGTGTGACCGGAACCTCGCGGGAGTAAACCGCACTGACGTTTTCCGGCGACGCGAAATTCCTCATCTCATCAAGGATGCTCCAGACATAGTCCGAGAATGGTCTTCCCGTTCTCCGGCTCAGCTCTGAATAGTAGGCGGTCCTGTTGAGAAGCCACCCAATCCAGAACTCACCCCAGGCTTTCTGCATGTTGATTGCCAGGAGCGTGTAGTTCTCGTTTATCTGGCCTATCGCGTAGTCCTCCCACGCATCGGCGAAGCCCTCGTAGAGCATCCCCGTTCTGCTCCAGAAGTGCATATCGTAACGCGCTAAATATGGCATATCGGTCCGTATCGCATCAACGAAGTAGGCAAGGCTGGTTAGATTCCCGTATGAGTTGATTGCCGGAACGGTGATGTCATGGCCGAGCTCGTGGTAAATGAAGCCGAGGTAGAGGAGCTCGTCGAGCCCCGTGCTCACTATGTATTCCCGGTTCAGCGGAAGCCCGAACATCGTGTCCCTCGCAGTTTTGTAGCTCCAGAGCGTTCTCTGGGGTGTCCTCCTGACGAGGGGAAGCATCCCGCCAGCTCCCCAAATTTTTGTACCGTTGAGGGTCGGACTGAAGCTGTGGCCGTGTATAGCGACGAGATAGGGGTGAAGGAACTCGTAGGTAACTCCCTGAACCCCTGCGTTCTCGGCCATGAACTCATCGGGAGGGAGCATTTTACGGGCGTTCTCGTAGATTCTGAGGTCTTCGTTGTAGTAGTCCATGTGGCCCTCGTAGAACTCTATGAAGTCGCTCTCTTCCGCGAACTCCCTGAGCGCTGGCAGGAACTCGTTTTCAAACCATGGGTA
>NZ_JAMOQU010000124.1 GCF_027063845.1 Thermococcus sp.
TCCTCGACGAACCTTCCACCTGCCTGGAGCGAGACAATCTCTGTCGTTATCGGCTCGTACTTAATCCTGCCGTGCTCCTCGTAGGGAACGCCCGGACGAATCTCTATCTCGTCGCCAACCTTGAGCTTGCCCTGAACTATCGAACCGCCGATGACACCGCCGATGAGCTTCTCCGGCGGAGTTCCGGGCTTGTTTACGTCGAAGCTCCTCAGGACGAGCATCTTGGGTGGCTTGTTCGGGTCGCGCTTCGGCGTTGGAATGAACTTCTCTATTGCCGCGAGGAGAACGTCAACGTTCGCGCCGTGAAGTGCCGAAATCGGGATTATCGGGGCGTTTTCCGCCACGGTTCCAGCTACGAACTCCTTAATCTCCTGGTAGCGCTTCATAACAGTCTCTCTATCAACGAGCTCAATCTTGTTGAGCGCTATAACGATGTTCCTGTTGCCGACTATCTGCAAAGCCATCAGGTGCTCCCTTGTCTGGGGCATGACTCCCTCGTTGGCAGCGACGACGAGAACGGCACCGTCCATGAGCGAGGCGCCAGCGAGCATCGTCGTCATCAGCGCCTCGTGACCCGGTGCGTCTATGAAGGAAACGCGCCTTTCAAACTCGGTCTCGGCGCCACAGTACGGGCAGACCGGGGAAGTGGAGTAACGCCCGCACTTCGGGCACTTCCTTATCTCCGCGTCCGCGAAGCCTATCTTTATCGTGATTCCTCTCCTGAGCTCCTCGCTGTGCGTGTCGGTCCATATTCCGGTTAGAGCCTTGGTGAGCGTCGTCTTACCGTGGTCAACGTGACCTACCATTCCTATGTTAACCTCGGCCTGCCTAAACTTCTTGGCCATCTTCTCTCACCCCTAAGGGGTAGAAGAAGTGGCGCTTATTAAGGTTTCTTCATCGTTCTCCCCTGCGGTTTTGGTTGATTGCGTCTCGGTTGTCCTTTTGGTGGGAATCCTGAGTAAACAAGCAACTGACTCAGGGAGCATCGTGCTCCGTAGCAACTTTTCTCTGTAGGAGATTCGCCTTTTCATCATCGCTAAGGGGATAGCCTGCCTCTGTAAGGAGCTTGGCCGCTATCAGTGCAAATATCAACCCCAGCAGTCCTAAGATTGCAAGGTTGCCATCTGACCAGCGTCCAAAAAGAGAGGCCGTTATCGGTATAACGCCTATCATGTAGCGGGAAACCAAGAGGTTGTCAGCCACTCCCTCGGCTTTCTCTTTGGGGTAAACCTTTGATAACGTTTTCCACTCCTCTCGGTAGATGTGAAGGATTATTGGGGTCATCGCGATTAGCCAGAGTATGCCAAACTTTACACCCAACTCCACCTCATACTTCCCGAAAATAACGACCAAAATCTCAGCCCCAACTAGGCGCGTGAGGAAATTATACACAAACTTTTTCCAGTTGTTAGCAAACATGGGAATCCCTCTATAATTTGTGTAAGGGTAGAGAAAAAATAAAAATTTACTTGTTGTTGCTGTTTGAATAGGATGTGGGGCATATACCTTTGAAGCAGCCAGGGCCACTTGGAGGATCGGTTCTCTCGAAATACGCGTCGTACGAAAGTACTGCGTCTCCAGTAGTTGACTTCTCCCAGCCTTTAACCGAAGAATGCCCACTGATAATATCGCCGATAGCCCAAGACACTATCCCCGACAATATTTTAGTCCCAGTTGTTCCCAAGAGGGCAATATTCTCCGGGAAAACTATGGAAACACCAACGCTTCCCAGTGCATTAAGGGCACTTGCACGGCTATACGTGTGAATATAATACATTGCAGTGGTCACTTGCAACCCTTGATACTCGGGTTTTGGCCTAACGCCAACGTATATATAGCCACTTGAGATATCATCATCGACTTTTATCGTTATCTTCATGAACCTAAACCAGTATCCATCTATCTTTTTTGGTGACCATGTTATTAAACCCATCGAATCCAAAGACCATCCAGAGGAGGGAGACACTTCAACAACTGGTTGTTCCATATAAAAGATGTCTTCCCAGTGCCCATTGTGATTTTTGATGTCCTGTTCTATTTCCTCTATACTATCAATGCCTGATTTTATGTGACCGTTGTTGTCAACATACACTTGCCAGGGAATTGTTATTACAATGTAGTCATTGGGTCCGTCTATAAGTTTCTCAGTGTGATCCCATTCCCAGTGATATGCTAGGTATATCCTTCCCTTATATACATAAGACAGATATGGCTCAAAGCTGAGGTGCAATTCACTTTTATCTCCAAAAATCATCGGTTGAACTGGGTTCTTTATTGGGCTTTCTGTTGTTGGTATTGCAGCCGCGCTTCCTGCCGTCACTCCAATCATCAGCAGTCCCAACAGGACTGCGAACAGCGACTTCCACCGCATAAGGTCACCTCCGTAAAGTTGTCTGCAATGTCAACTATGCAATCTTCCCTTATAATTCTTTCCTTTTACTATTAGTAAGATTTCTTCATTTTTTTCGAGTATGAATTTATTCTAACATAAGTTTTCCTCGCAGAACTGTTCGAAAGAAGCCCGAGTAAAAGAGTTGCATGGCCATGCAATCGGAGAATTTAAACGGCTATAGAAATGGGAGTAAAAGGAGTTCAGAGAACTATCTTAAGGTTGACCTGGACGATGTTCGGACTTATGGTGTTGCCGTGGACGGTCTTCTTTCTCCTCTCACCCTTCTCCCTGGGCCTGAATCCGGGCCCCTTGGAAAGGAGTATCCTAACCCTCCTCGGGCCGTGGACGTCCGGCCTCATGGGGAAGCCGTCCTTGTCGGTTCCACCGGTTATCTTAAGCTTGGCATCCTCAGGAATGCTCTCGTCGCCGAATATCTCCCTGAGGTTGAGACCAAGCTCCTTGGCCGAGACCTCGTCCCCGATGCGCTTTCCAACGAGTATTTCTGCCTCTCCACCGGTTATCTCAACCTGCTTCGCTATACCGGTCTTCGGGTTCGATATAACGAGCTTGAAAGTGGCCATTCCTCCCACCTCCATTCATCAGCGGGATTCATTGGGCAGAGCCCTTTCCCGAGCGGTCTTGAACGGAGCGTTTAAAAACCTTACCGTAAACACCGTGAAGCTTAAATATCATGGAGAAAACTCAATGGCAGGTGATAGCATGGCGAAGGAAAAGACCACACTTCCGCCGACCGGAGCGGGACTGATGAGGTTCTTCGACGAGGACACAAAGGCAATAAAGGTCAGCCCGAAGGGCGTCATAGCGATGACCCTTATACTGGTTGCGATAGAGTTCCTGTTGCACGCTTTCGGGTCGAGCATCTTTGGCTAAAGGAAGCTCGTTTTCTTCAACCCCCTCGCGTTTAATTCCTCGTCTATTATACCTCTGACAACTTCTTCGAGCTGTCTCTGGATTAGGGCTTCAACGTCGGCTTTAATCTTGTCTATGTCTCCCCTGAGACCCTCGAGGAGCCTTATGTACTCCCTCGCCATCTCGAGCTGGCCCTCCTGCCTCACCAGCTGTTCCTTGAGGTGCTCGAAGTCGTCCTTCATAACCTGGAACTTTCTCAGCTCGCGCTGTAGCTCGTCGAGCTCCCTTTTGAGGCGGTAGTTTTCCTCTTTGAGCTGTTCTATGAGCTTTTCCTTGGCCTCAAGCTCGGCCATCAGGTTGTTGTACTCCTCCGCTATCTGGTGGAGCCTCTCTATCTCCCTGAGCGGGGGAACCTTTCCATCGCCGAGGATTATAACGTCCGGCCCAACGTTCACGATGTCGTTGGGGGTTATCTTGAGCTTTTTCTCGCTCGTGAATATGCTCTGGCCCTTTCCAAGGTTCTCTACTTCTTTCATCTTGAGGATGAAGTAGAACTGGTCGCCCTCAACCTCGACGTTTATATCGGTGACGTAGCCGAGTATCTTGCCATCTATAAGGGAAATCACGAACTTATTTATCAGCTGGTTGGCCCGCGCTTCCTCAGACATATTCACCACCGTTGGATTTTGTCTCCTGGCATACTTAACCTTTCCGCCAAACCTTTTAAAGGCCCGAAAGAACTTCAGCCCGGGGGGAGAGATGATAATATTCGCCGGGCGCTCCAACGTTGGTAAGAGCACCCTCATATTCAGGCTCACCGGGAAGAAAGTTAGGCGAGGAAAGAGGCCCGGCGTGACGAGGAAGCCTGTCGAAATCGAGTGGCGCGGGAAGAAAATCGTTGATTTGCCGGGTTTCGGTTTCATGAGCGGGCTTCCAAGGCACGTCCAGGAGAGGATAAAGGACGAGATAGTGCATTTCATCGAGGACAACGCCGATAAAATAGAGCTCGCCGTGCTCGTCGTTGACGGCAAGGCCTCGCCTGAGATTATAGAGCGCTGGGAGAAGAGGGGCGAGATTCCTATTGATGTTGAGTTTTACCAGTTCCTCAGGGAGCTGGAAATACCGACGATAGTCGCCGTCAACAAGGTTGACAAGGTCAAGAACGTCGAGCAGGTCGTTCACTTCCTCGCCGAGAAGTTCGGCGTCCCCTACTCCGAGATTCCCGAGACCTTCGTTCCAATCTCGGCCAAGTTCGGGAAGAACCTCGACGAGCTCAGAAGGTTAATGGAAAAGAAAACCCGCTCATAGAATCTCCAGAACGAGGTGGGTGTTGGTCTCCTTCACTCCGTCGAGGGAAGCTATCTCCTCGAGGATTTCGTCGAGCTTGGTCTTGTCGGCCTCGATTATTAAATCAACGTCGCCGGTGACGCGGTAGATTTTCTTTATCTTGAGCCTCCTTATCGCCTCGTAGACCTGCCTCCTCTTGGTCGGCTCTATCTTGACGAAGACGAAGACGTCGCCCTTCTTCTCGCCGAGCAGTTCAAGGGCCTTGTCCGTCAAATCGATAAACCCCCTGCCGGTCCTTATGTAGCCGAGCTCCTTGAGGACCTTGAGGTGGTTGCTTAAAGCTTGTCTCGTTATTCCGAGCTCCTTCGCAAGCTCGTCCTGGGTCTTCTCGACGGTGTGGACCTCTATGGTCTTTCCATCCTCGTAGAGCTTCCTCAAAAGCTTAACCTGTCTCGGGGTGAGGGTGTTTCTCTCAACCATGAGCCTTCACCTTACCGTTTTTCCAATTTGAGCGCGATAAATGTCAAACCTAACTTTTCATTTTCTCGCTGGGAGAGATACATCTTATAAGTTTTTCTAAGTTTCCCGGACTCAAGGTTTTTAACTCCCGGCGGAAACCTTAGACCATGAACAAGGCCATCTACACCCGCGACGTTCCACCGGACAGGCTTGAACTCCTCGCCGAGCTCTCGTCCCGTGATGCGGTTAAGGTCATGGTCATTGGCGGAGTAGACAGTGGAAAGAGCACCCTTGTGACATTTTTAGTCAACGAGCTCCTCAGCCTTGGAAGGAGCGTTGCGGTGGTTGACTCAGACGTCGGCCAGAAGGGTATCCTCCCGCCTGCAACGGTCAGCCTTGCCCTTCCGGATGAGAACTTCTCCAGCCTTTCGGAGCTTGAGGGAGTTGCCCACTACTTCATAGGCACTGTTTCACCGGGTCAGTTCACGGGCGAGATGGCCGTTGGGGTTAAGAGGCTCGTTGAGCTCGCCGAGAGGAGCGCTGAAATCGTTCTGATAGACACGACCGGCTTCGTGACTGGGCCCGGCTTTGAGATGAAGCGCCTCAAGGCGGAGCTCGTGAGGCCAGACTTAATAGTCCTCCTCGAGCGGAACGGCGAGCTGGAATCCCTGGCGAGGGCTTTGAGTCCCTACGGAGAGATAATCAGACTGACCGTCAGCGAGAACGCAAGAACCGTCACGAGGGACGAGAGGAGAGAGATAAGGTTTGAGAAGTGGAAGGCCTACTTCTCCAGTGCCAGACTCGCCGAGTTCAGCCTTTCTGAGGTCACATTAACGGGAACTTCGCTCTTCAACGGCCGTCCCCTTAATGAGAGGGAGAAGACCCTCCTCTCGCGGGCCTTCAGGTGGCTCGTTTTAGCGGGCTGGGAAAACGAGGGGCGCTACACTGTCGTCAAGGCCGACGAGGAAAGCTTCCCAAGGGGCTACCGCTCGATTCACGCGGTTGACTTCGAAAGGCTTAGCAACCTGCTCGTTGGTCTCCTCGACGGGGACGGCCTCTGCCTCGGCCTTGGAATCCTAAAGTGGGTGAACTTCAGCGCCGAAACGCTTCAACTGCTCACCCCGCTCGACGAGGAGACACTTGGAGAAGTTAGGGAACTCCGCTTCGGCAGAATGCGTGTCCTCGAAACGGGTGAGGAACTCGGTCTCCTGAGGAGAGACGAACTTTGAACCCATAAGGTTTTAAAGGCCAACCATAACGGTTGGACGGTGGTAGTTTGGAGGTGAGGGCTTTCATCGAAATAACGAGGCCGCACAACTGCGTCCTGGCGGGGATAGTTGGCCTGCTCGGTTCGATAGTGGCAGTGGGCCACTTCCCAGAGCCTGTAAAGGCGTTGCTCGTCTTCTTAGTGGTCACCCTCGGTTGCTCCGCCGGCAACACGATAAACGACTACTTCGACTACGAGATAGACAGGATAAACCGCCCCGAGAGGCCCCTGCCGAGGGGTGCGATGAGCAGGAAAACGGCCTTCTGGTACGCGATGGCGCTCTTCGCCATCGGCCTAACCCTCGCCTCCCTGATAAACGTCTACGCCTTCCTGCTGGCGGTTGTAGCTTACGTCACGATGTTCCTCTACGCCTGGAAGCTCAAGCCACTTCCCTTCGTCGGCAACCTTGCCGTTGCGGGTTTGACGGGCGCCACACCTCTTTACGGCGCGATAGCAATGGGAAAGATAGGCCTCGCAGGTTACCTTGCCCTGTGTGCGTTCCTCGTTAACGTGGCAAGGGAGGTAATAAAGGACATAGAGGATGTGGAAGGCGACCTCGCCAAGGGCGCGAGAACCCTCCCGATAGTCATTGGGAAGAGGAAATCCGCCTACGTGGGGGCGTTCTTCGCGGTTCTGACAGTCATCGCATCCTTCCTGCCGATTAAGGCCGGCGTCGGTCTCAGCTACCTTGCGATGGTTCCCGTTGATGCCATAATCCTCTACTCGGCCTTCCTAATCCTCCGCTCGCAGGACAGGGAAACCGCTCACCGCTCGCAAAAACTGCTCAAAATAAGCATATTCCTTGCCGTTATGGCCTTTATGATAGCTTCACTCGTGAGGTGATTGATATGGAGTTTAAGGACGAGATAATTAAAGAGCTTGAAAACGATGAGCTCTGGACTGTTTTAACGTTTAAGACCCCATACGGTCCGTCTAAAACGTTAAACGAGCTCGCCAGGGTCGTTGAGGAAGCCGGCTGGAAGGTGACCTTCAAGGCCAACTGGTGGACTGCCGACATACCCTACGGCCTTATAAGGCTCGACCTCCAGAAGGACGGGAGGGAGAAGATTCTCCTCGGCAAGTGGATACTCGGAAAGGACTGCGAGCTGATTAGGGTTGAGAGCCTCGACCTCGAGCGTGGGAAGGAGGAGTTCTTCCGCATGGTGGACAGCATAACGTCAACGCTGATACACGACCCTGTGATAAGGACGATGCGCGAGCAGTACTGACGATGGGTTTTTATCTTTGCAACCCTTTATCCCTTTTGGGTGGTCCTGTGGGAATTGACCCGGATTTAGTTCTCCG
>NZ_JAMOQU010000125.1 GCF_027063845.1 Thermococcus sp.
GACATCTAAACAAGGATGAGGTCATCGAAACCCTTACCAAATTCCTTGTGGAAAAAGAGGAGATAATATTCGCCTACCTTCACGGTAGTTTCCTTGAGGGCGAGTTCTATCGGGACATCGACGTTGCCGTGTACGTTGACCCGGAGAAGGTCAAGGACTTTCTCAGCTACGAGCTCAAGCTCGCGGTGGAGCTTGAGTTGCTCCTCAAATACCCGGTTGATGTCAGGGTTTTGAACGACTCACCGCCGGCTTTCAGGTACCGGGTCCTCCACGGAAAGCTACTCTTCACCAGGGACGAGGAGAAATGGCTTGAGTTCTACGACCTGACGGTTAGAGAGTACCTCGACTTCAGGCACTTTGAAAGGGAAATGAGAAGGGAGCTCCTTCACAGGGGCTCGTAGAAGCCTATCTCCGGCTCGTAGATTTCTCCGTCCGCTAAAAGTTGACTTATAGCTTCTTCAATGATTTCCTCGTCGAACTCCTTGGAGAGCTTCTTGACTATGAACTTGTGAGACAAAGCCTTGCCCTTCTCGCGGAGGAGGTTCATAACAGCTTCCTTCGCCTTCTCAAGCTCCGGGTTGACCGGTAACTCCTCGGCCTCCTCGGTCGTTTCCTCCTCGATTAGCTCTTCTTCAAGGGCCCTCTGCTCGAGCATCATCGTGTATAGCTCGTCTATCGTCTGGAGGAGCTCCTCATCAACGCCCTTGTTCCTGGCTATGACCTTGGCCTTGGCCGTTATGCCGTAGCGGTCGTAGATTTCGAAGGCTATCTTCGCCTTCTCTGCGTGCTCGACCTTCTCCTTGAGGGTCTCAAAGCGGTGGAGTATCCAGAAGTTCGGGCTAACCTTCGCAACTCCCTCCACGAGTATCTGCTTGTCGTCGCGCCACTCCGCGACCTTTCCGATTATCTGGACTATGTCTCCTTTCTTCACGAGCCTTATGAAGCGCGTGTCGTCCCTAAAGCCGAGAACCCAGATGGTTCCGGTTCCGTCGTCAATCTGGAACTTGCCGTAGGTCTCGTCGTCGCTTATCACAGGCTCCCTGACGACGGTGGCAACGACCTTGACGCGGTAGACTTTTCTGGCGTCGCGCGTTATGAGGTAGTTCGGCTCGAAATCACCCTCGCTCCTGACGTAGTAGCCGTCGAGGATGTCCTTGATGTAGACCCTGCTCGCTGGAAGGCGCTTCTTCATAGCTCCTCACCTCCGAAGAAGCTGATGACGTTCTCAACCTTCGGGAGTATCTTTCTCTCAAGCTCCCTTATCTCCTCCAGTGCCTCCAAATCGGCGTCGCTGAAGTCCTGTATGACCTCGCCGAAGATGTGAACGCTCTCCTCGCTCCTTATGACCCTGCCGATAACCCTGACGACCTGGCCGTTCTCGGGGAGGACGTTCTCCTCGCTCTCGACGAGTATAACTCCCGTCCCGTCGTCGAGCCAGAAGGTGTAGTCGAGCTTGTCAACCTTGAAGGCCTTGCCGATTAGGGAAACCCTCGTATCGTCTTCCATAATCTCGGCAATCTTCCTCTCGACGGCGGGCTTTCTGCGCCTGAACCTCATCTCCTCCATTTCACTCACCACCGAAGGCCCTCAAAACTTCCCTCAGCTCTCTTCTCGCGAGCTCTATCTCGCGCCTCTCATCGACCTCTTCCCAGGTTCTGGCCTTGAGGAGCGTTCCGAGGAACTTGTCCTCCGTGACGTTGCCCCTGACGATTATCTCCCTGCCGAGGAGCGGGTAGTAGGTTTCCTCCGCGAGCTTCCTTCCCGCTTCCCTCATCGTCAGACCCTCTTCGATGAGCTTCTTGAGCCTCTCGTCTATCTCCTCTGGACTCTCGCCGAGCAGTTCGCTGGCATCGTCTCCGAAGAGCGTGACCCTGATGTAGCCAGTCGAATCGTCCAGGCCAAAGTCGAGGACGACCATCTTGACGGGCTTTACTGCTCCGTGCTCGGGGCAGACCCAGCTCTCGCTCGCCGGGTCGTAGTCAACCTTTCTCCTGCACTCCGGGCAGGAGTCGTAGGTTATGACGCGGTAGAGCCTCGCTATGGTTCCCCTGAGCTCGACGAAGCGCTCGTTTCCTTCGAGGTCCTTAATCTTCATCCTTCTGTAGTTGTAGGTTCTGACCTCTTCGATGGGCGGTATCTCCTCGACGCGCGGGTCTTCGGGGTCCTTGATGATTCTCGTCCTATAGTTGGCGTGGAGCTCTATCCCGCGCATCCCCTCCTTGACAAGGGGGTCTATGACCTTGATGACGTCGCCCGGGCTGAGCTCGTCGTAGTACTTGCTCACGAAGTTGTCCCAGAGGACGAGCCTCGCCTGACCTGTGGAGTCATAGATGATGAGGTTGGCAACCCTTCCGGTCGAGCCGTCCCTCTTCTGATACTCCTTCGGCGGGAACTTCCTGAGAACCCTCGCGACGATGTTCACGTTGCTCATTCCCGGGACGAGGTCCGCTATGTGAAGGAGCTCCTCACCTTCCTCGAGCTTGACGCCGAGCTCTTCGGCCAGCATTACGGCCGCGGCGTGCTCGGAAATCCCGTGGGTTTTAGCCAGCTCGGCAATCCTCTCCTCGATTTCCTCCTTTGAGAGGCCCCGATGCCGGATGATTCGATTGATTATCTGCTCCTTTGTAAGGCCTACCATAGCACTCACCTTGATGGTAATTGGGACTCGGGGTATTTAAACTTTTCCCTCCGAACTCCTTTTGGCGAGAAGGGGCATTATTTCCGCGCTATAGAAGAAAAGGGATAACTGGGAGCTCAAGAAGTTCCGTCGCTTTCGGAGCTGTCTTCCTCAGTTTTGGCACTATCGTCCACTGTCTTACCCTCGAGCTTAGCTATGAGGTCGCTGTACTCCGCGTGGACAACCTTCTTGAAGGCCTCCTTGATTATCACAGGGTCGTTCTCGGGAAAGCCGTAGAGCTCCGCAAACTTCTGGGTCGTTCCGAGGAGCTTCGTCCTCTCGTAGGGCTCGGCGTAGATTAGGCCCATCTCGATGAGCTTCTTTATGTGCTCGTAGGCCTGACTTCCGCGGAGCTTTATGATTTTACTCTGCTCTATCGGCTGGAGGTAAGCAATGAGCGCGAGGGTCTTCAGCTCGCCGGTTCTCAGGTCGGGTCTCGGCATGAGGTGGATAACCCTCTGGCTGTACTCCTGCTTGACCTGCATGACGTACTTATCGCCCAGAACCTTGACGACCTCTATGGCACTCTTTCTCTCCGCGTACTCAGCCGCTATGAGCTCGATGAGCTTTTCGAGGTAGTCAAGGGATTTTATCCCGAGGGCCTTTGAAAGTTCCTTGACGCTGAGCGGTCTTCCCGAAACGAAGAGGGCCGCCTCAACGAGGGCCTTGTCCTCAAGCAGTCCCATGGTTCACACCTGGAGACGTTAAGGCATGCAGACTTATTAAAGCTTCCCGACCGCAAAATTTATAAACCCGCCTCGACAGGTATGAATCGGCACGGCGGCCATAGCGGCGGGGTTACACCCGGTCTCGTTTCGACCCCGGAAGTTAAGCCCGCCTGCGTTCCCGGGTGTACTGCCCTCCGAGAGGGGGCGGGAAACCGGGAACGCCGCCGGCCACTATCATGCGCCCGGGTGGTGTAGCCCGGCCCATCATACGGGACTGTCACTCCCGTGACCCGGGTTCAAATCCCGGCCCGGGCGCCAAAGACACTTTTTCCAGAAACGTTTCACCAAAGTGGGCATGCTTTTTTGAAGAACAGTTTTTGAGTGGATTCCTTTGTGAGTTCTCTTTGGGGGTTCCTCTAAGAACCCTCCTAAAAGGGTTCGAGTCTTTTATGCCTCTCCAGAGCGCTGGAAAATGGGAAAAGCTCAGTCCACGAAGGCCAAGCCGTTCCACAGCTCCCTTATCTCCCGCGTCGCGTCGGGGTAGAGCCTCTTGAAGGTTATCCTCCAGTAGCCGTTCCCCAAGTCCTCTATGTCCTCGATGTGGATTTTGAGGCCGAGCCTCTCGAAGTGGCTCACCATCCTGTGGGCGGTGCTTACGTTCTTCACCCTCACCCTGAAGGTCTCCTCGACGTCGTGGCCCTGCGATACTTCTTCGATGCTCTCAACGAGGGGCTTTAAGAGGGCCTCTCCGAGTGCCTTCGCGTAGTTCTCAAAGTCCTCGCCCCTAACCTTCCGCTCGGCTATGTAGAAGGCGAGCCGGCTTATTCTCCCCATGAAGTAGCCACCGGGCAAGTCAAAGAAAATCCGCGCGCCGATTCTCATGTCGTTGATGTTTGCGTATGGCGTCACGTACTTCGCTATTCTCTTCATGTCGGGCGTCTTCATGACAACGCCTTCCCGCTTTTCCTTGCTGAGCCTATCAACAAGCTCCCTCAGGTCGTCAACCCTTGACCTATCGTAGAGTCCAAAGACCTCAACCTGCGGAATTCCGTACTCCTCGGCGAGTTTATACCTCTCCTCTGCTGGAATGCTCCTCCCGGTTCCCTTCTCCTGGATGTCGAACAGGAAGAACTGAATGTCTTCCTTTACGTAGGGTGGTCCCTCAACCAGATAAGGACTCTCCGGCCCGGCCATCTCGCCGACGAGGATGAGGTTGGGGTAATCCCTGAAGAACTCCTCGTTGATGAAGTCAAGAATCCTCTCGGTCGTGAAGGGGCAGACGAAACCGCCCCTGGTGAGCGCTAAAATTCTGTCCTTAACTTTGACGACGCGGACGTTGTAGCCGTCAACCTTCTCCTCGACGTAGAAGGGTTTGCCCTTGAATATCCTCCTTACACCGTTCTCGAGCTGAACGATTCGCTTTATGTGCGGAAATCCTAAAACGACCGTCCCGTCCTCAAAAACGGCCGTTCCCCTCCTGAAGCCCCTCGCCGAATCGCGGAAGCGGACGTAGCGGATTCCCTTGAAGGTATCTTCTTCTATTCCGCCTTTCCCCTCGAGTACCTCAAGTCTCTCCTCCGGCAGGCCGAGTTTCAGGAGAAGGTTTCGAAACCCCGAGCTGACCATCCTCTCACCAGATAAGATTTGCCCCCATGGTTAATAATTATTGGGTGTTAATAATTATTGGGTTAAGAGACATTAAGAGAAGAGAAAGGGCATAAAATCAGCGCTTCATCGTGGAGAGAACCTTGGTGGTGACGTCGTTGCCGTCCTTGTCGTAAATCCTGTAGTAGGCGCTGTAGGGGAGCTTCATCTTGGCCCTCCTCATGGCCTCGAGGGCGAACTTGAGGTGGTTCTCGTTGACCCAGACGGTGAGTATCTTCTGGTCCTTCCTAACGCGGGCGGCAAGGCCAATTGGCTTTCCGAAGGGCCTGCGCATACCGTTTCCGTAACGGTCGGCCTTCCTTCCGGTAGCCATCGGGTTCTCACGGAGCACCTGGAACGGGTAAACGCGAATCTTGAAGTGGTAGTTGCTCCTGCCGACGTTCTTCTGGAGGTACCTGTTGACCTGAATACGAATGGCTTCGAGGGCGTTCTGTCTTATCTGCATAGCCTGCTCGGCGTGGAGGCTGACCTCGTACTGGAACTCGGCCGAGAGGTTGCCCATGTCGAATATCGTTATCTTCGGTCCGGGAGCACCGCGTATGTATTCCCTCCTCGTGTAAGCGGGCTTGTCAACGTCCCTATCAATCTTCGCTGGTCTGAGTCCCATAATCTCACCTCCAAATGAGCGCGAATCAGAGCCTAAACTTAGGCGAGTTGAGTTCCTTATAAAAGTTTTGGACGTTCACTATCTTTGACCCTCGTTCCCTCGATTATCAGCCCTATCGAAAATGGCAGGAATGCCAGAAGGGCAAGGTTGAGGGTCAGTCCAAGGTGAACCTCCCCGAGCGAGTAAGCCAAGCCGAAGAGCATCCCCCCGATGAAGGTCGAGAGGTTCTGCACCGCGTTTACCCCACCTATCGCGAGCGATGAGCGGTGGTAGCTCGCCAGAACTTTCCTCGAAATAGGTCTGAAGCTCTGGAAGGCGAAGAGGGCCAGAAAAATTCCAAGAAAGACCGTAGGGGCCGTCTTTATCGAAGCCAAAATCGGTGATACTCCCGCGAGAAGGGCGGTGAGCTTAACCATCTTGGCTTCACTCCTCACGTCGGCGAGCCACGAGACGAAGTAGCTGAGAAGCGCCGAGAGGAACCCCGTCCAGCCGAGCAGAACGGCGGTTCTCTCCTTGCTCAGCCCCAGCGCCTCCGAAACGTAGACGTAGGTTATCTCGCCCGAGGTGAAGGCCACTATAACCGCCATCAGCGAGGCAATCGTTAGGACTCTCCTCGGGTTCAGGCTTGGCCTCTCACCGTCTGTTGTTTTCTTCTTTCTCGGCGTTATCAGGTCGAAGAGGAGGCAGTAGCTGAGGAGCATTATAAGGCCCGTCAGGACGAAGAACGCCGAGGAAATCCACATCTGGCCTGCCAGACCGAGCCCAACCGTGTAGGCGTAGACGTAGTTGCCGAGGAGAGACGCCATGCTCCCGAAGAAGAAATAAACCGCAGTGACGCGCGCCCTTATCTCCTTCGGTGTTGTTACGGCCAAAACGAACTGGGCCATCGGCCAGCTTATCCCGTTGAGGAAGCCGTTTAGGAGCTTTATTCCAACGACCTGAAGCCAGCTTGAGGTGAGCGGGTAGAGCTGAACAGCTACAGCGTTCCCCATCATTGCTATCGCTCCGAGGTAGACGAGTTTCTTGCTCCGCTCAAGGACGAGACCGCCCAGGACTGATGAGAAGGCCCTCGCAAGCACAAAGGACATCGAGACGAGGGAAACCGCGAACATGCTCGCCCTGAGGATATCGCGCGTGTAGAAGGCTATGGCGGGAGTTGCGAGGCGAAATGCAATCGTTCCCGTGAAGGCCGAGACGATGAGGAGCAGAATCCCTGCGAGCCTTCTGCGCTCCATCAGACCACCTTCTGAGCGTTATGCACTTGACTTAAAAGGGTTTGGCCCCCGAAAGTTTTTCGAAAGCCGAACCGATGGGTGCGTTTAGTTTCAGGTTTTTCATGAAATTGTCGAGCGAAGGCTTTTTACCGTCTTCCATCAACACGCTTCGAGGTGATTGGAATGGAGCTCCGCTTCGACATGCAGTATGAGGACGCTTACAGGGAAGTCTATGAGATGGTGAAGCCGAAGTACAAGCTCTTTACGGCCGGACCAGTCGCCTGCTTCCCTGAGGTTCTCGCGATAATGAG
>NZ_JAMOQU010000126.1 GCF_027063845.1 Thermococcus sp.
TAGTCTGGGTGAGCGGAATAGGCTGTTCCTCCCGCGTTCCAGGCTTCGTCAACTTTGACGGCCTACACACGACCCACGGAAGGGCCCTTGCTTTCGCCACGGGAATCAAGCTCGCCAATCCGAACCTTAAGATAATCGCCTTCATGGGCGACGGCGACGCGGCCGCTATAGGCGGGAACCACCTCATCCACGCCATCAGGAGGAACCTCGACGTGACGGTAATCCTCATCAACAACTTCACCTACGGAATGACGGGCGGACAGGTTGCTCCAACCGCTCTGAAGGGCCTGCGCGGGACTACCGCTCCATACGGCCAGTTCGAGAACCCCTTCGACATCGCTCAGCTGGCGGTCTCTGCGGGGGCGAACTACGTGGCAAGATGGACGGTCTTCAATTACCTCCAGGGAATCAACAGCATAAAGAAGGCCCTCAGCAAAGAAGGCTTCACTCTCGTCGAGTTCTTAAGCCCCTGTCCGATAAGCTTTGGAAGGAGGAACAGGATGAAGACTTCCCCAGAGCTAATCCGCTGGTACCAGAAGATAACCGTCCCGCTCGCGAAGGCCAAGAAGATGAAGCCAGAAGAACTTGAGGGCAAGATAGTAATCGGCGAGTTCGTTGACAGGGACAGGCCAGGTCTCGTGAGGGAGTATCAGGAGTACATAAAGAGGGCCAAGAAGATGATGGGGTGGGAGCAATGAGGAAGGAAGTTCTCTTCAGCGGGTTCGGCGGTCAGGGTGTCATTCTGGCGAGCGTTATCCTTGGAAGGGCCGCCGCTGTCTATGAGAACCTCTACGCGGTCCAGACCCAGAGCTACGGGCCAGAATCGAGGGGAGGTGCGAGCAGGGCTGAAGTGGTTATAAGCGACGAGCCGATTGACTACCCCAAGACACTTCATCCAGACTACGCCGTCTTCTTCTCGCAAGAGGCATACAGCAAGTACCTCCACACCGTGAAGGAAGGTGCCACTGTAATAGTCGAGAAGGACCTCGTTCCCCACCGCGACGAGGAGTTTGAGAAGAAGCTCAACGTCATCGCTTTGCCCCTGACCGAGATAGCCGAAGAGACAACCGGATTAAGCCTGACGATGAACATCCTAACCCTCGGCATACTCGTCGGCGTGACAGGGATAGTGAGCAGGGAAGCGATAGAGAAGGCCGTCCGCGACGCAGTTCCAAGGGGAACGGAGGAAATAAACGTCAAGGCCCTCAAGAAGGGCTTTGAGATAGCGGAGGAACTCAGAAGCTGAGCCTTGAGAGCTTCTCCATTATCTCCTTCTCTTTCTCCCTGAGCCTTTCGAGTTCCCTCTTGTAAGCCAGGCGCATTCTCTCGATGTGCTCGATTGCCTCGTCCTTTGTGATCTCCACAAGAAGGTCCGCGAAGGCCCTGTAAAGCTTTCTCTCGGCCTTGGTGGCCGTTATGATTCCCTCTGCGTACTCGAGTTCCTTCATCTTGAGCTCTATCCCCTTCCTGAGCTCCCTTATCTGCCTGAGCTCAAGTTCGAGCTCGTAAGCCTTCACCGCCTCCACGCTCTCACCCCCAATAAAAAAGAATGGCCGAGGAGAAGTCACTCCTTCTTCTCAGGCTGCATCTCTTGGAGCTCCTTGAGGAGCTCGTTGACCTTCCTCGTGTCCTCCTCAATCTTCCTCAGCAGGGCCAGGCGGAGGTTCATGAGAGCGTTGATTCTCTTCTCGATGTTCTCCCTGGCCTCGTCAACCGTTGCCCCGACGAGGATTCCAGCTCCAACGTCCATGATGACATCGTTTGGGTCTTCAATCTTGCCCTTTATCGCTATCCCACTTCCGAGCGGGATGTAGATTGCCTTGCCTTTACCCTTGTCCTTGATGTAGGCGAGGGTGGCGTCAACGGTCCTGAGGTCGGCGATGGTGGCGTCTATTGCCCCGACCTGGCTCCTGAGGTACTCGATTTCACCGAGGTAGCTCCTAATCTCGTCCTGAACCTGTTCAAGGGTCCTGACCTTCTTCTCCTCGGCCATTCCTATCACCCCCGTTCCTTTTTTTCGTCCCCATATTTTAGTTACTTTTTGTATTTAAAAGTTTTTCGCCTCACAAGGCTTATTAAGGGGCAGGGTCAAGCTTAAGCCATGATAATCAACGAGACGAAGGGCAGGGTCTGGCATGGGCGCGTTGAGCTCGCGGATACTTTCTTCAAGCGCTTTAGAGGGTTAATGCTCGTGGGCAACGTAAGTTATGCCCTCATTTTCGTCCTCCCTGTTGAAAGCAGGCTCAACGCCTCAATCCACATGCTTTTCATGCTGAGCGACATCGACGTAATCTGGCTCGACTCGACGAAGAGGGTGGTTGATTTCAGGAGGGCAAAGAAGTGGCGCGTTTACTCTCCAAAGAAACCAGCCAAGTACATCATAGAGGGGCCCGTCGGCCTCATCGGGTCCCTTGAAGTGGAAGAAGGGGATTTGATAAGCTGGCAGGCCAGCGAGGAGAAGAGAAAGAGTGTTCCCGTGAGAATTTCCTTCCCTG
>NZ_JAMOQU010000127.1 GCF_027063845.1 Thermococcus sp.
GGAGCGCCTGGATGATGGCCATGCTCACTGGCAACTTGAGCACGAAGGTCGTTCCCTTTCCGACCTCGCTGTAAACGGCTATGCTTCCGTTGAGGCTCTTGACGACCTCCTTGACCACGTCCATACCGACTCCTCTTCCTGAAACGTCCGTGACCTGGTCCTTGGTGCTGAAGCCAGGCAGGAAGATTAGGTTTATAGCCTCCTCGTCGCTCATCTCAGCCGCCTGCTCCGGCGTGATGAGGCCCTTCTCTATCGCCTTCCTCTTAATCTTCTCCGGGTCTATGCCCCTTCCGTCGTCCCTGACGATTATCTCGACGTGACTCCTCTCACGCCTTGCTATGAGCTCAAGCCTTCCCGTCCTCGGCTTGCCGAGCTTCTCACGCTCCTCAGGTGGCTCAATACCGTGGTCTATGGCGTTCCTGAGGAGGTGGACGAGGACGTCGCCGAGCTTGTCGAGTATCGTCCTGTCAACCTCGATGTCAGCTCCCTCGATGATGAACTCGACTTCCTTGCCCATCTTCCTCGCGAGCTCGCGGACCATCCTCGGGAACTTGTTGAAGACCTCTGCGACCGGTGTGAGACGCATCTCCATTATCTCGTCCTGCAACTCTGTGAGAAGCCTTGAGAGCGTTGAGAGGGTCTCCAAAAGCTCCCTGTCGCCGAGTCTCTCGGCTATCTGCTCAAGCCTTCCCTTGGTGATGACGAGCTCACCGACAAGGTTCATTAACCTGTCGAGGTGGCTGACGTCAACCTTGATTATTTTGGAAATCTTGACCTTCGGAGTCTTTATCGGACCCTTTGCGGCCTTCTTCTCCTTCTTTTCCGCTTTCTCCGCTTTCTTTTCCTCCTTCTTTTCGGACTTGGGCTGGGACTGGGTCGGGGCTTCTTCCCCAATCTCCCTAACGTCGGCGTTTTCAACGTCCGGGTGCTTGGTGATTATCTTAACTATGTCCTCCTTCTTGAGGTTCGTCCTCAGAATGACCCTGAAGTAGTAGCCGTCAATCAGCTCGCCGTTCTGGATGTCAATCGCGTTGGGCTCGGTCTTCTCAACGACTCCAACCTTCTGAAGGTCCTGGAGAACGAGATAAGAGCGAACTCCCTTGAGCGGTGCGTCTTTCTGGAGGTAAACCGTGACCTCGTACTTCCTTTCTCCTCCTTCTCCCTGCGCCCCCTCTCCACTCGCAACGGTCTCGCCGCCAAGCGTCTGAACCTCGACCTTCTCGACCTCGGGATGCCGAGAAACGACTGTTTTAATCTTCTCCGGGTCCTCTTCGGTCTCTATGACGAACTCGAGCACATCAACGTCAGCCTTTCCGTCCTCAATTATTTTTCTCTCCGGGTTAGTTTCAAGGACAATCCCCAGCTCCTCCAGGTCGGAGAGAATGAGAAAAGCTCTGACCCCCCTCAAGGGGGCGTCCTTCTGGAAGTAGACCTTCACGAGGTAGCGGTTGCCGGCGGGAGGAGCTTCTGGCGCCTCGGCTTCCTCCCCTTCTCCCTCTTCGGGGGTTTTCTCCTCTTTCTCTGCCTTTTCCTCTTCCTTCTTTCCGCCGCCTGCCCCTGCCTGGTCGAAGAACTTCTGGGCCTTTTCGAAGAGCGAATCAACGTCAAAGTCTCCCTCCTCCCCGGTCTCCTCGATGTTGTCAACCATGGCCTCGATGATGTCGAGGAATTCGAGGAGGACGTCTATAAGTTCGGGAGTTGGCTCAATCTTACCGCTCCTGACGAGGTCGAAGAGGTTTTCCATCTTGTGGGCAACTTCGCTGAGCTTCATGAAGCCCATAGTCGCGGCCGTACCCTTGAGAGTATGAGCGTCGCGGAAAATCTGGTCTATCATCGCCTTCTTCTCTTCCTCACTGCCGCCTTCCTTGACTATCTTCTCCAGCGTGAGTATGGCGTTGCTGAGGCTGTCTATCCTATCCCTCGCGTCTGCGAGGAACTCATCAAGGTACTGTGAAAGGTCTTCCACCGCCACCACCCCGCTTTATCTTGTTCACTGCCATCACAACGGTGTCGGCGATTTTATCGAGTGGCACGATGTAGTCAACCATGCCTGTCTCGGCGGCTGCCTTTGGCATTCCGTAGATTATCGAGGTCTCCTTGTCCTGCGCGATGGTGATTCCGCCCTTCTTCTTGATGGCGACTATTCCCTGGGCCCCATCGCGTCCCATTCCCGTCATGACGACGCCGACGGTTCTCCGACCAAAGACCTCTGCGGCGGTAATCATCATCGGGTCGGCCGCGGGCCTTACGCCGTGTATCTTCGGCTTCTTGTTGAGGGTTATCACGGGCTTTCCGCGCCTCAGCTCGACCTCCATGTGGTAGTCACCGGGCGCTACATAGCCCCAGTCCTCCTCGATGGGCTCGCCGTCCTCGGCTTCCTTCACGTTGAGCTTGCTGACGCTGTCAAGCCTCTTGGCGAAGGACTTCGTGAAGCCGGGGGGCATGTGCTGGACGAGCAGGATTGCCGCGCCGAGGTGCTCTGGGAACTTGGGGAAAACCTTGAGGAGGGACTGGGGTCCACCTGTGGAGGCCGCCATTGCAACCGCAATCCTCGCGGGAACACCTTTCCTCTTGACCTTGCTCTTCTGGGCCCTCAGCAGTCTCGTCCTCTTGAGCTCAAGGAACCTTCTCGGGACCTTCGCCGCCTCCTTGATTTTCGCGATTATCTCGTCCTTCATTTCTTTCATGCTGAGCGATATTGAGGAGCTGGGCTTGGGAATGAAGTCAATGGCACCGTACTCGAGGGCCTTTATCGTTGCCTCGGCTCCCTCCTGCGTGAGTGCGCTCACCATGATTACCGGCGTTGGGTTTTGTTTCATTATCACCCTGAGGGCGTCGAGGCCGTTCATTCGGGGCATCTCAATGTCGAGCGTTATTACGTCCGGCTTGTGGAGCTTGACCATGTTTATGGCCTCGATTCCATCCCGCGCCTCGCAGCAAACTTCAAGCTCGGGGTCGGAGTTGATTATATCCCTGAGTATCTTGCGCATGAATGCCGAGTCATCAACGACGAGTACCCTAATCTTTTTCTTGGGTGAGCTCAGGGGCATCATCACTCACCCTAACTCGACAGTACGCGGTTGATTTCTTCAAGCACCTTCGGGGCCTGGAAGGGCTTGACGATGTATCCAGAGGCACCGGCCTTGAGGGCTTCCATGACCTTGCTCTCCTGTCCGACGGCGGTAATCATGATTATCTTGGCGTTGGGGTCGATTTTTTTAATCTCCCTGACGGCCGTTATTCCGTCCATCTCTGGCATAACTATGTCCATCGTTACAATATCGGGCTTGAGCTCCTTGTATTTCTCCACTGCTTCCTTTCCGTTGCTGGCCTCGCCAACCACCTGGTGGCCGCCCTGGGTCAGTATCTTCTTCAGGAGCATGCGCATAAAGGCGGCGTCATCTACGACCAAAACCCGAGCCATGCTTCTTCACCTCCAGGTTCTTGCGATAAATCCTCGCGACGAGGTCGTACAATTTGAACAGCTTTGCCGCGTTTCCGAGTATCGTCTCGGTTTTACCCAGAATCAGGAAACCGTGGTCTTCGAGCGAATTATACAGCTTGGCAAATATCTCCTCCTGCGCCTCCCTCTTGATGTAAATCAGCACGTTGCGGATGAATATGACGTCGAAACCCGTTGGGTACCTCGGGCTGAATAGGTTGAATTGCTGGAACTTAACGAGCCTCTTCACCTTCGGTGAGACGCGGTAGCGTTCATCGCTTACCCTCGTGAAGTACTTCGGTATCATGTGCCTCGGAACCTGCTTCTCGACGACGTCAACTGGGTATTCGCCGCGCATGGCCACGGCCAACGCTTCCCTGTCTATGTCCGTCGCGAGTATCTGCACCCTGAAACCGCCGAGGTTCTCTCCAAGGGCCTCGTAGAGAGTCATCGCTATTGAGTAAGGCTCCTGTCCCGTGGAGCAGGCCGCGCTCCATATCTTAAGCGAGGAGCTGTGCTGTTCCTTCTTTATCTTCACGAGCTCGGGGATGACTTTCTTCTCAAAGGTCTTCCAGACGATTGGGTCGCGGAAAAACTCGGTGACGTTTATAGCGACCGTTAAGAGCAGTTCGTCGAGCTCCTTCTTGTTTGTCTTTATCAGGCGGTAATACTCCATGAAGTTCGTAATCCCCAGCTTTCTCATCCTCGCGCGGATTCTCCTCATAAGGTAGGAATCCTTGTAGGCGTCACTGCTAACCTTGAGGTGCCGAAAGAGCTCCTCCTTAATCTTCAGATAGCCGGGGTCCCTGTAGTCCATCATACGGCCCACTCACCTTGGTGAATGTCCGGGATGAAGGCGAGCCCGTTGGGGGCTCAACGAAATTCCCTACAAGTTTATGGGCCTTTTCTCATAAAAAGCCTTTAGTGTAGATGGTTGTGTAGGTGCATACGCAGGTCGTTACGAATCGAAGGGTTATTATAGTGACTCGTAGCATTGGTTATTACATACATACGAAAGTCTTTTATCCCCGAAGTGACAATAAGTACCAGTCAGGGGGTGCGCCCATGGGCAGGTCAGTAACTCTCGCCTCGGTGCTATCGGTTCCAGTGGTCACGCTCGCGGGTTCTGCGGTTTCTCTAGCTGTGGGTGCAATAGCTGGCATCGGCACCGCTCTGGTCGTTGGGCTCTACCTCTCCTCCGGCTCCCGGAGGGAAGACATCCTCGACGTTCTTGAGAAGCTAATCGAGGGGGAGCACGTTCCCCTTGAGGGCTTTGACCAGGAGACGGCCTCCCGTCTTCTCCACATAGCCGAAAAGGCAAAATCAAAGAGAGAGGTTAAGATTGAAAGGGTCGGCGTTCCGGAGGAGGTTCGCGAGGCCCTTGAGGAGCTCAGGAACGCCGACAAAAAAGCCACATCGCTTCTTGAGAGCACCGACTTTGAGGTTTCCCTCGACTCCAATGGACTGCTCACCCTCATTCAGGACGAGCGCTCCCGCGTGGCGGAGCTAGGAGACTACATCCAGACCCTCACCGCCGGCATAGAGGAAATGAACACCCAGGCCCAGGCGCTGACCGATTACGCCCTCGAAACGGCTAACATGGCCGAGAAGGGCAAGCAGATTTCTGATAACGTGGCTTTGAACGTCGCGAGCATCAACGAGGTCAACCAGGATATGGAGAAGGCCCTCTCGCTCCTCGTCGAGCACTCCAAGAGGGTTGGAGAAATCGTCGAAGTCATCGGCAACATCGCGGAGCAGACGAACCTCTTGGCCCTCAACGCCGCAATAGAGGCCGCGAGGAGCGGAGAGCACGGAAGGGGCTTCGCTGTGGTCGCTGAGAACATCCGCGAGCTGGCCGACCAGTCCAAGAAGTCAACCGACCAGATTGCGGAGCTGATTAGGAACATGCAGGAGAGCATTGACAAGGTCGTCGGCTCAATAAAGAAGGAGTTCACGGTCACAGAGGAGATAAAGGACGCCGTTCAAGAGCTCATCGCGGCCTTCGACGATATAGCGAGACGCGCCAACGAGACGGCCAACATGATAAAGGAGCTCTCCGACAGCATAGAGGGCCAGGCCCAGTCGGTTCAGATGCTGATGGACACCCTGGACAGCGTTTACAAGGTTCAGGAAGACCTCTCGACTGAGATTGACGGCTTCACCACCTTCGTCGCGGACGTCCAGACGAGGCTAGAGGAGATTAGAAAGGGTCTTAAGGAGCTTGCCGAATCGGTTTCGCGTTCACGTGAACTCCTTGAAAGGGTTGGGGGGTGATACCTTGGGGGAGATTCAGGTTGTAGCTTTCATGGTCGGCAACGAGGAGTTCTGCCTTGACATCTCTAAGGTCAGGGAAATCAAGGAGATGATGCCCATAACCCGCGTTCCCAACGCGCCGGACTTCGTTGAAGGCGTCATAAACCTGCGCGGTCAGATTACCACCGTCGTCAACCTCAAAAAGCTCCTCGGCTACTACGACATGGATGAGGATCTCTCCAAGAAGAAGATTATCATCGCCGAGGTCAAGGACGAGGTCGTCGGCATAATCGTTGACGCCGTCTCGGACGTCATCACCCTCACTGACGAGCAGATAGAGCAGCCTCCAAAGACCCTCGCCAGCAGGGTTGACATACGCTACATAAAGGGCATCGCTAAGATAAACGACGGTGAAAGGCTTCTCATAATGATTGACCTCGACAAGCTCCTCGGCGACGAGTTCTAGAGGAGGTTGAGGTCCTTTAGAATTTCCTCTATGTCGTCTTTCTTCTCTTCGGGCTCCTTCTCAACGGCACCGAGCTTGAGCATTAACTTTTGCACCTGCTCCTCCAGCCTCCTCAGCTCCTCGAACTGGTAGCGCAGCTTCTCGTAGAACTCCTTCTCTACCGGCGTCACGGGGACGGGCTCTCCGAGCATCTCGGCAATCCTGTCAATCTCACCGGCCAGCTCGTAGGTTATCCTGTGTATCTCGATGAAGCTCTTCTCGGGCGAGAGTTCTTTATCCCCGCGCTTCATCGGGAGTTCGAGCCTCTTGGTCTTGACTATGACCTCGTTGAACTTGGAGTAAACGTTCTCGTCTGGAACTGAAACGATGGCCAGCTTCCTCAGGTTCTTGAGGAGTTCTACGAGGTTCTCTTTGAGCTCCTGGAACTCCTTCTGCCCCTTTCCTGTCAGGACGTAAACCTTCGCTATGTCCCTGAGCGAAAGGAGCGCGCGCTTGGCTTCAAGAAGGCCCTCGCGGAGCTTCTCCGGCTGCAGTGTTATCGCGGCCTTGATGACCTCAAGGAACTCCTCCACTTCCTCGTTCTTCCGCCTCTCGATGACCTCTTCGAGGTGCTCTATCTCCTCCTCAAGCTCCCTGATGATTTCCTCCTTGAGCTCCTCCTTTATAAGCTCCCTGCTTTCCTCGACTTCCCTTTCCAGCTTTTCGACCCTGCCTTCGAGCCTCTCAAGGCCGTTCTTAACGCTCCCAATCTCGAAGTCGAACTTCGTCTCGAACTTCTTGAACTCC
Source organism: Thermococcus sp. (assembly GCF_027063845.1). Lineage (GTDB taxonomy): Archaea > Methanobacteriota_B > Thermococci > Thermococcales > Thermococcaceae > Thermococcus. The sequence goes on from NZ_JAMOQU010000127.1 coordinate 6,948, forward strand.
TTCAGGGACTTTTCAAGTGAAGCCAGCTTCTCCCTTATCTCCTTCAGCTCCGGGATTTGAGCTGAACTCCTCTCGGAGCTTCTCAGTTCTGAAATCCTCTTTTCAATGGCAGAACGGAAGCCGGTGAAGTTCTCTTCGAGCTCCATGAGGTTGTCCTTGAGTTCGAAGTACCTCGCGAGAACCTTGTTCGTGACGTCCCTAACGTAGAGAACGAGCGCCACTGCGACCGCTGCCGTTACTGCAATCGCTTCCCACATGATTACCACCCGGAGCCCGTGGAACTAATATGCGCACCAATGCTTTAAATGTTTTGTGAAACTGCTTTGGATTTTATCCAAAATCATAGAGGGATGTACCAACCTTCCACGAGTATCGAAATGTTGTGATGATTCCCCAATTCGATGAGATTTTCGTTGTATTAGGGACATTATCCATGCGAAAACGTTATATATCTTCCAATCGTTAGTACTAACACGATGCACCTGCATGGCCAGCTACATAAAGTTCAGAGGGGTACAATCAGCTCAGAAAAAGCCCGGGGTGGTGGAAGTATGAACTCGGTGGTGATAGACCCGCAGGTGCTCAGGTCGTTGCACCGCAGTGAGCTCAGGAAGAAGATATTGATGTACCTGAACGAGATATACCCGTCCGCGACGTACCTGTCCGAGATTGCGAGGGTCGTCGGTTCTGACCCGTCCAACGTTAGGGGCGCTCTCGTTGGTCTTGGTAACCGCTACAACGGTGAGAGCTCCCTTGTCTATCTCGGCCTCGTTGAGGAGATAGCGAGCAACGGCTTCAAGTACTACCGCCTCACGGAATACGGCAAGAAGGTCGTGGACTACCTGAAGGAATACTACCGCTACTACAGGCGGTTCCTGTGAGGTGGGGAGATGTCCTCCCCGAGGGTCGTGGACACCAACATAGACCACATGGTTAGGATTGCCATACTCCAGATTGTTTCCCTCGGCACGAAGCATGGTATATTTTCCCTCCTTGCGAAAGAACCCACCCTCCAGGAGCTACTTGACAGGGTTGGCCTCCCAAACAGGGCTCTCCTGGTTAAGTTCGTCTCAACCCTGCAGGACCTCCGAATCGTCGAGGTTCGCGCCGGGAGGCTTCACCTCAACGGTTTTTCATATACCCTTGAGATTCCTCCGGATAAGTACGACCTCCTTCTCCCGGACTGGGTGTCAATCCACGAGGAGATTTATCGGATGGTGGACTACGCCTTCATAACGCCCACCCATCCGCACATCCTCATGGACTTTGACAAGGACGCCGACTTCTGGGACATGAGAATGAGCACCTCCTTTGCGAGGGCCTACCGTGAGGTTATGGCCGACGTCGCCAACCTGGGGCCGGGTTCGGCGGTTCTCGACATAGGATGCGGTTCCGTCTCGCCGGAGTTCTTTGGCAGGATTGTGGGCTACGATGGCCTCTACCTCGGCCTCGACTACTCTCCGGCGCTCCTTGAGATAGCCCGCTCCCGGGCTGAGGAAAAGAACCTCCCCGTTTCCCTTAAAGAGCTCGACGCCAGGCTAATACGGCCCGTCAACGAGTACGATGCCGTTCTGATGAGCTTCGTCCTTGAGTACATCCCGGACAGGGCGAAGGTTCTCAAGAACGCCTTCGAGACGCTGAAGAGCGGGGGCAAGATGGTGATAGTCGAGCCCTTCAGGGACGCCTTTGAGAACGTCTCGGCCCTTGAGTTCTTCGAGGCCCTCAACAGGGACTTCACGGGCTTCCCGACGGTGAGGGAAGTGACGAGGGCCCTGGATAAGATGGGCTTCAACTTCAAAACCGAGCGCCCTGGAAGAAGCATTCTCGTCGTGGAAAAAGTTTAAAGAAGGGAAAGTTCAGGCCTTAAGGGCCTTTTCCAGGATTTCTATTGCCTTCTTGAGCTCGACGTAGGCCTTGCGCAGGTACGGGAAGAGTCTTATGTTGCCGATGTTGCTGAGAACCGGGCCGTACTTGGCGGCCTCCTTGTAGTAACCCTCGGCCAGCTCCTTGTGCTTGAGGGCCTCTTGGAGCGTTGCGTTTGAGACGTTGGCATTTACAGCCTCCTGGTAGAGCTTCTCGAAGGTTTCGATGTTTCTGGTGTAGTAGAGGTAGTAGAGGTAGTTGACCCTCATCAGCGTCAGAACGAGCCCGCTCGCGCTGAGTGACGCTCCCCGGGTTACCTCCGCCAGGACGATGAGCTCGTTGTTGCTCTCGTTGCTCTCCTGAATCCTGTTGTCGGGGTCAACGACGGCCTTTATGGTGTAGTTGCCCTCCTCCTCGGGCGTCCACTTGAAGGGCAGCGAGAACTCCGCCCCCTCCGAAACCTCGCTGACGGTAACCCTTCCGACTTCGGTTCCGTTGACGTAGAGAACGACGTCGAAGGGTCTGTCAACCGGTCCGCCGAGGTTCTTTATCGTGACGTTTATCGTCTGCGGGACGCCGACGTAGAACTTAGTTGGACCGATGGCCTCGACCTTGAGGTCGGGTAACTTCACACCGAGGGCGTACTCGCTCAGGTGGCTGACGTTGGCCCAGACGTAGTTGTGCACCGGGTCCCTTCCGAAGCCGAAGACGGTTATGTTGCCGTACGGGGAGTTGTCCGGGAGAGTCTCCCCGACGTGCTTGCTGAGGTCAATCCACTCGGTTCCGTTCCAGTAGAGGAGCGTCACCGCGTTCTCGCTTATGCCGAGCCTCTTGAGCATCTCGTCGCTGTAGGTCAGGTTGAGGATTACCCACGAGTACTTTACCGTCTCGTTGGTCTCGACCTTGACGTACTTGAGGTCTTCGTAGCCCTTGGCAGTCATCTTCACCCTCGCGTCTTCGTTTTCAACTCCAGAGGCGACGGTGACGTTCATGGTGACGCTCTCGTTCTGGGCAGGGGCAATGACTATCTGGGTCTGGTTCTCGACGTTGACCTCGTGGGTCTCGTTGGCCGTGAGGTTGAGATCCCTCGTCTCGACAGATTTTCCGAAGAAGTTGACGAGCTTAGTTGTGACGTGGCCGGCCTTGTCAACGGCGGTAACGTTCAGGATGTAGTCTTCGAGGCCCCTGATGGTGAAGTTGAACTTGACTGAATAGCCGTTTATTGCATAAGTGAAATTCAGACTGTTCCGCTCTATGACGTCCGTTACGTTCGTAATTGTATAGTTCACCTGCTTGATTCCCCCCTCATCCCAGACGCTTATGTTAATCGTTACGTTCTTTCCGACCTCCTGAACCTTGGGCGTCACCGTTGCGGTTACCGCCGGTGGGAGGGTGTCAACCGTGTTGTGCACCCACAGGCCCCAGTCTATGTCAAAGAGTGCTCCCTCATCGCTCACGAATCCAAAGCGTATGTGGAGCCATTCCCATCCTCCTATGGGGATGTTCTCCATGTTTATCCTTGCCACACCGTTTCCGTTTTCGTCGGTGAAGCCGATTTCATTGTGCTCCTGACCGTTGGAGTAGTAGGAGTAGTAGAAGACGCCCTTTCCCGGGAGCTTAATCGGAACCTCCAGCTCCCCTCCGGTGTATTTGACATCCTTCGGAAGCTCAAGCCCGCTGACTACGTAGTAAACCCTCTCAGTGCTGTGGCTTCCCGCACCGCAACCAAAACCGCCGTCCGGGTCCCTGTGGCAGAGCCAGTTGTTGGGGAGAATCTTGAACAGGTAAACCCCCGGGCTTACGTTCCCCGGAACGGTCGCGTTTGAGGTGACGTAGAGGGAACTCACGTTTCCGATGTAGTTCCAGTCAAAGGCCTGGCCGAACTCAACAACGGTTGGGGTCTTGAGGCCCCAGTCAATTCCCCTGTCGTCTGCCGGCTCGATGTTTATCCTGACCCCGTCGGAGGTTATGTTGACGAAGACCCTCGCCCTCGGCGTGTCAACGGTCGTGCCCTCGTACGCTCCCGACCTGTGGATGAAGAGAACCTCCGGGTGCCTGTCCCAGACCATGTCGGCCAGTCTCTCCGAAGGAACTGAAACGTTGGCGCTGAACCTGCCGTCTTCGTCTGTCTTCACAGTTTTAACGCCCCAGGGGGTGAAGATGTACACGGTCTCGTTGGCGAGTCCCCTGTAGAACCTCTCCCAGTCGTAGAACCAGTCCCTGGTCTTGTTCTTGAGGTCGCCGCTAATCATGAGGGTGTCTCCGGTCTTAAGTCCCCTCTCGGGGCTGTACGTCAGGTTGACCCAGGCGCTACCCCATAGGTTCGGCCTCAGGGTGTAAATCCTTGCCATTGCGTTTCCTATCCTGACCTCGCCGTAGTATGCCCACTCCGGGACGGTTATTCTCTTGATGACGCTCTTGGTGCCGTTGAAGGTCACGAGGGTGGTGTTGGTTTCCCCGTTCCAGTCCCATATCCAGGAGTGGAATTCCCAGCGGTACCAGGTGACGGTCATGTTGTAGGTGCCTTCCTTGGTAGTGTTGACGACGAGGGAAATGCTCTGGCCCGGCTCCGCCAGAACCTTGTCTGGCGTTATCGTGAAGATTAGGGGCGTCTCGTTGGAGGTTTCGTTAGTTGGCGGCTGGGGAACTGGGGTGGACTTTTCAATTCTTATGTTGTGGGAGCCGACCTCCGTGAGGATTTCAATCCTGTCGCAGTCCGGAACGGTCAGGGTGAAGTTGGCGTAGCCGTCCCTCACGCCAACCGTCATGTTGTCGGTGAGGGTTGTCCAGTTGCTGTAGTACCACTTCTCCAGCTTGACGGTGAGGTTTCCGCTGTAAGGCGCGTTTGCCCCGGCGTCCCAGGCGAGAAGATGAACCGTCACGTTCTGGCCGACGTATGCTTTATCTGGGCCTATGAGCTTGGTGAGGATTATTTTCTCACGAACCTCGAAGCGGGACGCCGTTCTGCCGTCGAAGAGAACCTCACCGGCTCCGGTCTCGTTGAACCTGAGGGTGAGCTTTAGCTTTCCGTCGGTGACGTTCACGACTTCGCTCCTGACTTCCCTACCGTTGAAGAGCACCGTCACGTTGACGGCTCCGCTGTAGGGCGTGAGGACGTAGGGCGTGACGAGCGTCCACTCGATGCTGTAGCTCCTGTTGACCTGGAGCTCCAGGTCTTTCTCGATGAAGAGGTACGGCGGAACTTTCTCGACGTCAATCCAGGTGCCCGTTGAGAGGTTTCCGTACGTGGCCCTTACCCAGTAGCCACCTTCCTCCGCGAAGGTTAGGTTCAGGCTCGCAAAGCCGTCCTCATTGGTGGTGACGTTGTAGAGCCCGCCCTCGGTTATGATAGTTACCGTCGCGTTCGCTATTCCACCCTCGCCAGGCTTCCAGAGCACGACCGCAATCGTCACGGTCTTTTTCGGCTCAACGAGCCTGCTCGACGGCCAGATGAAGAGCTGGACGTTCTCAGTTCTGCTGTAGGTGTAACTCACTCCCATGACAGCGGGCACACCACTGCCGAGGAGCAACAGTATTAATGCCACCACTATTGTTCCCTGCCTTCTTACCATGGGAATCACCGTAACTTTATGCTCTTGTCCCCTTTATATACCTTAGCGGTAGTTTCGCCGAGGCCATCGTGGTTAGTACCTACATATGCACCTACATAACCACCTACACTACCAACAACAAAAAAGGGCTTTATATTTTTCGGGCGTAACCACTAACGCAGAAAACCCTACGGGGGTGCGTGGTGAATGAAGGCCAGGACCAGAAGAGGTGCCGTCGGTATCGGTACCCTGATTGTGTTCATAGCCATGGTTTTAGTGGCGGCAGTTGCTGCGGCAGTGCTGATTAACACGAGTGGCTTCCTCCAGCAGAAGGCTTCCAGCACTGGAAGGGAGACCACCCAGGAGGTTGCCAGCGGACTTCAGGTCGAGAGGGTCGTCGGTAAGGCCAACAACCTCCCGAGCAGCCAGTACATCCAGCAGTTGGCCATCTACGTCAGCCCGAACGCCGGAAGCTCCGGCATTGACCTCAGCAACACCAAGATAATCCTCAGGAGCGAGAACACCGAGGCTGTCCTGAAGTACGATGTTGATGCCACAGACAAGGCTTTCACTGATGGTGTTGTTAACGACATCTTCAGCGCTGGAAGTTCTGGACTTGAGGCTTGGAAGTACCTCGACCAGTCCACCAGCGAGTTCGGTATCATAGTTCTCCAGGACGCCGACGACAGCCTCAGTGCGGACCACCCGACGCTCAACAAGGGTGACCTTGTCATCCTCACCGTTCTCGTTGGAACCTATGACGTTAACGGAGATGGTACTAACGAGGCTGGTGTCTTCGGCGACGGCATCGCTCCGGGCAAGAAGATTACCGGCGAGATTGTCCCAGAGTTCGGTGCTCCGGGCGTCATCGAGTTCACCACTCCGAGCACCTACACCGACGCCGTTATGGAGCTCCAGTGATTTCGTTTCCTTTCCAAATTTGTTAAGGAGGTGAGAGGATGAGGAAGGGAAGGAGGGGTGCCGTCGGTATCGGTACCCTGATAGTATTCATTGCCATGGTGCTCGTCGCGGCCGTAGCGGCGGCAGTGCTCATCAACACTTCAGGCTTCCTCCAGCAGAAGGCTTCCAGCACTGGAAGGGAGACCACCCAGGAGGTTGCCAGCGGACTTCAGGTCGAGAGGATAGTCGGTAAGACCGACGCCAACAAGGAGTACATCCAGCAGCTCGCCGTCTACATCAGCCCGAACGCTGGCAGCGCTGGCATTGACCTCAGGAAGGCCAAGATAATCATTAGCAACGGTGAGAAGCAGGCCGTGCTGAACTACAAGGTTGGAGATGGAGTTGCCAAGATTGATGATGATGGAACATTTGATGAGACCTCTGAGACAAATGACCCGCAGACTGTCCTTAAGACTGGTGACAGCGTTCTCATTGACTACAATGGAACTGCCGGAACACTTACCATTGGAGACACTGTGATTACCCTTAGTTCAGAGAGCCTCTACGCCAGCGAGAAGTTTGCGTTCATTGACACGTCAGATGGTGAGTACATAATCCTCAACGAGGGTGCTAACACTGTTTCAGTTACTGACAATGGAGATGGAACTATAACCATAACAGTTGGCTCTACCAGCATGACAGTCACTGACGGCTCTTCAATCACTATTGAAGTCCTTGACTCCGCCTACACTGCCAAGGATGAACTTGCGGGTGGCATTTTCGCCAGTGAAAAGTTTGCATGGTCCCTCCTTGTTAGCCCGACCGACTACGGTATCATCGTCATCCAGGATGCCGACAACAGCGTCCAGGCTCTCTACCCGACCCTCAACAAGGGTGACCTCGTTGCCCTGACCTTCAACGTTGGAAACAGCGGTGGCAGTGCCATCTTCGGCTACGGTATCGAGCCGAGGACCAAGATTACCGGTAAGGTCGTTCCTGAGTTCGGTGCTCCGGGCGTCATCGAGTTCACCACCCCGACCAGCTACACCGCCGAGATTATCGAGCTCCAGTGATTTCCTTTCCAAATTTTATGGAGGTGAGGTGAGATGTTTGGCAGGAAGAGGAAAGGTGCCGTTGGTATTGGCACCCTGATAGTGTTCATTGCCATGGTGCTCGTTGCCGCGGTTGCCGCCGCGGTGCTCATCAACACTTCAGGCTACCTCCAGCAGAAGAGCCAGGCCACCGGCAGGCAGACCACCCAGGAAGTTGCCAGTGGCATCAAGGTCACCAGCGTTGTTGGATACGCTCCAAAAATATCCGATGGAGTCTACGACAACATAATGAGGCTTGCTATCTATGTTTCCCCGAACGCAGGAAGTGACGGCATTGACCTCAGGAAGGTTAAGATAGTCCTCAGTGACGGTGGCAAGGAGGCCACCCTCGAGTGGGCTGATCCAGACACTAACGATGACGGTGCTCAGGATGTTGACACTTACACCAACGACCCGGTTAGCAACATATTCGAGGACTCCTTTGGAACCACCTACACCTTTAACTGGAGCGTCCTGACCCCGACTACCTTCGGCATCATAGTCCTCCAAGATGAGGATGGTAGTGTCCAAATGAATTACCCAACCCTCAGCAAGGGCGATCTCGTCGTCCTTGCCGTCAGGGCTGGAGCAGTCTTTGGTGATGGTGACACTAACTACGATGAGCAGAACGTTGACGGAATAGCCCCCAACACCAAGATAACCGGTGAGGTCGTCCCCGAGTTCGGTGCCCCAGGAGTCATCGAGTTCACCACCCCCAGCACCTACACCCAGAGCGTCATGGAGCTCCAATGATTCTGCCCCCTTTCCCTTTCGTTCTTTGAAGATTTTTCGGAGGTGATGCTATGCGTAGGGGAGCAATAGGCATCGGCACGCTGATAGTCTTCATCGCAATGGTCCTCGTGGCAGCGGTGGCAGCGGGTGTCATCATCGGTACAGCGGGCTACCTTGAGCAGAAAGCCCAAGCAGCGGGAAGGCAGACCACCCAGGAAGTCGCGAGCGGTCTCAAGGTAATCAACATCTATGGCTACGTCAACACGACCCCCCCGAGCAAGGGCACCATAACCAAGATGGCTATCTTCATAGCCCCCAACTCGGGAAGCGAGGGCATCGACCTGAGCAACGTTAAGATTGTCCTCAGCGACGGCCTCAAGCTCGTCGTCTACAACTACAGCGGAATCCTCTACAGGGGCGTCATAGACGACCTCTTCAACAGCACCGAGATAACGACCAAGATATGGAAGAACAACAGCCTCACCGACACGAACTTCGCCATCGCTGTAATCCACGACGGCGGGAGCGAGATGGACACAAGGCACCCGAACCTTGAGTGGGGTGACATGGTTGCACTGCTCATAAAGACGGTCGTCTTCAAGACCGAGGACGGCAAGGAGGGCATTGGTCCAGCGACCAAGATAGTCGGTAAGGTCATTCCCGAGGTCGGGGCGGCCGGTGTTATAGACTTCACCACCCCGGCGACGTTCAACTACAACGTGATGGTGCTGCAGTGAGGTGGTGACCATGAGGAGAGGTGCGATAGGTATCGGCACGCTCATCGTCTTCATCGCGATGGTACTAGTGGCGGCAGTTGCCGCTGGGGTGCTCATAAGCACCAGCGGCTACCTCCAGCAGAAAGCTATGGCCACCGGCAGGGAGACCACCCAGGAGGTGGCCAGCGGTATAAAGGTGCTCAACATCTACGGCTACACCCCCGCCGACCCGCCCGGGAGCGGTAAGATAACCAGGATGGTCATCTACGTCAGTCCCAACGCGGGAAGCGGTGGCATTGACCTCGCCCACGTCAAGGTCGTCCTCAGTGACGGCAAGGTGATGGCGGTTTACAGGTACGTTGACGCTCAGGAAGATAGTGTCGATAAGAACTACTTCCTCTACAGTGGAGACGTCAGCAACGTGTTCCCTGACGTTGGGGAAAACAACAATGGTGTCCTTACCTCTGCCCCAACTGACTACACAGAACTCACGGGTACAGACAACACCGTCGAGAACCTCTGGAAGAACCTCTACCATGCCATGACCAACAACAAGATGCTCTTTGGAATTGTAGTCGTCTCGGACAACGACGAGAGCCTCAGCGGAAGCTGGCAGCACCCGACCCTGAGCTGGGGCGACATCGCGGGAATAGCCCTCTGGACGATACCCTTTGACGACAACAGCGACCACACCGACGGCTACGGTATCGGTCCCGGAACCAAGGTTACCGGTAAGGTAATACCCGAGACCGGAGCCGGTGGCGTCATAGATTTCACCACCCCGAGCACCTACACCGACAACCTGATGGAGCTCCAGTGAGGGGGTGGGAAAATGGCCCTTGACTTCCTTTCATCTTTATTCAAGAAGAAGCCCAAGTCCAAGGAGGAAGAGCCCACCCCCGCACCGGAGCCGATGGAAGTTGAGGAGCTCGAAGAGGAAGTTGAGAGCAGGCGGGAGGACGAGCAGATAAACCAGATACTTGAGCGCATAAACGAGATTGAGAACGACATCCCGAGGATAAAGATAAGCATTGACACCCTCAAGAAGCAGATACAGGAGCTCCGCGACGACATAGACAGGCTCGACAAGACCATCAAGGACGTCATGATGCTCTACGAGGTCATCAGCCAGGAGATAAACCCCTTCAAGGAGCAGATGGGACAGGAGAACCCGCTCACCAGTGAGATACAGGAGCTCAGGAAGGAACTGGAAGACTTAAAGCTTGAAATTGCCCAGATAAAGAATGACATAAAGGTGCTCGCCGGCTACGGCGTTGACCTCGATTCGATAATCTATGAGGTGCTCGCGGAGGTGTGACGCATGGAGATGGCAAGGCTCGTCACCGAGGCAGACATCAACGCAAAGCTCGCGGAGCTTAAGGGCAAGGTTCCCAGCGTCATCATCAACGACCTCAGGGAGAAGCTGATAGCGAGAAAGGAGAACCTCACCTACGAACAGCTCGAGAAGATAATCCAGAAGGTCCTCGAAACCTACGGCAACCAGGTTACCAAGTACGAACAGCTCAGCAAGCGCGTTGACGAGCTGGGCAAGAGACTTACAGACCTCAGCATGCAGCTGAGCAGGCTCGTTGAGACCCTTGAAACGGCCAAGTTTGAAGTGCACGAGAAGAAGGCCGAGACCGTCTCGAAGAAGGTTGAGGAAGTCCACGAGAAGATTGGCAAGCTTGAGGAGCTCCTTGAAGAGGAGGAGAAAGAGGAGGCTCCGTCCGAGCTTGCTGAGAAGCTTGATGAGCTCCACAAGAAAGTTGAGGAGCTCGCGGAGAAGGTTGAGGAGAAGACCGCCGCCGAGAAGCTTGAGGAGGCGCAGGAGAGGCTTGAAGAGCTCCAGGCCAAGATTGAGGCCGGCGAAGAGGTCAGCGAAGAGGAGCTTGCCGCGGCGGAGCAGGCCGTCGCCGAGGCCCAGGCCGAGCTCGCCCAGGCCGAGGAGAAGGCCGAAGAGGCCGAGGAAGTCACGGAAATCGAGGAAGTTCCCGAGGTTGAGGAAGTAACCGAAGTTCCCAAGGCCGAGGAAGTTGAGGAGCTCAAGGTTGAGGAGGTTCCAGAGGCCGTTGAGGAAGTCGAGACGCCGAGCGAAGAGCTCGAAGTCGTTGAAGAGGCCCCAGAAGCTCCCGAGGCTGAAGAAGTTGAGGAGATTGAGGTCGAGGCCCCGGAGGGAGTTGAGGTAGTTGAGGCCCCTGAGGAGGGGGTTGAGGAAGTCGCGGAAGCCCTTCCCGAGGAAGTTGGTGAAGTTTCGATTGAAGAGGTTCCCGCTCATGAAGTTGTTGAAGAAAAGAAGGAGGAAGGTGGTGTTGGCATGGCTGAAAAGCTCCAGATTCCCGAGGACATCGCGAGCCTTCTCTTCGAGGAGGAGCCAAGGAAGGCCAGGCTTGAAAAGCTACCCGAGGACATCGTTTCCACCATGATAGCGCTCAAGTGGCTCGGGTTCCTCATAGACAGGGTCGGCATACAGAACCTTGAAAGGGTGCTTGAGTTCTACTACGAAATCGGCTGGATAAGCGAAGAGGTGCTCAACCAGCTGCTCCGCTACGCCAAGGGCACCAGACCGCACCACAGGGACCCCGAGTGGAAGCCAGCCGAGAAGCTCACCGTTCAGGACCACCTCATAAGCCTGCTCTTCATCGAGCGCCTTAGGGGGCTCAGGATTAACAGGAACGTCCTTGACAAGCTGGAAAGGGAAATCAAGATGCTGGAGAAGACGCTCGATGAGTTCTACGGTATCTAAAGGAGCAATTCGGGGGGCGGCCTATGGGATTCAGCGTCTCAGCGAGTGCAGCGATAATCTTCATTTCATTTTTAATGGTGGCTGGGACGCTATACACAGCCTGGGACAACGCTTACGCCAACGTTCAGGCCGCCCAGGAGTATTGGTATGAGATGAGGTTGTCTCAACTGAATACACTCTCTTCACTTGACGCTGAGAACAGCAGCGTAAGCACGGGGACTGACAGTGGTGGGAACCAGTACTACAACCTCACACTTGCAATACAGAGTAATGGAGTCACCCTCTATGTGCCACATTGGAGTGGAACGTATGATGGAAAACTGGTCACCCTCAACAACGTTGACGACGATAACGTTGGTTTCCTATCCGATTACGGCTATCTCCTCCCAGGGAATTCCATTCAGCTGAACGTCACATATATTCCACTCAACGAAAATGAACACAGTATCAAGATAACCTTTGACAATGGGTGCTGGTTGTTGATTAATTGGTACTACAACACCACTGAAAAGGTGGTGTATGTGAACACATCCAGAGGCTGTCCAATGGAGGTGAGCTAATGGCGGCAGGAGGGCCAGCGAGCGAGCTCATAATGTTCATCGTGGCAATACTCGTCGCCGGAAGCGTTGCCGGCGCCTTAGCTTACGTTACCAACGACATAGCCCATGGAATCAACGATAGGGGCGCGATGCTGGCTGACAGACTGAGGACGGACTTCGCGATAATAAACGACCCAAACCACATTCCGGTTGATACTGGAACCAGTCCTCCAACTTACACGTTTTACATCAAGAACGTGGGCAAGGAGATAATCCCCTTCACAAGCGATGCCGTTCAGGTGTTCATAGACGGGAACCTCGTTCCGGCGAGCCAGCTCTCCTTCGAGGACACCGGCGGGAACACTATAACCTCCCTTCAGCCCTATCAAGTGGGCGTGATTAAGGTTCAGTATGACCTCACTTCGGGTCACACCTACACGATAACGGTTGTCCTTGAGAACGGGGTCAAGAGGAGCCTTGTGTTCACGGCTCCGTGAGCCACTGACCGGCTAAAATAAAGCGAGACGGTGGTGGTCACATTGGTCGAGGAACTGCTCAAGATAGAGCTGAAGGGCGACGAGCTTCACAGGCGTCTCGGCGGTGGAATCCCCGCCGGGACTATAATGCTCGTCGAGGGTGACAGGGGTAGCGGTAAGTCCATCTTCGTCCAGAGGCTCCTCTACGGGTTCCTCATGAACGGCTACACCGCGAGCTACATCTCAAGCCAGTACACCACCGTTGAGTACATAAGGCAGATGGAGTCCCTGGGTTATGGTATAATCCCCTTTCTAATCCGGAAGAAGCTCATATTCGTCTCCCTCTACCCCCTCCTGAGCGGTGTGAGTGAGAAGAGGAAGTTCCTGAGCAGGCTTTTTGGTGAGCCCCGCCTCTGGGAGCCTGACGTCATGATAATCGATTCATTCTCATCCCTCCTCTCGCGTGAGCAGGACCCGTCTGCCGTTAGGGACTTCCTCCTCTACGTGAAGAAGATGGCCTCCCTTGACAAGGTGATTATACTCACCGCAAACACCGAGGAAATTGACCGCGACTCGCTTTTCGTCCTTGAAGAGGCCTCGACGATGCTCGTAAGGCTGAGCGTGAAGGTCTTCGGTGGTGACCTGAAGAACTCCGCGACCATAGTCAAGTACAACAACGCCAAGGGCGTCTTCCAGAAGATTATACCCTTCCGCGTTGAGCCGAAGGTGGGGCTGATAGTAGAGATAGCGGCGGTGGTGTGATATGGCGCAGGTGGTCAGCGACACCCTTGAGGAGGCAATGGCGAGGAACCCCCATCTTCGCAAGTACATTGACCAGTTTAGGAAGAAGTACGGCAAGATGCCCGAGTTCCACGCCCAGCTCAGCAGGGACATGAAGGACATAATGTACCCCAACATCCTATATCCCGTTGGGGACCCCATCTTTATCCACATCTTTGCAGACCCCGCAACCGCCGAAAAGCGCTACATCGTCATTGAGCCAAGGATTGAGAGCAGGGAAGAGGAGGAGAAGTACAACAAAATCCGCGACAAAATCCTTGAGATAGCCCCGACCAGGGACATTCCGGAGGAGCAGGAGGAGTTCGAGAGGTTCCTCGATGCCCTCTTCGATGAGGCCGTCTTGAGCCTCGTTAAGTCCGGTAAGGGAAGCCCCTTCGGTAAGGGCCAGCGCTTTGTTATAACCAAGGACGAGATGGAGAAGTTCCGCTACCTCATCAAGAGGGACATCATAGGAATAGGGCCCCTTGAGCCCCTTGCCAGAGACCCGTACATCGAGGATATCCACATCATCGGTGCCAACAATGTCTCCCTTGTCCACAAGATATTCGAAATGATGCCGACCAACATAACCTTTGGTGACGATGTCAAGCTCGCCGACTACTTTAAGAACATAGCCGAGCGCATTGGAAGGCCCGTCAGCGACAGGAATCCGATAGTTGACGGTGCCCTGCCCGATGGCTCCCGTATAAACATCATTTATTCACCGGACATCTCCATCAAGGGTCCGAGCGCGACAATCCGTAAGTTCTCGGCGACGCCGATAAGCATAACCCAGCTCATAGCGTGGGGAACGCTCAGTGCAGAGGTCGCCGCCTACCTCTGGATAGCCCTTGAGTACGGTATGAGTGTCTTCGTCTGTGGTGAGACGGCTTCCGGTAAGACCACCCTCCTCAACTCAATCATCCCCTTCATCAAGCCCGGTTCGAAGATATTCACCGCTGAGGATACGCCGGAGGTTCAGGTTCCCCACCCAGTCTGGCAGAGGCTCATCACGCGTGAGCGCGGTCCCGAGGAGAGCCGTGTTACCCTGTTCGACCTGCTCAAAGCAGCTTTGCGTTCGAGGCCGAACTACATCATCGTCGGTGAGATTCGTGGTGCAGAGGGTGCCATCGCGTTCCAGGCAATGCAGACCGGCCACCCTGTTATGGCGACCTTCCACGCGGGCGACATCAAGAAGATGATACAGCGTTTCACGGGCCATCCGATAAACGTTCCGATAACCTTCATTGACAACCTCAACATAGCCGTCTTCCAGCAGGCAGTTTATGTAAAGGGCAAGTTCCTGAGGAGAACCGTCAGCGTCGTCGAGATTGAGGGTTACTACGAGGAGCTCGGAGGAGTTGCGACGAGGAACGTCTTCGAGTGGGATGCCGTCGCTGACAAGCACATATTCCGTGGTTTCAACAACTCCTACATCCTTGAGAGGAAGATAGCCGAGATTGCGGGTTACGAAGACCCCAAGGACATCTACAACGAGCTCTTCCTGCGCGCGAGAATCCTCCAGAGGATGGTCGAGCTCGGCATAACCAACTACTGGGATGTCTACAAGGAAATCAAGGCCTTCTACCTCAAGGGTCTCGAAGGCTTAAGCTTCAGGGTCTGAGGTGATGCCAATGGCCGACGAGAAAATCAGCATCTTCACCAAGGCTGACCTAAACCTGGAAACCTACCTCAAGAAAGTCCTGCTGCCCTACATGGGAATCTCGGCGGTTCTCTTTATAGTCGTCGGCCTGATGGCGAGGCTTTTTCCAATCCCCACTGGTTTAAGGGTGCTGATGTTCCTAATCCCAGTTATCCTTCTCGTCTACGCTGCAGTTTACCCTTACATCGTGGCGGACTCGAAGAAGATATCAATCAACTCGAAGATGCCCTACTTCATCACTTACTTCGCAGTGCTCTCAACAAGTGAGATGAGCCGTTCTGACCTCATCGCAATCCTCGCCAAGGACCCAAAGCTCGGCGCGATAGCGAGCGAGCTCAAGAAGGTTCACACAATCGTCAACAAGCTTCATCTTTCGATGCCGGAAGCCTTCCGCTTCCTCGCGAGGAGGACTCCCAGTCAGATGTTTGCGGACTTCCTTGACAGGCTTGCCTATTCCCTCGACAGCGGTGTTGACCTGAAGGAGTACCTCTTCCAGGAACAGCAGACCGTCATGGACGACTACCAGACCTTCTATGAAGGCGCCCTCTATGACCTCGACATCTTCAAGGAGATTTACGAGTCAATCATAATCTCGGTCGTCTTCATAGCCTCGTTCGTTATCATCGGCCCCATAATTACCGGTATGGACATCGGCAGGATGGGCCTCTACGCCGTTGCCATGACCCTCGCGGCGGAGGTTGGGATACTTCTCGTCGTCAAGTTCAGAATGCCGGAAGACCCGATATGGGCGGACAGCAAGGGAATACGGGACCCGCGCAGGGAGCGCATAAAACGCGCCGCGATTTACTCGGTCATGGGCATGATTATAACCGCGCTGGTCTACATGCTGATTATAAGGCCCCGCTTTGCAATCCCCACGCCATTCACCCTCGCGCTAATCCTGACCCCGTTCTACTACCTCGGGCGCGTCGTGGACAAGGAGGAGAAGTCCATATTCAGAAAGGACGAGAACTTTCCTGCCTTCATCAGGAGCCTGAGCTCGTCCCTTGCCGCGAGCGGTGCTTCACTTGTGCTCGTTCTCAAGTACCTGAGCGCCCACGACTTCGGTTCGCTCACCGACGACATCAAGGCACTGTACAGAAGGCTCGCCATCCGCGTTGACAGGGACAGGGCCTGGGACTTCTTCATTGCCGGAACCGGGAGCTGGCTAATCGGTATATTCTCCGAGATATTCCGCGAGAGCCTCAGGATGGGTGCGGAACCGGATTACGTTGGTCTCATCATCAGCAGGAACTTCGAGAGACTTGTCCGCCTCAGGAGGAAGAGACAGCAGAGCATAGCGAGCTTCATAGGCATCATCTACGGTCTGACCGGCGCCTTTGCATTTGCCCTCGCAGCGTCGTTCCAGGTCGCGGTCTCGATAAGCCAGATGTTCTCCCAGATGAACCTCAACCTTGCCAACAACTACATTGGGGACCTTATCCACGTGATTCCTCCCTCCGGAATGGCGTTCCTGACCTACATCATGCTAACCCTGATGGTTCTTCACTCCCTCCTCTCGGCAATGGTCATCAAGCTCGCCGACGGCGGACACATCCTCGGCTCCGCGAAATATTTTGTCATACTCACCTGGATATTCGCGGTTGGAATGTACCTCGGCCAGAGCCTCATGGAGAAGATGATGAGTATGGGTGCTGGAAACGCCGAGATTGTGGCCTATCTCCTGGGGGTGATTCCATGAAGAGGCTGGTCGCTCTCCTGTTTATCCTGCTCCTTCCGCTCGTTGAGGCCTCAACGTTCACCGGTTACATCGGGGTGTCTTCGACCGTCGGGGTGGGCAACTACACAGTGACGGTTAAGGACGTCTCGCTGGACGACGGCTCGCTCCTCCTCGACGTTTCCACCCCCAACTGGAGCGGGATAAAAAAGCTTCCTCTCGGCAGCGTGCTTTCCCTTGGTGAACTGAACCTGACGTTCGAAAAGGTATTCCTGGGCTCCAGGTCGCTCGTTTTTCTCTCTGCCCAGTTCCCCTACGTCCTGCCCGGCCAGAACGTCACCCTCGGGCCCTACACGATAGAGGTGCTCTCCGTTGGCAAGGATGGGGTTGAGCTGAAGGTCACCTATGGAAACGAGAGCAAGACCTTTAAGTCCTCCTTCAAGTTCGAGAATCTCGTTGCCAACGTTTCCGGCTTCCTTCCCGTTTACTCTGGCTATTTGAAGCTCAACGAGAGCTTCTCCTTTGCAGGTGAAACCGTAACCTTCACCGGGGCAAAGGTTGAGAACACGACGAGCGGGTTCATCGAGACGGTGTTCTTCTCCTACGACAACACGACATACGCCCTGCCCGTTGGCAACGAGAGCGTCATCGGGCCGTTTCTGGTCAGGGTGGATGACCTCATAGGGCTCAACTACACCAAGGTTGACGTTCACTTTCTCGGCGTTTCGATGAACCTCACAATCGTTCCAAACGAGGTCTTCTCCCTTGCCCCTGGCCAGACCAAGACCCTCGGCCCCTACGTGTTCCGCTACGACTACCACCTCGGCAATAAGCTCAAGGTTTCCCTCCTCAATCCATGTCAGGTCGTTCTAGCCTCGACTTCCCTCATAGTTTCCAACGTCTCGACGCTCCTTTATCACAAGGGTCTCACAGTTATCCCCCTCTCCATCGACGCTAACGGAACTGCCCAGTTCGCGAGCTTCATAAACCCCAACGAGCTTCCCTCCCCCGACAAGGTTGCCAACGTTCTCGTTTCCCTCAGTGACGGAAACGCCAGGCAGTACCTTCCAACGACCCTCACGGTTGAAGTTGAAAACACGGGCAACGTTGCCCTTTCCAACCTCACAGTCAAGTTCGTTCCGGGCGACGTCAAGGCGCTCTCCGAAACGGAGTTCTTCCTAAAGTCCCTGGCGCCGGGAGAAAAGAAGGAGTTTAAGCTCGCGGTTCTGCCGATGAAGTCGGGCAACGTCTCGGCTGGAAGGGTCACCGTTACCGCCATGGCCCCGTACGAGCTCGCCTGCGGTGGATACACTCTCCTCAAGTTCTCATCCAACGAACTTACCCTGAACGTTAAGCCGACCAGGGTCGAGTACTCCCTTAAGGTTTCGGCCCCTGCCAACGCCTCCCTCTACCGGCCCGTTAACCTGACGGTCGTTGTCAGGAACACCGGGGACGAGACGCTTCCCGCGAACCTGACCCTAACCGTTCCGCTCGGTGTTGCGATGGCGTCATCTGGTAACGTTTTCGCCAGCGGGAGCAGGATAGTCCTTCCCCTCTACTTACCTCCCGGCAACGAGAGCGTCGTTAGCTTCGTTCTGATTCCATACACCCCCGGAGAGAAATCCTTCAAGATAGCGGTGATTTCGGTTCCAGGGGTCGTCAACGAGACCGGCCTCTCGATAACCGTCCTCGGTGCCGGGACTGAGGGGGAGAACCAAACGGCGTCGACGACGTTCACGACCACGAAGACGATTACGGAGAGGATAAACTCCACCGTCACGATAACGGTTACCAAGACCCAGACGGAGATAAAGACGAAGACGGTAACCTCAACGACCACCTCAAGCGTCCCCTACACCCCCCTCAAGACTAAGCTAATCTGGTTGGTCATAGGAGTGGTAATCGGCGCGGGGATAATAATAGCGATAGCCTGGTACCAGGCCAGGTCGTCGTGAGTCTTTTATTCTTTTCTTTCCAGAGGGGTAGGGGGTTTCCATGAACCTCGACGAGCTCTGGAGGAGAACCGTTGAGAACCTCGTTCGCGAGGGAATCATACGGAGCGAAGCGGTTAAACGGGCCTTTCTAAAGTATCCCCGCTACCTCTTCGTTGAGGAGAAGTACCGGAAGTACGCCCACCTCGACGAGCCGCTGCCGATTCCGGCCGGGCAGACGATAAGCGCCCCCCACATGGTTGCGATAATGCTCGAGCTTGCCGAACTCAAACCGGGTATGAACATCCTCGAGATAGGAACCGGGAGCGGGTGGAACGCGACTCTGATTTCGGAGCTCGTCAAGACCGACGTTTACACCGTTGAGAGGATTCCAGAGCTGGTCGAGTTCGCAAGGAGGAACCTGGAGCGCGCTGGAGCTAAGAACGTCCACGTGATTCCCGGCGACGGAACGCTCGGCTTCCCGCCGAAGGCTCCCTACGACAGGATTCTCGTAACGGCCGGGGCACCGGACATACCAAAGCCCCTGGTGGAACAGCTCAAGCCCGGCGGAAAGCTCATAATCCCCGTTGGAAGCTACCACCTCTGGCAGGACCTTCTTGAGGTTATCAAGCTCGAAGACGGTTCGATTAAGGTAAAGAACCACGGGGGCGTTGCCTTCGTTCCGCTCATCGGGGAATACGGCTGGAGGGAGTAGACTTTTAAGTTCGGTCCCTCTTCATAACCCGGTGATAGAATGAGGCTCATAGCTTTCGACGTCGAGGGAACCCTTGTAAAGGCGCGTTCGAGCTGGGTCGAGCTCCACAAGAAGTTCGGCACGTGGGAGAAGGGGAAGGAGTACGCGGAGCTGTTCTTTGCCGGAAAGATTGACTACGCGAAGTGGGCCGAGTTAGACGCTTCCCTCTGGCTCGGCAAAAGCAGGGAGGAAATCCTTGAGTGGGCGGACTCGGTCGAGTACAACGACTACGCCTTTGAGCTGATGGACTTCCTGCGCGAGAACGGGTTTAAAATAGCCCTCCTCTCGAGCGGGCTGATGTGTTTGGCCGGAAGGGTCGCGAGGGAGCTTAAAGCGGACTACGTTTTCGCCAACGAGCTGGTCTTCAAGGACGGAAAAGTTGCCGGCGTCATTCCGAGGGTTGACTTCGAGGGGAAGGGCGCGATACTCAGAAGGCTCAAGGAGGAGCTCAAACCTGAACTGACGATAGCGGTCGGCGACGGCTTCAACGACCTCAGCATGTTCCGTGAGGCGGACGTGGCGATAGCGATAAACCCGCACGAGGGCGTTGAGGGCGACCACGTCGTCGAGAGCCTGAGAGAAGTGCGGGAGATAATCGAGGGACTGATAGGGGGTCGGTGAAGGGCGTGCTCCTCACCGCTCGGCAAAGCAAAAGCTCGTCATCCCCCTGTCGGCCCGACCGGAACCCCCGGTTCACGATTCCCCAGGGAGGGCGGGCGCCGGGCCGGTGGAAAATTGGAAAAGGGCCTTAAAACTTTAGAGGCCCATCAGCTTGAGCTCGAGGAGCCAGAACAGGTCGCCGATGAAGTAGCTTATCAGGAAGCCGAGGAATATCGCCGGGGCGAAGGGCATTGCTTTCTTCCTCAAGAACTTGTTCTCCAGCTTTCCTTCCTCCACGAGCCTCTTGAGTTCTTCAATCTGCTCCTTCGTCAGGCCCTCGGCGCTCGGTGATGCTATGACCTTCCCATAGTCCGGCTTGAGGAGCGAAAGGTCCACCTTCAGGAGCGCGAACTTGAGCCTCTCGAAGGGGTCTGTCCTGTCGCGTCTAATTTTCCCGTCCTTCTCGAAGATGGTTTCTCCCAGTATGTCCCACTCCCTCAGTTCCTCAACCGGAACCTCCTCCATGAGGACGTTCCTCCTTATGAACTTGACGAGTGCCAGGAACACCTTGAAGGCGTAGAGGAACGCGAGGAGCCTCAGGAAGGCAAAAATCGCGCTCTCCGGTGAGAGGTAGATGAGATAGGAGAGAACAAGCGCTCCCGCAACGTCTCCGATTCTCCTGAGCTTGCCGAAAATTGTTATGAGGACTACCGCGAGGAGCCAGCCGAGGATGGGGTTCAGTGAGACGCCGAGTCCCTCTTCCAAGATGACCCTTACCCCCAGGGCACCCATAATCCAGAGGGACAGCTCGACGGTGAGGCCGGCACCGGAGACGAGTATCTCTCTGAGCTCCGAGAAGCGCTTCCTCAGGATTATGACGCCGAAGGCGTAGATGAATATGAACGGGAACACCGCTATGAGGCCGTTGAGGAGGATTGCTATTGGATAAAGCGGGTAGTGAATGTAGTAGGGGGCGGTTATCTTGGCCGTGTCTGGCGGGTATGGCAGGAGCGCGGAGAAGCCGGCTAGTATAACCGCGTCGCCGCTTGCCCATGCCCCGATGTAGAACAGGAGCAGACCGAGAATCAGCCCAACGAACAGGGCTATTATTCCTGAGAGGGCAACCAGAACGCTACCCTCGCTCAGCCCCTTGTAGAGGTAGTAAAGGATTCCGATTTCAACGGCCGGAACCGGCAGTTTGACGAGCCACTTCGGGAGGGGAACCTCCTCTTCGCCCTCGTCCCAGCCGAGGAACTTTCCGATGAGCGCTAAAAGAACCGAGACGTGGTTGTCGAAGATGAAACCGGTCTTCAGGTCGGTGTAGGATGTAACCAAACCCATGGCTAGCCCTGCCAGAAGCGGAACCGCCTCCATGCTTTCACCTCACAGGTTTTCGAGGAGCTCTCTCCTGACGCTGTCAACGTAGTTGTTAACGTTCCTGTTGAGGTCTCTCATTGAGTTCAGGACGACCCTCGTCGCCATGAGCACGAGCACGAGAACCGCTGCGAGCATGAATAGGTATTCCAGTGCAGTTTGAGCCCTTCTCATGGTCGCTCCCAATAAGGTTACGCCCCAAAGCCTTTAAAAGTTTCCCTGAACTTTCTTCGGGAGCGAAGATGAAGGTTTACAGACTGTTCGTCAAGGAGGAGTATCTGGACTTCATAACGTCCGGCCAGAAGAGGATAGAGGTTCGCGTCGCTTACCCCCAGTTGAGAAAGATTCAGCCCGGGGACAAGCTCATCTTCAACGACTCGGTTCCGGCCGTTGTTACAGAGGTCAAGCGCTACGAGACGTTTAGACAGGTTCTGCGCGAGGAGCCCATAAAGAAAATCTTTCCCGACGAGCCGAGCTTCGAGAGGGCGGTAAAGCGGTTCCACAACCTCTACCCCAAGTGGAAGGAGAACCGCTACGGTGTTATCGCCATAAAGTTCAAGCTCATCGGTGAGGGGCGATGAAGCACCTCGAGTTCGATGGGAAGTACGCCGATGCTATACTGAAAGGGAAGAAGAGGGCAACCGTCAGGCTGGGCAGAAAACCGAACCTCAGGGAGGGGGACACGGTTCTAATCCACGCTGGCGGCTACGCCCTCGGGAAGGCCGTAATAGAGAGAGTGGAGAGCAAAACTGTGAAGGAGCTCACCGAGGAGGATGCCTTCCTCGACGGCTTTTCCAGCAGGGAGGAGCTGATTAGGGCTTTGAAGGAGCACTACAAGTACGTAAACGACGACTCCAGGGCCCACGTGATAGTCTTTCGCCTCGTGGAGAAGTTTGAGAAACCCGTGATGAGCTCGGACTACGCCTATGAGGGCAACCTGCCGGTTGAGATAGCCGAGAAAGCGTTAAAGTACCTCGACCTGCCCGAGGAAGACAGGAAGCTGATAGAGCTGTTCCTCAAAACGGGAAGCCTGAGGAAAGCCGCCTACAGGCTCGGTGGCCTGAACAAGCGCTACCTGATAAGGGACGCGCTGAGAAGGGCCTACGAGGAGCTGAAGAAGAAAGGAATCATGGGACCGAAGCTTTAACGCTCTCAAGGAGCGCTATCGTCTCCTCTCCTTCGACCTCTCTCTTAACGGCTGAGAGCTTAATCGGCATGAGCTTGAAGGTGTTACCGTTGATGAGGTGCCTGAGGGTCTTCTCAAACTCCTCCATTTCCTTCTCTCCCGCGAAGTCCACCTTGGCTATGAAGTCGTACTCCCCGTAGAGCCACTGCCCGCTCACGGGGAGCTTCTCCAAAACCTCGTCCCTAACGCCCCAGACGAGGAGTATGGCCTCGATTCTCCTCACCTCCGCCATAGATGGGGGTTGTCCTACGATAAAAGCCTTTCTCAGCTTTTTCCGTCAGACCTACAACCTTTCGAAATATTTTCGGGTGAAATTCGTCTCCACGGCGGGAAGCGTTTTAACGCCCTCAGGGAACCTAAAAAGGGTGGTGAAAAATGAAGGCGGTCTTCTTCGACTTCGTCGGGACGCTCATAACGAAGGACGGTGAAAACGTAACGCATCTCAACATAATCCGCGAGGTTCTCAGGAGGGCCAACGCCGACCTTGACGCCGAAACCGTTTGGAGGGCCTATGAGGAGGAGAGCTCAAGGCTCTTCAGCGAGCTGGCAGGCAAAGAGGCGAGGAAAATCCGCGAGGTCGATACGGAGGCTTTAAGGCGCGTTGCAGAGCGCTACGGCTTCAGCGTTCCCGAGGAATTCTGGGAAATCAGCCTTGAGATGCACTCCCGCTATGGGGAACTCTTCCCCGATGCGGTGGAGACGATTAAGGCGCTCAAGGCGCTCGGCCTCCACGTTGGAATCGTAACCGACTCGGACAACGACTACATCGAGAGCCACCTAAAAGCACTCGGAATCTACGACCTCTTCGATTCGATAACCACCAGCGAGGAGGCAGGCTACTTCAAGCCCCACCCGAGGCCCTTCCGGCTGGCCCTTGAAAAAGCGGGTGTAAAGCCAGAGGAGGCCCTCTACGTCGGAGACAACCCGAGGAAAGACTGCGTTGGTGCCAAGAACGTTGGAATGCTCAGCGTTCTCCTCGACCCGAAGGCCGAGAAGAGGGAGCTCTGGGACAACTGCGACTTCGTCGTTTCAAAGCTGGGCGACGTCGTTGAGATAGTGAAGGGTCTGATGGAAAAATGATGGGGGTCAGCAACGGCAGGGCTCTTCATCGGAGCCTCAGATAGCGAAATTCTCGTCATTCCCCTCTTCTTCACTTCAGCCTCTGGTAGGCGGCGTAAAACCTCTGGATGACGGTTATCCACGCGAGTATTCCGACGATGTAGACGCCATATCTGACGTATTCTGCCCCGAGGAACGAAAATAGCATGAGGATTATCAGCCTCTCCGCCCTCTCGGCTATGCCAACGGCGAGCTTTCCGGAGCCAGCTAACTCGGCCCTGCAACGCTCGTAGCTGACGAGGTAGCTTCCCATGAACGTCAGGAAGGCAACGCGCCAGTCTGCGAGGCTTCCGAGCGCGATTCCAAAGAGCACCGCGCCGTCGCTTATCCTGTCGAAGGTCGAGTCGAGGAATGCCCCGAAGCGGCTCGTCTTCCCTGTCAGCCTTGCCAGCGTTCCGTCGAGGGCGTCAACGAGCGAGCCTATGAGGAGCGTTAGAGCCGCCAACCTCGGCTCGCGGAGGTAGTAGAGGTAGGCCGCAAGGAGGCTTAGTAGGAGGCCTATCACTGTTACCGCGTTCGGCGTTAGCCCGGCCTTTGCGAGGGGTTTAACTATCGCCTCAAGGTAGCCCCTGACGTTCTCTCGATACCTGTTGAGGACCATTTCCTTCACCCGTCGAGCTGGATTACCTTCTTCCCCCTCTCCTGCGGAATGATTTTGAGCTTTGCCCCCTCGAACTCCTTCCTGAGGCCCTCACCGTCGAGGAGCCTGTCGAGGAAAACCGCCAGCGCCGCCACCTCGCTGTGGGGCTGGTTGCCAACTGCCACGTTGTAGTGGGCCAGCTCGTAAACGTCTCTTGGAACCTTCTCGGCACCGACGACGATGAGGAAGTCCTTTCCGGCCTTCAGCTCCTCCTTAAGCTTCGGCATCGCGTCGTCTATGTGCACCCCGTACATCGTCAGGTGGACTATAACGCCCCTCTCGCGCCACTCCCTCAGGATTTTCTTCCAGCTGGGGTCGAAGGTTATCTCGAACGGCCCTCCCCATCTCCTCACGACGTCCTCAACGCTCTCCCTGACGTGCTCGTCTTCCTCGGCGGCGATGATTATTTTGTCGGCTCCGAAGGCCCTAGCCGTCAGGGCCACGTGCGTTGTGATTCGCTTATCCCTCTCCGGCCTGTGACCGAGTCTGAGTACCGCTATCATCACACCTCACCCGTAAAGACCCTCCAGTAGTAAGTGAAATCATCGCGCCAGGGTATGTCCCTGTAGAACTCGTACAGGACTTTTATGTTTTTCTGGATTTTGTCCGCGCTCCACTCTGAGAGGACCTCGTTCAGCTCGGCCTCGTTGGGTGCCGACGCAAAGAGGAAGAGTGCGTAGAGTTTCTCCTGCTCGTTCAGGTCGTTGAGGACGAGGTCAATCTTGGAGCGGAGAGATGGCTTTACACGGTTCATAATCACGTTCATAAGCCTGTCCTCGAGGTCGTTCATGAACTGGTTCGTGACGTCAACGTGGTTGTGGAGGCCGGTTCCGTATTTGAGGGCCACGAGACGGTAGCCCTTGGTTGTTATGAGCTGGTAGAGTCTGGGGAAGTACGGACTGGCCAGGTACTCGTCCAGGGGACCTATGAAGTCGTGGCTGAAGTCAATCACGTACCAGCCGTCGCCGGTGTAGAACTCGGTAATTGGGTGGGCAGTGCAGTCAACGCCGTTGTAGAGGCCTACAACCCTGGCGGGAACGTTTATTGACCTGAGCATCGCCGTTATTAGGATTTGGGCCTCCCTCGGGCTTATGGTTTCCATCCTGAGAAGCTCCTTCGGGTTGAGGGTCGTCGTGTTGTCCGTGAAATTGTAGACTGCCTTAATCCACTTGTAAAGCTCAACAGCCGCCTGGTATTCGGAGCTCGCGTTCCCGATTATCGCCAGCGTTGCGGGTTTAAACGTCGTTGCGTTGAAGGCCGAGCTTGAGTTGTACCTCTCCTCCCAGTACCTGTCAACGATGTGCCCGCTGGCCGTCCAGGCGTAGTTCTCTCCGTACGCTTCCTTCAGCTGTTCGACCGTCGCCTCCCAGGGTTGCCAGACGACTTGGATTCTAAAGCTCTTTGCCATGCTCTTCTCAGCTGTTCCGACGCGGTACTGGACGAGAACCGAGACGAAACCGTCGCGGTAGGAGTAGGGTGCCTTGAAGGTGTAGCGCAGGGTCACGCTCTCCTCTGGGGGAATAACCCTCGGAGGTGTTGGCGCCCCCAGAACTTTCATTCTGGGCAGGGGCACGAAGCTCACCTTGAGGAGCTCGACCTCTTCGTCGTACCCGTTGGTTATCTCAACGGTTACGGGAATCTCGTCGCCCCCGAAAACCTTCTTGGGTGCGCTCACGTTCAGCGAGAGCCTCACCGGAACGTTCTCCTCTGTGGAAACGGTTATCCTGAAGTGGCCGTAGAAACCAGTCCAGGTTCTCTTAAGTTCGTCCCGCAGTTCCAGGGAGACTTGGAAGGTGTATATTCCGGGTCTTGAGGGCGCGCGGATTATCCAGACGAGCTGGGTTGCCTGGCCGACCTTTAGAACGGGCGGAAACCTTGGCTCCTGGACTATCTGGAAGTTGTCGTTGCCCAGGATTAGTGTGGCCCCAACGAGCCCAACCTTTCCCGTGTTGTTGACGGTCACGATTATGTGGAACGTTCCTCCGGGGGGTACGGTCGTCTTGTCAATCGAGAAGGTAACCTTCGCCGGTGGCTTCACGAGGCAACCGGACGCGAGCACGATGAGCGCGAGTGCCAGAAGGACGGCCGTTCTCTTCACCTTCATCTCCAAACCCTTTAAAGCCAAACCTTTAATTAAACTTTGGGTGGTGAAAGTGATAACGCTGACGACGGACTTCGGGCTTAAGGGGCCCTACGTCGGTGAGATGAAGGTTGCGATGCTCCGCGTCAACCCGAACGCGAAACTCGTCGATGTTACCCACGCGGTGACGAGGCACTCGATAATCGAGGGCTCCTTCGTCATGGAGCAGGTGGTTAAGTACTCGCCTCCCGGAACGGTTCACGTCGGAGTCATAGACCCCGGCGTCGGGACCGAGAGGAAGGCGGTAATCATCGAAGGTTCTCAGTGGCTGGTCGTTCCGGACAACGGATTAGCTACACTTCCGCTCAAGCATATAAACCCGAGACGCGCTTGGGAGATAGACTTCGAAAGGATTAAAAAATTCACAGGCTGGAGGATAAGCTCGACCTTTCACGGGAGAGATGTTTTCGGGCCCGCTGGAGCACTCATAGAGATGGGAGTTTCTCCAGAGGAGTTCGCGGAAGAGATTCCCCTCGATTCGCTGGTCGAGCTCGACATTGAGCCGAGGAAGGAAGGCGACCTCTGGGTTCTGAAGGTAATCTACGTTGATGACTTCGGCAATGTCATCCTAAACCTCGAGGACTACGGGAAGCCGGAGGCGGTTGAGCTACTCGACTTTGGACTTAAGATTCCCTACAGAGAGACCTACGGCCAAGTGGAGCCCGGAGAACTGCTTGCACTCCCGGGAAGCCACGACTACCTTGAGATTGCCGTCAACCAGGGGAGCGCGGGCGAGAGGCTCGACTTGGGTGTCGGGGATGTTGTTAGGGTGAAGCTGATCGGAGGTGATTGAATGAAGCGCGGTCTATTCGTCGGCCGTTTCCAGCCCGTCCACAACGGGCACATGAAAGCTTTGGAGTTCGTCTTCTCGCAAGTTGACGAGGTCATCATCGGAATCGGGAGCGCACAGGCAAGCCACACCCTCAAGAACCCCTTTACGACGAGCGAGAGGATGGAGATGCTGATAAGGGCCCTTGATGAAGCTGAGTTCCCCAAGAAGCGCTACTACTTGATTCCGCTCCCGGACATCAACTTCAACGCCATCTGGGCGACCTACGTGGTTAGTATGGTGCCCCGCTTTGACGTCGTCTTCACCGGGAACTCGCTCGTCGCCCAGCTCTTCCGTGAGAAGGGCTATGAAGTAATAGTCCAGCCGATGTTCAGGAAGGACATCCTCTCGGCGACGGAGATAAGGAAGCGCATGGTCGAGGGCAAGCCATGGGAGGAGCTCGTACCGAGGAGCGTCGCCGAGTTCATAAAGGAAATCCACGGCGTTGAAAGGATTCAGATGCTCGCGACGAACCTCGAGAAGAACGAGAAAGAGTTGCAAGCGCCGATAAGGATTCCGGAGTTTTAAGAGGGGCTCGATGTTCCCGTCTCTCCTTTTCTGCTCAGCTTTGCAAACATAGCCCCAGCCAGAAGGAACAGCCCGAAGCTTACAGCGTAGGGCAACGTTGGGTGAAGGCTCGCCAGTGCTCCCGCAACGAAGGGTGTGAAGAGGGCGAGGAGCTTCCGGTAGCTCGATATCGCCGCGTGGAACTCGCTGGCCTTCTCCTTTGGAATCAGCTTGAACATCCAGGAGCGGTAGAACGGGAACCAGAGGGTGCTTCCAAAGTCGCCGACCGCGTAAACGAGGAGGGCGAGCCAGAAGGGTGGCGAGAGGGCCATCACCAGCGCGTAGAAGGCGTTAATCAGCATGCCGGCCCCTATTGCCTGGAATCCCTTTCTCTTCGGAACCCTTTCGCTCGCGTAAGTTCCTATTATCGATGCCAAACTGCTCGCGCAGGCTATCAGCGTCACCTCGAAGACGGTCTTGTGGAGCACGAAGACGACGTAGTTTATGAGTACCAGCTCAGGAGCTAGAGCCCAGGCGAGCGTTAGTAAGGCCTCGAAGGCGAGGAGAAGCTTGAATTCGCCTGCTTTGAAGGTGAAGCCCTCCGATGTTATCTTCTCCTCCCGACCAACGGAAGGGAGGAACCTCCAGATGTACGCTACCGTGATGGCCGAGAAGAGGCCGAAGAGCAGAAACGCCCAACGGTAGCTCTCCGGTCCAGGATAGACGTAGCCTAGGATGTAGCCCATAATCGGGAAGGTGATAAGCCGAGATATCTCGGGCAAGCGGAGGTGCCAGGCAAAGATTTCCTCATACCTGTCCTCCGGGTAGATTACCTGCTCGTAGGCCCGGTAGAGGGGGTAAAGAACAGTGGAGAGCTTTTCTATAGCTCGCCCGGCGAAGAGCATGATAGGAGCTATAGCTCCCTTCGCGAGGCCGTAGGAAACGTATGCGATGCCGTCGAGGATGTCTATCGCGATAAGGCCCTTCTTGATGTCCCAGCGGTTGAAGAGCCTGCCGAAGAGGTAAGTCAGGGGAATCGCGATTATGTTCACAGCGGTAAAGAACACCCCGACTTCGAGAATCGAGTAGCCGGTCCCCATGAGGTATAGCGGGAAGAGTATCCAGACTATCAGGCCGGGAGCGATGAGCGTGTGGTAGAGCATGTATGCCCTGGCTTCCCTCGGAATCTCACTCCAGCGCATCTGAAGCCCCGTTCAGATTACAACCGAGATTTTAAAACGTTTCTCAGACACCTGGCGTAAACCAGCACCGCTCGCCCTCTTATGAAGACTGTGGGCTTGCTAAACGCACTCACCCAGATTAATTTCTCAAGAAGCTTTAAATGGGGTTCCCCCAAGTTCGGATGGCGGTCAACGTGCTGAGGAGATTGCTTCCACTCACGGCGTTTTTCATCGTCCTTCTGGTTATCTTTGGTCTGCTGTTCGTCAATCAAACTCCTACCCTTCCGCCCTGCGAGGGCAACGTCACTTACACCCTCACTCCCGGTGTCAACGGCTCCCTCGGTGTCCTGATAGTCTACATGGATCCGGGCATAAGCCACGAGAGGGCGGAGGCCGTTTTTGACGCGGCAAATAAGGTGGGTACGAAGTGGGTGAGGATAGGCTTTATCTGGGCACTGGCAGAGCCCTCGCCAGGGGAATACAACTTCACCGAGTTTGACTGGATAATCAACGCCGCTCTTGAGAGAAACCTCTCCGTGCTTCCCGTCGTGATGTTCACGCCTAAATGGGCCTCGGGAAAACCGGATGCGGAGGATTACTACCTCTATCCGCCGGCGAAGGGCGAATACCTCCGCGATTTCGCAAAGGCTCTGGCCATACACTACCGGGGGAAAATAACCCACTGGGAGCTCTGGAACGAGCCCGACATGAGGGGCTTCCTCAAAGACCTCGACGGAGACGGCTCGACCGCTGACGAGTACGCTGAGATGCTGGCCTACTTCTACGGCGGTATAAAAGCCGGAGACCGGATGCAAAGGTCGTCCTCGGCGGGCTTGCCAATTCGAAGGTCGAGCCCTCCTGCGAGAGGGACTACCTCAGGAAGCTCCTGAGCGACCCGGACTTTCCAGCGGGACAGAACTTCGATGTGGCGAACATCCACACGAACTTCCGGAGTCCTGAGGACATAATTCAGGAAATCCGGGAGACCCGGGCGATTCTACATGAATTCGGCCTCGAAAAGCCCCTCTGGATAACGGAAACGAGCTACACGCCCATCAAAAAGTTCCAGATTCTGCCGTGCTATCAGGGAGAGGAGGGGTTTGAGCGCTACGTTCACGATGCGCTCGTGGTCGAGCTGAACGAAGGCGCCGAGGTCGTCGTCTGGGCGGCCCTCCACGACTACGGGCCCGACCGGCCGGAGAGCGACCCATACAAGTACTCGGGCCTCTACACCTACGACCTTGAGCCGAAAAAGGCGGTGGAAGTGTTTAGAGAGTTGAGCGAGGAGCTGGAGAAATAGGTTAATCCAGCCATCCCTCCAGGGCCCTGTTAACGAGTTTCAGGAACTCCTCCTTAGTTCCGCCCTTCCTGTAGAACTCGTCTAATAGCTCCATGAAGCGTTTCTCCTCCTCTGTGAACTTCTCGCCTCTCCATCTGAAGATTCTGAACCTCTCGCCGAGGAGCTCAACGGTGTGGAAGCCGCTATCTCTGGGCGTTGGCTCAAGGTCCTTCACGAGCTCGATGGTATTTATCGTGTCGTAGCCGAGCCTCTTCCAGAAGGCTATGGCGTCCTTGTCCTGGGGTAAGACGAAGAGGTAGAGAGCCGAGTCCCACTTCAGCACCTCCTCCTCGGCCCGTTCGACGAGAGTTGTCCCAATTCCCTGCCCCCTGAATTCCGGCCTCACGTATATTTCCTCCACCCAGAAGCTGCCCTCCCTGCTCGAAACTCTAATGAAGCCTGCGGCCCTTCTTCCATCGAATGCGAGGAATATTATGTCGCCCCTTTTGAAGTAGTGCACTGCCTCTGCCCTGTATTCTGCCTCGGCGTGGGGGCTCCAGCCCTGCTTGCCCCTAAGCTCCTTGAAGAATTCGATGTAAAGCTCCTGGAAGTCCGGGAGGTGTTCCTCAATTAGGCGGACTATTTTCATTATTCTCACGTTTTAGAGTTTTTAAAAGCTAAAACTAAACTAACCATATAATAGTTTCTTCTATGTTATTTATTGTTTCTGGAGAAGGTGTTATTCTTTCGTTTAGGAATACACTAAGTTGGCTTAACATTTTATGTAATTTTTTTAGTTTAGTGCTGTCATTTATATATAATTTTAGCTCAGTTCCTATACGATAAGCATTCTCTAAGTTTCCTGCCCGTAGGTATGCAATAAACATGTATTTAAAATACTCAACTAACCGAATATTCTTAGTGACGGTGGTGAGCTCTGTGTTTGTTGGTAGGATCTCCATAAAGACTTTTAGTAAATCATTTTGTAATTGCTCTACAGTCTCATATCTCTTAGCCTTATCTTTTGCGAGCATTTTCATAATGATGGGTTCAACGAACTTAGCCTCTGGATTGACAGCGCTCGGTGGAACCGGGTCTTTCCCAATTATTGAGAACACTATCTCTCCAAAGGTACTCCCGTTAAAGGGGGACCTTCCAGTCACAAGTTCGTAGAAGATAACTCCCAGCTGCCAGATGTCCGTCCTCTCATCGGTTTTTCCAAAGCGAGATGGGTCTATCTGCTCCGGAGCGGCGTAGAGGGGTGTAATTTCTAGTGTCGAGTATGTATTTTCACTTACAAACTTGCTTAGCCCCCAGTCGCTAATCTTGGCTATACCTTGCTTGAGTAGAACGTTGCTCGGCTTCAAATCACGATGGATTACACCCTTTGAATGAGCATATTTAAGCCCTTCAGCAATATTGAGAATAACAAGTACCGCCTCATCTATTGACATAGGCCTTTTAGTTTTTTCTAATGAACCTTCGCAAAATTCCATCTCGAGATAGGGAATCGGTAGTACGTTGGCGTCATAGAGTTCGACGATGTTTGGATGCTTCAAGTGCAGCCAGTTGCTTATTTCTCGGAGGAAGGCTTTTCCAGTTGCCGTGTCCAGGTTCTTGGGGATTTTGAGAGCGACTGTTTTACCGTCACTCTTTCTTTTAGCTTTGTAAACCCACGCAAAACCACCTTGGCCGATGAGCTCAAAATCTGTGTAGAACTCGACCAACTGCTCCATGGGTTGTTGGATTACTGATCTTACTGAGGAAGTTAAAGATGGGGATAACTTATATGGGTGGTCAGCTTGATTAGTTGTGTTTTTATTGATCAATAATGCATAGTGCGTTGGTTCATTTTCGATTTTATACGGGACAATAATCTCAGGAATTGTGATACTGTGAAGATTTGTTAACCTGTACGTAGTTGTTATCAAGGAAGAAATATCATTGCTCTCTAACTTTCTAAGCAAAAATTGGATAGCATTTCTGATATATGTCATTTTGAAAACTTCTTCAATCGGGAAATCCATCTCTGTGTATTCTAGTTGATATTTCATCAAAGGTAATCCAAACTCTTTCAAAATTCTATTAGAGTATCCATTTATCCTACTAGATGCAACTTCATCGATTTCAAGATTTAGGTAGTCTCTTAACCACCGTTCTACTGTCTCTTGTGTTATAGTTATTCTCCAATCTCTCTCTGGATAAAAAACAACTTTTGATGGAAAGTTAAACAGAGGTAAGGACATGAGGAATGTTTTATTATTTTTGCTATATCCAGTACCAATATTATCTAATGGATTTTCCCTGATTATCATTGATCGTAGATAAAACTTAATTTGTTCTGCAAATGTGCTTCCGAATACATATCCCCATGCAATTGCTTTGTTAAGAATTTTTAAGTACCCCTCGCTCTCCGCAAGACAGGGATTTTCTTGAATTTTTCTTGATGGGGTATACTTAGGATTAAATCTTTCATAGTTGTCATCAATTAAATCTGCAGTACGAAGAATGGGTAAAAGTAGATAGGGTCTAATTGTCACTTGATATTCTTTCTCTTTTATATACACAGATAACACTCTTTGTTTTAGTTTATTCTTTTTTATATGTTTCTTGCCATTATGATTTTTTATAAGAAAACCAACAATACCTATGAAATCCCCGAGATCTAAGGAAAATACTTGATTTGAGCCTTCTTCGTAATCAAACTTTAAAATGGCTTTTTCCATATTTTTAACAATCTGGTAACTGTATTCTCCATGTTTTTTTCTTAGTTCCTTAAACCCATCCGGAGAATTCCATTTTTTTATGTCTGGTGAGATCATTGACAAATCATGAGAAAGTGCTGATATCTCCAGTATCAGCTTTTCCACCCTATAGGACATAGGATCCGTATGGAGAGTACTTATGTACTTTTTATAAAGCTTTACGCTATTTCTTTTTACACTATATGCATGGCAGATACCATGGGGGTTGAAAAACCACGGTTTGTATTCATCATCCAATTCTGGTATCCACATTTTGTTTCCGAATTCCTTTAAAATTTCACTCTCCCAAGCTGTTTTAAGAGCCAATATACCAGTGTCTAAAGAATTTTGAAGATTTTCAATAATATAGCCCATCATTGTTCCCTCTAGTCCATAGATACACACTTTTCTTTTTATCTCTTATTATAGCCATGATTGTCTACTTCTCTTTCGAACTTAAGAAAAGTCTCCTGAGAACCAGCACGTTGGGTTCCTCAGTCTCCTCCCAAAGAAAGAGACCGAGCCTCTTCAGTCCCGGCAGGAGGGGCTTAACACCGCTCGGGAGCATTACCTCGAACTCCTCCCGTCCCCTCTCGCGAGCAACCCAAGCCATTCCCGGGAGCGTGGCCTTAAGCGTTGCCAGTCCAACGTCGAGGGGCGTGAACGTTGCCTCCCCCTTCGGAACGAGGAAGCGGAAGCCGTTGAGGTCGTAGAATTAGGCCTTCGCCTTCAGCCATTCGAAGCTCTCATGACTCCTGTGGAGAAACTTCAATCCGACCGGGATTACGCCGAGGGTCAGGTCTTCCATCCCTGGCTCAATTTTCTCGGGCTCTTCTGGCTCAAAGTCTGCCACTTTGGCCCCGAAGTTGAAGAACTTGGCCTTGATGTAGAAGCCGTCTCTCTTTGCCATGGCTATGCTCTCGCGGCTGAGGAAGTAGGTCGCAAACTCAAGGGCCTCAATCTTTCCCTCGCGGGCGAGTCTCTCGCCGAGCCCGAGCATGAAATTGTGGAGCTTCCTCCCGTAGCCTCTACCCCTGTAGTCTGGGTGAACCCTCAGCCCCTCAAGCCAGCCAACCTTCCCCGGCAGAATGGTTAGCTTCGCCGTCCCGACGACCTTTCCGTCAACCTCGAGGGCGTAAAAACCTCCGTCCTCAAGCCACTCGTCGAAGACCCGTGCTAGATAATCCTCACCGTCCCAGGTCAGCCTCGCTATTTCCTCGATGAATGGTTTATCCTCTGGCCTTGCCTCGCGGATGAGCATGAACATCACCATGAGAGGGTTGGAGAAACCTTTTAAGGCTATTTTCCAATTACGTCCGGTGGTATTAATGAAACATATCGCGTCTCTAATAATCGCCCTGCTCTTGGTCGCTTCGGCCGTCCTCGGTTACTCATACCACCGGAAAAGTGCAGAGGCAGAAGACGCCAAAAGTGGCTTTCTTTCCGTTTCAAACACCGCCCTCTTCTGTCTGACCGACATGGGTGCCCTCGAAACGATGTTTAAAAACAACGCGAGCGAGGAACTCGTAAGGGAGCGGGTTGGAAGGTATGCTTTCTGCTCCCTCGTGCTCAGTAAGGCCTCGGCGTCGCTCTACAAGGTCACCGGGAAGAAAATGTACTGGAACTTTCACGTTGCATCTGCAAACCTCGCCGACTTCTTCAGCCACGTGAGGAACAGCGAAGAGCCGAGAAAACTCGTGGCCGAAAACCTGGACGTCCTCCTGCAGATTGACCGCGAGATTTCGGGGATATATCAAGAGTGGGGAAAGGGCAACGTCACCGAGGACATGACGTCTAAGCTCCTCAGCCTGACGGAAGGCCTCTCATGGTGAATCATTAAAACTGCTAACTCCTGACCGGAAACGCTAAAGGGTTGACCACCCAACCATTAACCATGCCCGACGAGGAGCTCGCCAGGGAAGTGCAGGAGCTCAGGAAGGCGCTCGAAGAGCTCAGGGAGAGCTTCGCCCTCGTTCCCCAGCTGGCGCAGGCCTACCTTCGGCTCATCAATCTATACACCCAGTACGGTAGCCTGGGAATAGAGGTGGCCGTTCCCGAGGTCACCGATCCCATATCGAGGGAAATCGTCCGGATTCTCTTCGACCTCAAGCGGGCCAACGTGAGCCAGATAGCGCGGGAGCTGAAGGGCAGGCGCGGAAAGGCCTCGCGCAACACGGTTCGAGCGAAGCTGGCCGAGCTGAAGGAGATGGGCATCGTCGTCGAGGTTCCCGGCGAGAGGGGAAAATGCTACGCCCTCTCAAAGAGGGTGGTCAAAAAGTGGCTCGAAATAGTCGGAATCCCGATTAAACTTGACCGGACTAATGATTATCGAGGTGGTTGACATGGTGGATGAAAAGGGTGGAACTCCGAAGAAGCTGGAGGAACTCCTAAATGAGATTGTAGAAGAGATGAGGAACGCCAGGAGCGAGGAGGAGCTCGAAGTCCTCAGGAAGAAGGCGGACATACTGGAGGATCTCATCGAGGCCTACGAGGGCGACAAAGACCTTGAAAAAGTGCCCCTGCTGCTGGAGAAACTCGGGGACATGGTGGAGAACATCCTCGGGCCGCTCAAAGAGCTCCTCAACGAGCTCTACAGCCCTGAGAGGGTTCAGGCGATGGGAAAGAGCGTGGCAGAATTTTATAAGAGCCTCGTCGAGGCGGGCATGGACAAGGATGCTGCTCTTGAGCTCACGAAGGAGTACATGGACTCGATAAACCCCGGCAAGAAGCTCATGGAGATGCTCGTGGATATGAAGAAATACCTTCAGGTTCCGGAGATTCCTAAGGTTCCCAAAAAGGAAGGAAGCAAAGGGGAGGTCGAATGAACCCGCTCCCAATTTTTCGCTTTTTTCTCCGCCTTCCATTGCTCGCGTTTAGAATTGCCGGTCTTGTGAGGATAACCAACCGGGCGAGGCGGAGCTTTAAAAAAGTCCTCAAGAAGGAAGGCCTACCCGAAGACGTCGCTGAGGAGCTTGAAAGGCATTTCACTCCTCGGTTTCCTTCTCTTCTCAAACGGTAACCTCAAGCCCTGTGACCTCTTTCATGATTCTCCTGAACCTCTCGAAATCAACGCTCTCCTCTTCCACGAGTCTCCTCAGGACGTCGTAGAAGGCATTTCCTGCCCGCTGGTGGATCTCGTAGAGAATTAATGCTCCTTTTGTGTAGGAGAGCTCCCAGAGGCCGAGCCTTCCCCACTCAGACAGTCTGAGCTTCTTCGCCTCCGGAAACCGCTCAATTACGGCTTCGTAGTTCCTTCTCAGGCCCTCGATGAAGCGGTTGAAGGCTTCCTCGCCGTGTATCTCCTTAATCGCCAGCGCAGTCAGGTAGTTGGCGAAGGCCTCGTCAAAGAACCTGCTTAGATGAGCCTTGGGCGTTGCCCTCGGGTTCCAGAGGTGGGCGAGCTCGTGGTAGAGGTTTGCTGGTATCTCCGCCCTGAGCGAGCTCCCCGCGACGAGCGCGTAGCCTTTTCCGGCCTGCCCGCCGTAGTTCTCAGGCGTCTCGATGACGGTGAACTTTCCCGCCCTGTGCCCTAAGATGGACGAATAAAACCAGTATGCATTCTCAAGTAGCTCAAGGGCTCTGTTAATTCCTTCTCCGCTAAGAATGGAGCGCCTGAAGGGCTCCTTTTCAATGACCTTGAACGGTGCCACCGCGATGTCGAGCCTTTTTGTGCCCTCCATCGGAGCCGGACTTCGAGAGCCTCATCAAGTCTATCGTTGGCTCGGAGTTTGACGCCGAGATAACCGTTGAGGGCATTCCTGAGGGGTTGGTGGTCGCGTTTGGCGGGGAAATCAAGGAAAACCGGCTGAGAATCGAGTTCCAAGTGCTCAATCATTTTCATCCCTTCTGAACTTCTCGTAAATCAGCTCGTCTAAGTACCTCCCGTCGCTCCAGACGTGCTCCCGGAACCGTCCGCTCAATGAGAAGCCGTTCTTTTCAAGGACGCGGATTGAGGGAATGTTGTCGCTGTGAACCTTCGCCCAGACCTTGTGGAGATTGAGATGAGTAAAGGCGTATTCGCAGAGGAGCTTCACCGTCTCCGTTCCGTAACCCTTTCCCCTCTCTTCCGGGGAGAGGTAGTAGAGTATCTCCCCCCACCTTGCCTGCCAGTCAATCCAGTTGAAGCCGGCTATGCCCACGAGCTTTCCGCTCTCGTTTTCTATCACCGCGAAAGTGGAGCTTTTCTCCCTGTTCTTCTTCAGCTCCTCGTAAAACTCCTCCTCTTCCTCGGGCAGGGTGAAGTGGGCTGAGTTGAAGAGACCCCTAACGGTGCTCCTGTCGTTGAACCACTCCCAGCTTTTGGGAAGGTTTTCCCTGAGGAAAATCGCCAGGGAGACCTTTTTGCCCTTCAAGATTATCGGGCGCATGGGCATCCCCTCAAGGGACTTCTTTGTTTTGTTAAGGATAAATGGAACGAGGCATTCAGCCCTCAATTGACTGAGCCACCATCTCGATTTCCTCCCATTCCCTCACACCGATGGCGATGCCTCCCTTCAGCACCTCGACCCAGCCGTTTTCCCATAGCTCCCTTACCTTTGGCTCTTCTCCCTCGAGAATCTCGACCACAACGGCCTTTCCTTCAAGCTCGCCCCGACGAGGAGCTTATTGCCTGCGGACAGGAGCGAGGTGGCGCTCCCCTCGCCAAGCTCGATTCTCCGCTCACCGGCCTGGACCCAGAAGCTTTCCCCGCGGTAGCCGGCCAGGACAAGCTCATCTTTCCATGTGCAGGCACTCAGAGCTGTACCCTCTGCGAGGACTCCTCTCCTGCTGGTTCCCCTCGTCGTTGAAGTCGAAGGCCTTCACTTCCCAGCTCCCGTTTTCAGCTTTGATGCTCCCTATGACCCTCACACCATTCTTCAAGGGCAGGAATGCCGTGAAAACCCCATCCTCCCAGCTCCCGAAATCCTTCAGCCAGAGGAGCTTCCCCTCCGGGGAGACCTTCCCGATGAAGAATCCCTTGTCGCCTGGCCTTCCGGTTTCCCCGGCGATAAAAACTCCGTCATTCGAGAGAAGGATTGAATAAACGGCTCCGTTGTTTCTAACGTTGAGCTTCAGCTCCCAGAGTGGATTTAAGCTCTTATCGAGCCTCGCCAGATATGCCTTCCAGCCCTCTCCTCCGTCAGGCGTTGCAACCCCTTCAACCGCCCCGCCTATCAGGTAGCCGTCGCCGAGATTGAGCGCGCTGTGCCCCTCCCAGTCGTTCTCTCCCGCCAAAAAGCGGGTCTCGACTATCTCTTCACCGTCGAGCCTTGCGAGCATTATTTTGTAGTTCTTACCGTCGTGCACGCTCCCGACGAGCAGGTCGCTGGCCATCGCAACCGGGACGGTTTCAGCACCGAACGAGTAGGTTCTCATTAGTTGAGCCCCCTGGAGCACTATCCCGGATTACTATCGGACAAGGTTTTTAAGGATTATCTTTGATTTGGAATTCAGGTGATTTCAGTGGACGTTTCAAGGGTCGTTGAGCTCGCGCTCTCGCTCGGCGCGGAGTACGCCGAAGTGAGAGAGGAGCGGTTGATTAAAACTGAAATCGCGGGCTCGGACGAGATAAACGTTTCCACCCGCTACTCTGGGGGATTTGGGGTTAGAGTCCTTGTGAACGGCTCTTGGGGATTTGCCTCCGTGAACTCGCCCGGCGACTTAGAATGGGCCGTCAGGAAGGCTGTGGGGCTCGCAAAGGTTAGCGGAGGAGATGTGAAGCTCGCCGAAGTCAAACCCGTCCGGGACCGGGTACGAAGCAGGATGAAGGTGAGGCCCTCAGAAGTGTCGCTTGAGGAGAAGGTCGGGGCCGTGAAGGAACTTCTGAACGACCTGCCGGAGGCTCCGAGAAAGACCGTGAAATATTCGGACTTTTCGGGCATCAAACAGCTCGTCACGAGCGAGGGCACCGAAATCGAGTGGGAGCTGACTGGGATTTCCTTTGAGGCCGATTTGGTAGTTTCCTCTAACGGAAGGAGCGCGTGGCTCTTCAGCTTGACCGGCTCAATCGAGAGGGGCTTTGAGGCGGTTGATGCCATGAAGAAGAAAATCCTCACCGAAATCAGCGGTCAGATGAACTGCTTCCTTCACGGAGGAAGGCCAAAGCTAAGGAACGTTCCGGTTCTCCTCTCACCTTACTTTGCCGGCACGATTGCCCACGAGGCCCTCGGCCACCTCGCCGAGGCGGATGAACTGCCGAACACGCCTTTAGCTGATAAGCTCGACGAGAGAATTGCCCCGGAGTTCGTAGGCCTGAGCGATGGGAACGTTCCCGATGGTCATGGAAACGACCTCTACGACGATGAGGGTGTCCAGGTGAAGAAGGTCGAAATCCTGAAGGATGGAGTTTTCAACGAGCCCCTCGTGGACAGGGAGCGGGCTTACCTGCTGGGGGTGGTACCCAACGGGCACGCAAGGGCCGAGAGCTACGCCTTCGAGCCGATGATAAGGATGCGGAACACCTACTTCGAGCCAGGTGACTGGACGTTCGAGGAGCTACTCGAGGAGGTCAAGCTCGGCTACTACCTCGTGAGCGCCGGACCGGGACAGACCGGCCTTGACTCTTCATTTACAGTTGGAGTCATGGAGGGCTACGTCATCAGGAACGGCGAGATTGCCGAACCGATATTCGGTGCGACGGCGAGCGGTAAAGCCCTCGATGCCCTCTCCGGAATCAGGGGGCTCGGAAGGAAGCTCGACTTCGAGAACTCATACTGCGGAAAGGGGCAGGTGGTGAGGGTGAGCATGGGAGGGCCTCACGTCCTCTTCGAGGAGGGAATCCGGGTGGTGTAAATGGAGCGTGAGGTTTACCGTCTGAGGGAGGAACGCATTGGTGTTTCCCTTGAGAGAAACATTAAGCCTTTTGCACGGGTTAGAGAGTTCACTGCCGTAAGGTTAATTGAGAACGGGAAGGTGGGTTCTGCACTTGCAGAAGGCAGAGCCGAGGGGGAGGCTTTGAGGCTCGCCCGCGAGACGCTCCGCTTCTCAAAGGAGGAAGATTATCATCTCCCGCCCGGTTGTAGGGTCCGCTGGGACAGAACGTTTGAGGCAGATGTAGAGGACATCGCCGGCGAGCTCTCCGCGTTAGCTGACGAACTTGGAGAGAAGGAACTTTCCCTATCCGGGACTGTGGAGTTAATAACCCGGCGCTTCTCGGTTGAAAGCACAGCAGGAGCAGACGTTAATGGTGCATACTCCCTGATGAGGGCCGAATTTGAAATCGGAGGCGGGATTTCCTTTCAGACTTCTGCAGGCTCGGCTTCAAGGGTTGAGTTCACCGAGTTCATAAACCCCTACCTCGGACTTATAGAGGGGCTTAGTAGGGTTAACCCTCCAAGGGGAAACGTTGAGGCGATATTCACCCCGACACCTCTTTACAGCATTCTCCTCGTTCCCGTCCTCTGGAGGCTTAGAGGGAGTACTTCACTCAAATCGCCGGGAATGGAAGCAAAAGAGGGGGAAACCCCAGCTTCGCAGCTCATCACCATTCTCGACGACCCCCGCGATGAAGGCTCGCTCCGCTACGTTAAAGCGGACGACGAGGGGGTTAGAGCGAGAAAGAACGTCCTGATAGAGAAGGGCACGGTTAAAAGTCTCCTATGGGACAGCTACACCGCTTGGAAGGCAGGAAGAGAGAGCACGGGGAACGGGATAAGGCTCGGCGAGCGAATCTTTGACGGCCCACACAACCTGACGCTCGTCCCTAGGCAGAAGAGCCTCGACGCGTTAATTGGGGAAGTTGAACGGGGCTTTTTAGCCCTCAGCGTTAGGGGGGCAAACACCCTCGACCCTGCCTCCGGTGACTTCTCGGTCGTTGTAACACCAGCCCTCATTATCGAGCGGGGCGAGGTCAAGGGTTTTTCACGTTTTGAGCTCAGAGGAAACGTTTGGCAACTGCTCAAAAACACCACCGGCGTTGGAAGGGAACTAACGAGGGTATGCTTCGACGAGGGATTTTCCATCTCCCTTCCCTTCCTTAGGACAGAGGTGGTGGTATGAGGGACTCCCTGGCGGTTCTTGCGGTTCTTTTCCTCATCGCCCTTTTCTTCCTGCCAGCTTACTACATCGGGCCGCTTTACCTCCTCCTCGTTGTCATCTACCTCCTCGCGCTCTACGCCGTGGAAAGGAGGGGCCCCAAAAGGGTTGAATCGGTCATCGATGTGGCGTTCTTCCTCACGTTGATGTGTCTCCTTATGAAGAAGTTTGGGGAACCCCTGTGGCAGGGGCTCGCGCTCGGGCTGCTTCTCCTCGGGCTCGAAGCTGCAAAGGGTTTGTGGAGGAGACGCTACCGGGATAAAAGTCTGGACAAGCCGGGGGTGAGACCATGAAAGTCATAGAGACCTTTTATTCCAGGGCCCTTGATGCCTTCAGGGAATTTGGCGGAACCGAGGAAGAGCTGATGTGGCTGGTCGGTTCGAGACTGGCCCTGTTTCCGTCACACGGGGAAGAAATACGGCTGAGGCTTAGGGTTATGGAAGAAATCGTAAAACGAGCGAAGGGAAAAATCCTCGACGTTGGCTCCGGTTCAGGGTTGCTCGCCCTAGCGCTCTCCGAGAAGGGAACCGTCATCGGAGTCGAAAAGAGGGCTGACTTCTTTCCCCTCCTTCGGGAGCTTGAGAACGAGCGGCTGAAGTTCATGCAGGGCGACTTCCTCAGGGACGATGTTGGCGGGGACTTTGACGTTGTCGTTTTCTCCTACATCCTCCACGACCTCAAACCGGAACCGTTTCTCAGAAGGGCCGTGGAAGTTTTATCGCCGGGCGGTAGGATAATAGTCGGTGACTTTGACCTCAACGGTCTGAAGGAGAGGCTCAAAGAGTCAGCCAAGCTCCATAGGTTGGCTGTTGAGGAGGAGCTGGTACTTGGGCGTGCTTCAAGCCACGGAAAGGTGTGTGAGGCTTTCCTGCTTGTCTTTGGGAGGGTAGAAAAATGAAGGTCGTCCTAATCCCTATGCACGTTGAGACTGGAAACTTCGAGGCCAACTGGAGGGAGTTCGAGAAGCGCTTCAACGAGGCCTTGAGGCACGACCCAGACTTCCTCGTCTTCCCGGAGTACTGCCTCACTGGCTTCGAGGAGTGGGACTTCAGCGGGGCAGGGCTCTACGACGAAATCTTGGGTAGAGTAGCCCAGCTCGCCAGGGAAGCCGGCGTTTACATCGTCTTTGGCCTCCTTGAGCCCTACAAGAACTGTGTCTACAACTCGGCCCTGCTCATCGGCCGAAACGGGGAGGTTCTGCTCAAGCACCGCAAGTTCTAGGAGCCGATGAAGTTCTGCACGGGTAACACGGTGAGAACGGCCAGAACAGAGTTTGGGAAGGCCGCGATAATCATATGCGGCGACCTGTACAACAAGCGGATAGCAAAGTGGATTAGGCAGAAAAGGCCGGACTTCCTGTTTGTGCCGATGGAGTACTCTCCGGATTACGGCGAGCTCAACGAGGAGGACGTTGAGGCCATGGCGGAGCGGGTTAAACTCCTCGGCGTCAAAACTTTCATAGTCAACAGCCACTCACCCGGCGGTGCGTGGGCCTTTGACCCCGATGGGAAGCTTCTGGCGTCATCAAGGGGTTATGAGATTCTGGTTGTGGAGATCTGAGCTCCGAAACCCTTAAGCCCAGTCCCGCTAGAAACACGACGGTGATAGTATGGAGCTCTACGACGTCTCCGAGTTCTGGAAGTTTGACCTCCGCGTCGGCCTCGTGAGGAAGGCCGAGAAGCTGAAGCGGACAAGGAAACTGATAAAGCTCGACGTGGACTTTGGAACCGAGCGGAGAACGATAATAACGGGTATAGCCGACCAGTACAGCCCGGAGGAGCTTGAGGGCAAGAAGTTCATCTTCGTCCTCAACCTGAAGCCGAAGGAGTTCTCGGGAGTCAAGAGCGAGGGCATGCTCATAGTGGCGGAAAACGAGGAGGGAAAGGTCTACCTCCTGCCCGTTCCCGATGAGGTCCCGGTGGGAACGAAGGTGTGGTAATATGTGGCGCTCGGCCAAGTTCGTAGACGATAACGTCGCCTTCTCGCGGATGCCCGTGGAGAAAGAGCTGGACGAAGTTGTCGAAACCTTCGACGCCGTGGTGGTCTTAGTTGAGGACTTCGAGCTCTCGTATTCACTCGATGAGTGGGAAAGGAGGGGAGTTGAAGTATTTCACAGCCCAATCCCGGATTTCAGCGCCCCTCCCTTGAGCAAGCTCATAGAAATCCTCCGCTGGATTGAGGAAAGAGCGAGGGAAGGGAAGAAAGTTCTGATTCACTGTCTTGGGGGCTGTGGACGGAGCGGTACGGTAGCGGTCGCGTGGCTGATGTACTCCCAACACTTGTCCCTCAGGCAGGCCCTCTACCGCGTCAGGAGGCTCAGACCGTGTGCAGTTGAGACTGAGGAGCAGATTGAGCTTTTGCAGGAGCTGGAAAGGGCAATTAAAACCCGTTGAAGCTCACGACCTCCTCAAGCTTTTTCCTCTCGTACTTCGGCTTCGGGTCCGCAGGGTAGCCGACGGGCAGAATCGTCTGGAGCTTGTAGTCCTTTGGAACGTTCAGGAGCTCCTCAACTGGTTTTGGGTTGGGAGGGGTGTATGTTACCGTTCCGAGGCCGAGCTCTTCGAGCGCGAGGAGTAGGTATCCGACGGCAATCCAGGTTGATTGGAGCCAGTACGGCGCTTTGGTGTGACCGAAGACGAGTATCAGATAGGGCGCCTCGCTGAGGAACGGTTTCTCGGGCTTAAAGCCCTTGGCGTTGAGCCACGCCATCAGGTCGCCCTTCGTCCTCGAGTAGAACTTCTCCTCTTCCCCCTCGCAGAGCTCCCGTATTTTCCCCTTCAGCCAGTCGTCGTCAATAACAACGAACCTCCAGGGCTGGGCGTTCATACCGCTCGGCGCTTCCTTCGCCACCTTTAGAGCCTTTAAGATGTCCTCCCTCGGCGGTTTATCTGGAAGAAAAGTCCTCACGGTCTTCCTTCGCCTCGCCAGCTCAAGGACTCGCATGGCATCACCGTAATAAATTAGGAGCCGGGAGTTTTAGGGGTTTTGGGCGGTTGGCTCAGACGTAGAAAACCATGCCGTCGTAGGCGACGAGAACTTTGTTTCCCCATCTCTTCCGCACGTAGTCGGTCAGCTCAAGGAACGGAAAGTTCTTGTGGGAGATATGGCTCAGAACGGTTCTCTCAGCTAATCCAAGCCCGAGTTCGGCCGCTTCGTCAACGTTGTTGTGATAGGGGTCGTCGAAGCCGGGCGGGTAGGTGGCGTCCACAATCGCCAACCTGAGCGGGGCCCTCTCTTCCAGAAACTCCCGCGTCTCCTCTGGAAGGCCCTTGGTGTCGTAAAGCAGGGCCACACTCTTCCCATCCTCTTCGATGAGGTAGCCGAGGGTTTCAACGCCGTGGTTCAGCCTCAGTGCCGTAATCCTCAGCGTGTCGAGCTCGACCGTTTCGAAGGGCCTGAGCGTTCTCGGGCGGAGGTTCTTCGGATCCTGCAGGATTAGCGCGTCGGCACTCCCCTCCGGTGCATAAAGAACCGTTTCCCTTGCCATCCAGCGGAGCTTGTAGAGGCCGTAAATGTGGTCGTGGTGCCAATGGGTGAGAAAAATCGCCTCGAGCGGGACGTTGAGGAAGTCCCTTATGTCGGTCCCGACGTCGAAGAGAACGGCTTTCCCGTTTTCTGTGATTACCGCCAGCGTTGAGGGCCTCCTCTGGGCGAAGCCGAACTTCCTCGCCTCGGTGCAGGTCGGGCAGGTGCAGAGATGAGCTGGAATCCCCTCGCTCCCGCCGGTGCCGATGAAGTAGA
This sequence comes from Thermococcus sp., assembly GCF_027063845.1. Taxonomy (GTDB): domain Archaea; phylum Methanobacteriota_B; class Thermococci; order Thermococcales; family Thermococcaceae; genus Thermococcus. The sequence continues at coordinate 51,718 of NZ_JAMOQU010000127.1, forward strand.
CGAGCATAAGGACCACCGGTTTATATTTTATGGCCGTGAAATAGAGGCTGAGTTTATAAGGGTTCTCCCGTAACCCCTTCCGATGAAGTTCATCGCCGACATGATGCTTGGCAGATTAGCGCGCTGGTTGCGCCTCTACGGCTACGACACCCTCTATGGAATCGAGAACGATGATGAGATAATCGAGGTTGCCCTGAAAGAAGGCAGGGTAGTCCTCACCAAGGACGTCGCCCTTGCGGAGAGGGCTGAAAGGCTCGGCGTCAATGTCTTCCTCCTCCGCTCCAACTCGCTTGAGGGGCAGGTTGAAGAGCTGAAGCGCCTCGGCGTTGAGTTTGGGGAACTCTTTCCAGCGAATGCACGATGTCCGAAGTGCAATGGGCCCATAAAAGCGGTTTCAAAGGAGGTCGTTAAAGGTAAGGTTCCGCCGAGGGTCTACGAGAATTACAACGAATTCTACGTCTGTGAAAACTGCGGACAAATCTACTGGCCCGGAAAACAGTGGCGGGAGATGCTGAAAATGGATAAAAGGTTGAGGGGGTTGAAATGAGATGGGATGACTGGGAGCCCTTCTACCTCCGCATCGTGAAGGAGATGGGCTATTCAATCGAGGAAGACAGGAAGTCGGCTGAGCTACTCCGCTCGCTCCTCCTTGGGGGCGATGAGTACATCCTCCGCGAGGAGCTTGAGGCGGTAATCGGACGGAAAGCCTACGTTTTCGGCGCGGGTCCAAGCCTTGAAAACGCCTTGAAGGAGTTCGACTTCTCGGACGGGACGCTCATATCTGCCGACGGGGCAACGACGGCCTTGCTCGACTTCGGCCTCGTTCCCGACGTAATCGTCACGGACCTCGACGGAAGGATTTCTGACATAAAGCTCGCCAACGACAGAGGTTCCTTCCTCGTCGTCCACGCCCACGGGGACAACGGGGATAAGCTCGTCTCCTACGTCCCGTTCCTGTCGAGAATCCTCGGAACAACTCAAGCCGAGCCCCTCGACATAATCTATAACTTCGGAGGCTTCACCGATGGCGATAGGGCTGTATTCCTGGCGGAGGAGCTCGGTGCGAGGGAGATAACGCTGGTCGGCTTCGACTTCGGCGATATCGTTGGGAAGTGGAGCAAGCCCTCACTGAAGAAGCACTCGCCAGTCTGGGAGAGCAAGCGTAAGAAGTTCGAGTTCGCGAGGGAACTGTTGGAGTGGCTGGAGAAAAACGGGCGGGCGAGGATTGAGTATTTGACGCCAAAAGATGACTGATTAAGTAGTCATTCGAGTGAACGATTGAGTACTGTTTTTGGTCATTCCGTTGACCAATTAAAAAGAAACTGAAATCAGCTCAAATCCTTGAGCTTCCTGACCTTTCCGCCCTTTATCTCGACGTAGCCGAGCCTCTTGAGGAGCCTGAGGGTCTCCTCGAAGGAGTCGCGCGAGTAGTTGATGACGAGGGTTCCCTTCGGCGTTGGCACCGCTATCGGCGAGGCCCTCAGAAAGCCCTTGGTGAGCTCCTCCTCCGGGATTTTCTTGTCGCCGAGGGCCTTCAGGATTTCCTCCGCGAGGATTGCCCTGCCGACGAGGGCGAAGTAGGCTTTCAGCAGGTAGTCCTCGGGGAAGTACTTGCTCGCTATCTTTCCGAGGGCGTTCACCTTGGCGATGTTCAGCTCAAGGATTTCGAACTCGTGCTCTATGACGAGGTCAACGAAGGCGAACTGTTTGGCCTTTTCCTCAACCTTTCCGGGGTCGTGGACGAGGTTGAACGGGAACTTGAACTCGAACTTCAGTTCATCGACGTTGATTCCCTCCTTGAGCCTGACGTTGACGCCGTCGTACTCTATTGCCCCGTTGCGATAGAGCTGGTCGAGAAGCTCAGCCACCCAGAGGCCCTCTTTGAGTAGCTCGTCGGCCTTCTCGCCGGCCTTGAGGTGCTCAAGGACGTGGTTGAGGCTCTCCCTGAACGAGAGGAAGCCCTCTCTGATTGCCTCGACGTCGGCCCCCTCAAGGTTCTCAATCCTCTCCTCGATTTCCCCGAGCGTTCCCTCGATGAGGTAGCCGACGAAGGCCTCGTAGCCCTCCCTTGAGCGGACCTCAAAGCGTATTCCCTCCTTCCTGAGCTCCTCGATGAGCGCGCGCTTAACGGCTTCGTTCTTCGTGACGAGTCTCATACCACCACCCGAATGGGGAACGGTGGCCCGCTTATAGGCTTTGTGATGCGGGAAAGTATTAAAAGCCCTTAACATAGCAACGGCGGGGGTGGCTATGAGCGAGAAGCAGTATTTGCTCGACAAGACGCTGGAGCGCTGGAAGGGGAAGAGGGTGGCGGTGGGCGTTGGAAGCGAGACGAGCTTTTCGGGAATCCTTGAGGATTTTGACGAGGAGGTAATCCTTCTCAGGGAAGTTACCGACTACGCGGGCAACAGGGCCAAGGAGCTAATAGTTAAGATAGACGACCTCAACTGGATAACCCTGCTGTGAGGTGAGAGCATGAGGGGTGTTGCCTTCGTCGGCTTCAAGAAGAGCGGGAAGACGACGACTGTTGAGGCCGTCGCGAGGGTTTTGAAGGAGCGCGGTTACCGTGTAGCAATAGCGAAGAGCATGCACGTCGACTTCGACAGGGAAGGGAGCGACACCTGGCGGTTCTCGAAGGTTGCCGATGAGGTTATAGTTCACGCCCACGACACCGACGCGCTCCTGTTTAAGGCCAAGGACATAAACGCGCTCTTCTCGATGGTTTCGGCCGATTTCCTCCTGCTTGAGGGGTTCAAATCGATACAGCACGTCCCCAAGGTGATATGCGCGAGGGGCGAGGAGGACGTTAGAGAGCTCAACGACGGCTTAGCAATAGCGGTGAGCGGGGTCATAGCTTCGACAGGAATTAAGGAGATTGACGGCCTCCCCGTCATTGACGCGACGAAGGAACCCGAGAAGCTCGCCGACCTCGTCGAGAAAAGGGCCTTCATGCTCCCCAACATAGACTGCGGTCTCTGTGGCTTCAAGTGCGCCGAGATGGCGAGGATGATTGTCAGGGGCGAGAAAACGCTCAAGGACTGCGTTGTGCTGAGCTCGAAGCCCAAGGTCACGGTCAAGATAGACGGCCAGGTTCTCCCGATGAAGGACTGGGTGCAGGAGCTGGTAGAGAAGACGATAAAGGGCATGCTCTCGGCGATGAAAGGCTACCGCGAGGGCAGGAGGATAGAGATAGTGATTAGGGAGGATTAATCGGGTTCCTCTGTGTGAGTGCCTCAAGTCTCAGCTTTTTGAATTCCTCGTTCGTTCCTCCCTCGCCAAAGGTTCCCCGTCGGACGGTCTTGGCGAGTACCTTTATCCCCTCTCTGGCGTCATTAGCTTCATCTACGATTTTGACCTCCTCCACCCCGCCCTCTCCCAGAATCCACCCCTTAACTTCCCCTCCCGGCGTGACAATGAGCCAGGGAACCCGCCAGTTCTTCATTCCCTCCAAGTCGCGCTCGCTCGGCAATGGTGGGCATTTGAGGTGGGAGTGAAAGATTCCGACAACTTCGAGGCCCCTCGCTTCCGCCTCATCGAGGGCCCTGACCATTTCTTCTGGTTCCATCTCGAAGGCGCTCGGGGAGTTGAGCATGTTCCTGACCTGCTTCACTTCCAAAACCAGAAACTCTTCTTCGTCTCTCCTGCCTAGGAGGAAGCCGCACACTTCGATTTTCGAACTCCCTGCCATCTTGATGAGCATTTTGATAATCTCTCGCCCTATAATGAGCCTCATGTGACAAATTTGACCCCAACAAACTTTATAAAGTTTGGCAATATGACAAACCTCGCGGTGATACTATGAGGTGGGCCCTCAC
>NZ_JAMOQU010000128.1 GCF_027063845.1 Thermococcus sp.
GAGCTCACTCCTCTTCAAGCTCCTCAATTTCCTCAAGGATTTCCTCGAACTTCTTGAAGTCCTCGGTTTGGGCGAGAAGCGTTATGAAGTCATCTATCTCCTGCTTTTCTAAAAACGCCCCGGCGAGGAGCTTTCCGGTGTAGCGGTTGTTCTTAATCTCCCAGAACATGTAGAACTCGGGAAAGTGCTCTTTTATCTTCCTGTAGGCGACGCCGTACTTGGAGTCCTTGAGCGGGTTCTGTTCGAGGTAGAAGTGCCCGGGTTCGAGCTCAATCATATGGAGAATCGCTCCCCTCTTTGTCTTGACAAGCTTCACCTTAACGTCCCATTCCTTCAGAACCTTCATGGAAACCACCAAAGTTTGTGGGCTCTTTAGATACTTAAGGATTCCGAAATAGGCAGAGAAGAAAAGTTTGAAAATCGTTCAGAGGCTCTCTAGGTACTTCGCGTAGGCTTCAGCGTCCATGAGCTCCTTGAGCTCCTCATCGAGGTTGCTCGGCTTGAGCTTGGCAATCCAGTTCTCGTAGGGGTCCTCGTTGAGGAGCTCGGGGCTGTCTTCAAGGGCCTCGTTGACCTCAATGACCTCTCCGCTGACCGGGGCGTAGACCTCGCTGACAGCTTTGACGCTCTCTATCTCACAGAGGACGTCGCCCTTGTTGACCTTGGTTCCGACCTCGGGAAGCTCGACGTAGGCCAAATCGCCCAGCTCCTTCTGGGCGTAGTCGCTTATGCCGACGAGAACGGTTCCGTCGTCAAGAACCTTGGCCCACTCGTGGTCTTTCGTGTAGTAGAGGCCTTCCTTAACTTTGTATTCGCCGACTTCAATCATGAACATCACCGCTCAGGGTAACAGGTTTGAGCATTTAAACCTTTCTCGAAATGGAAACGCTTATATCCCCGCAGGAGCAGAATTTAGGGGACTCTAACGCGGGGTGGGGAGATGCAGATTATAGGCCACGTTCTCATTATCATAGCATTGGGCCGGTTCCTCGCGGAGCTCTTCGAGAGGCTCGGCTACCCCGGAATAGTCGGTGAGATAACAGCCGGTTTGATACTCGGCTACGTCCTGACTGGAGTCCCCGCGGACGAGATGAACCTCCTCGCGGAGTTCGGAATATTCTTCCTCATGATTTCGGCGGGCCTTGAGATAACGCCCGAAGAGCTCCGCATCGGTGGAAAGAAGGCTTTGCCCGTGTACATAGCGACGCTGGGTGTGATGCTACTCGTGACGCTCCCATTCACGGGATACAGAATAGGCACGGGCAACATCCTCGCCGCGGCGATATTTGCAGTGGCCAGCGCCCCAATCGTCGTCAAGCTGAAGCGATTCTTCGGCGAGGACTACCTCCACGTGGCCCTTTCCTACGCGATAATCAGTGAAGTCGCGATACTTATACTCGTGTACGTCCTCGCGAACTTCAAGGGCGCGGGGAGCACACCAAACCTCATAACCACGATAGCCAAGCAGGCCCTGTTCATAGGTGGAGTGCTCTACATAAACTACAAGATTGGAATCCAGCACAAGGTCTGGTTAATAACCCAGCTCAGGAAGCTTAAGAGCGACGAGGCAGTTTTCGGACTCTTTATGGTCTTCGCGGCGACGCTCGGTTTCATCAGCGAGGAAGTCGGAATGCACTTCACCATAGGTGGTTTCCTGGCCGGACTGCTACTCCACAGCGATTTGGTGGGAACGAAACAGTACGAAAGGCTGGAAACAATCCTGAGCGGTGTGACGAGCGGAATCTTCGCGCCGATATTCTTCGCCTGGCGTGGGATGAACTTCAGGGCCGAAATAACCCTCATGGTGCTCTACGGGTTCCTCGTGGTGTACTCAGTCCGCTTCCTGCTGACGGTAATCATTGAATGGGATGGAACGCCTCTCAGCTCGCTGGCCAAGGCAACGGGACTTGTGAGCTTTGGAATCCTCGGCCTTCTCGTGGCAGACCTCGGCAACAGCTACGGCGTCCTAACGGGAGAGCTGTACTCGATAACCGCGTTCACTTCGGTCGCGGGAATATTCCTCTCGGCAACGATTGGAAGGGCTCTAACGGCCATACAAGAGTCCTAAAAATTTTTGGGCAAGATTTATAAGCACCACGCAAAGCGGTGGAGTGATTGAGGGGCTTTTAAAGGTGGTGATGATGAGCTGGACGACACCTAAGAGGGCTTTCATAGGAGCGGCCGCCGCAGAGGGCGGAACTAAGTTAAACGCCTTCGACAACGCACTCCTCAAACTCGGCATAGGAAACGTCAACCTCGTCAAGCTCAGCAGCGTTATCCCGGCACACATCGAGTGGATGGACAAAGTCCACGACGTCCCGATTGGAATGCTCCTGCCGACCGTTTACGCGCACATCGAGAGCGACGAGCCGGGAATGACCATCAGCGCGGCCCTTGGAGTTGGGATAAGCAAGAACAACGAAGGCGGCTTAATCTACGAGTACGCAGGTTATTGCACGATGGAAGAGGCAGAGAGGGTCGTCAGGAAAATGGTGGAAGAGGGCTTCGCCAACAGGGGCTGGGAGCTGGCAGAGTTCAAGGTTGCGAGCGCCGAGATAACAGTCAAAGACAAGCCCGCCGCGGCAATAGCGGTCGTCGTCATGTTCCCCTACTGAACCTTTTTCTTTTCAACCAAGGTGAACTCGTTGTCACCTGTTCTCTGAAAGACCATCTCGTAGCGGGCCCTGCCCTTCGTTGCCCACACTTCAACCACCGAATCGCCGGTCATCCAGAGAACTTCAAAGCCAAGCTTTCTAAGGGTCTCACTCAGAGGCCCTTCAAGTGTTATGCCGGGAAGAAGAAGCCTTGGAACGCCCTTGCCCTGGAGAAAACGCCATAGGGACACGAAGAGGGCCCTTGGACTGCCTTCGTCAGCGGGAAAGACGAAGAAGAGAACACCCTCGTCGAGGAAGCGCTCAAGGCGGTAGTCATCAAAGAAGGCAACGTCAAGCTCAACTGTAAGTCCAGGACTCGCGCTAATTTCACCGACTAGATGGGGAATCCCCTCACCGGACTCTCCAGAGATTTCGGCCCACAAATCCGCTATTTCCTGGGCGAGTTTTCTTCTGAGCTCTGCCTCGGCCATCGCTACTAACTCTCGGAAGGGCCTTAATAACTTTGCCCTGTGAAAACCCATAGGTTTAAAACCCAAAGGGCGAGCTAAGCTCAGGTGAGGTTCATGCCCTACAGCGAGGAGGAGAGGGCCTTTATCGAGTGGTATCCCAGGGGCTACGGCGTCGGTTTCAAGGTTAAGGAGAGGCTCTTCGAGACGCAGACGAAATACCAGCGGCTGGAGCTTTACGAAACCGAGGGGTTCGGCAAACTGCTCGTCCTCGATGGGACAGTCCAGCTCGTCGAGGTAGGCGAGGAGAGCTACCACGAAGTTCTCGTTCACCCGGTCATGCTCGCGCACCCGAACCCAAAGAGGGTGCTCATCATAGGCGGCGGCGACGGCGGGACGCTGAGGGAAGTGCTCAGGTACGAGAGCGTTGAGAAGGCCACAATGGTCGAGATTGATGAGATGGTCGTCGAGGTTTCGAGAATCTACCTCGGCATAGACAGGGGCGCCTTCGACGACCCGAGGGCCGAGCTGATAATCGGTGACGGCGTCAAGTACCTGAAGGAAACTGAAGAGCGCTTCGACGTCATAATCGTGGACTCAACCGACCCAGTTGGTCCGGCAAAGCTCCTGTTCAGCGAAGATTTCTACCGCTCGGCCTACGAGAAGCTCAACGAGAGGGGTCTCTACATCACCCAGGCGGGGAGCGTCTACCTCTTCACCAACGAACTCCTCGACGCCTACAAAGCCATGAAGAAGGTCTTCGACAGGGTCTACTACTTCAGCTTCCCCGTGATAGGCTACGCCTCACCCTGGAGCTTCCTCGTGGGTGTTAAGGGCGACTTGGACTTCAGGGAGGTTGACGTGAGCAGGGCCCCGGAGAAGCTCTACTACTACGACCCAGAGAGGCACGAGACGCTCTTCCAGATGCCGAAATACGTCAGGGAACTCCTCGAGAAGGAGTGAAGGGCATGAACTGGAGAAAACCGGCAACGTTACTCCTAACCGTTGCCATAACCGCCTATCTGCTCCACAAGGTCTACTCAGAGGCATCGAGGGTAAACCTGAGCGCTTCCTCGCTGTTATCTCCCTATTTCCTGACAGCAGTTCTGACGGGTTTCGTGGCGTACCTCCTCTACACCGCCCTCTGGTACATCTATGTGCACCACGCCTCAGGAGTTTCGTTCAGAAGAACCCTGCTCGCAACGCTCTCGGGAACGTACTTGGGGTTCTCCCTCAACAGCGCCGTTGGAGTTCTCGTTAAAGTCAGACTCCTCGGAACGGACTACTGGTACACGATGGGTGTCAGCCTTCTCGCGATAGCAACCGAGTTCCTCGCGGGCCTGCTGTTAATCGCGTTCATCGGGAAAAATTTGATAGCATTAATCCTAGCCGGAGCCCTTCTCGTGGCAGTTATTTTTGACAGGGTGGCCTACTACTTATTATACCCATTTTTCTGGGCAATTAGAAAACTCCAAACACTCGAAAAGATGTATTCTGGCTGGCACAGGGCCAGAGGAGAGCTCAAAACTGTTCTTCTGGCGATAGCCGTTGGAATACTCCTGACAATCGCAAACTCAACGGCGCTGTACCTGACGGCGAGAACTTTTGGAGTGGGAGAAAACTACCTCAAGTTCCTTGAAGCGGTGCTGTATTCAAACTTTCTCGGTGGGCTTCTTGGAACTCCTGGTGGAATCGGGGCGAACGAGCTTGGGGTAACGCTCGCCATCGGCGACACTCCGACTGCAATCGTTGTGGCGTTTCTCTACAAGTTCATAACCCAGTACGCCTACGCAATCGTTGGGGCAGTCGCATTTTACCACCTCGTGGCGGGCGAGGTTAAAGCTAATTAAGCACCTCCCCCAATGGTTAATAATCACAGGCATCTGGTGAACAACATGGAAAAGGAAGGGGTTCTTGAGGAGATTGACAGGCGGATAAAGCGCCTTCAGGCAGAGATAGAGATAGCCGAGACAGGGTTAAGGAGAATTGAGGAGCTCGGGGCCAGGGCGAAGGGACCGGAGGTGAAGGACTACTCCCACTACTACCTCGCGGGAATGCTCCTCTGGTTCGCAATAGGCCTCGTCCTCCTCGTGGTTATCTCAAGGAGGGCCCCCTCAGGTGTTAAGATACCCACAGGACTCTACGCGCTGATGATTGTCGCCTTCAGCGTGCCCCTGGCCTACTACCTCCTGACGAGGGAGCGGAAGGAGGAGCCCGGGAGAGACCTGCTTGAGAGGGAGAGGATGGCAAGGCTCGTTCTCAAGGCCTTTTACGAGCCCCTGAGAAGGGCCGTGGAGAGGGATGACAGGAAGGCCCTCGAAACCCTCGCGGATGAGCTCCTTAGGAACCCCCCACTCGCGAGCGCAATCGAGAGGCTCGGTGAGGGAGACCCGAAGCTCATCGCCTACGCCCTGCTCCTCTACGCGAACTTCAGGGACGACCTTGAAGACGAGGTTGCAGAAACCGCGGAACGGGTTCACAACAAGCCCGTAAAGGCCCTCCTCCAGTCCCTGCTCGAGCCGAAAGGTTATAACGGTGAAGAACGCTCGATAGAGGGGGAAGACCATGAGGTTTGAGGTTCTCACCAAGGACGATATGAACGCACTCTCGCGCGAGCTAAGCAGGGCGGGAATAATGAACAGGACGAGGGAAGAAACCAGGGCCGAGATTGAGCACTACGTTGTAATCCGGGGCACCTACGCCGAGCTCGTTGAGGTCGCCTCCGAGGTCCCAGCCGTAGGTGAGGAGCTTGAGGCGGTCAAGCTGGCCTACGACGAACTCCTCGAAAACTGGGAGTCCGGTGAGGTTAAGGAGCTCGGAACACTCTTTGAAGAGCCAGACTTGCCAAAGCTCTCGGTTGTGAGCGCGCTTATTGAATCCGGGGCGATAGAGGAAACCGAGGGGGGCTTCCTGCTGAAGGAAAGAGTTCCCCTTGACGCGCTGAGCCTTGAGCTACGCTTCCCGATTGAGGAAATCGGCGACGAGCTTGAGGAACTTGAGGAACGGTTAAAGGCGACGCTCGTAACCGAATACACCCTTGAGAAGCGCTACTACGTTGAAGTCCTCGAGGTCGAGAGGGAGCTAATAGAGGCGGCCCTTGAGGTGGCTGAAGATTATGCGACCGAGGAGAGCTACGTCGAGGCGATGTTCGACGGAATAGCCCGCTCCATTTTAGCGGAGAGAATCCTCGAACTGGCCGAGAAGTACCGGAGGAAGAACGAGCTCATCGAGGCGATTATGGAGCTCGAACCGATAACCGTCGAGGGCAGGAACGAGAGGATAAACATCTACTACGACGAGGACGCGATAGAGGACTTCCTGAAGGTTCTTCAAACGCTCGGCTACCTCAAGGTCAAGGGCAACAGGATATGGGTTTAGCAAAGTTTAAAAGCCCGAACCAAAACTCCGCTCGGGGGTGGAGGAGATGGCAGTGTTGAAGGCCATCAAGATTAAGGACCGGGACGGGGAGATACTCTTCCGCTGTCCGAGGTGCGGAATGGTCTTCAAGGATGCAAAGGCCTTCACGAGGCACGTGAACAGGGCTCACGGCCATCTCTTCCGCAAGTGATTTCTCTTCCCTTTTCTTGCGGGATGAAGAAACAGCCAGGACCCTGAAAAGTGATGAGCGGAGGGCTTAGCCGACCGCTACTCGCGCATTATGATTTCCTTCGTGAGGCGGACTATGAAGGTTTTCCCGACCTTCTCCCTTTCAACGAGCTGTTTCTTCTCGAGCTCCTGAATGATTCTGCTTATCGTCGGCCTTGAGTAACCTGTGAGCTCTGGCAACTCCTCCTGCTTTACCGTTCCGCCCCTGTCGAGGATTGCCTTGACGACTATGCGCTCCTTCTCTGTCAAAACCTCGATTGGAACCTTGTTGGCGGACCACTTCTTCTTGGCGTAGTAGAGCGAAGCCGGAATCGCAACCGCGAGGGTGAGGATTACCGCACCGATGACGAGGGTCCAGTCGGTCCTAGCCAGAGGTGTTGGGGACGAAACCGTTATCGTTATGCTTTCCTTCACCCAGTACGTCTGGTACCCGAGTTCCTGAAGCTGGGCCTGAATGTCCTTGGACATACCCGCCCCGATGAGGACCACGAGGTTCGGGTGGAGCCTCTTGAGGGCGCTGATAACGGACTGGGAAAGATTGTTTGGATTCGTCAGGAGGAGCGGGTTCTCGTAGGTCATCGCCCACCTAGCGGCGGCCAGGGCAGAGCCGTAGTCACTTGCACTAGCGAGGATTACAGTCTTGGCGCCGTCTGGATAGAACTCCTCGGCGAGCTTGACCGAAGTGTCAACCCTCGTGGCGCCTCCTATCCTGGTGACCTGAAACCCGAGGCTGATGAGCTGTTCCTGCACCTTCTGGCTGATTGCCTTGTAGTCACCTATCACGAGCACCTTGTACCAGCCGAACTGCTCGTAGCTCTGGAGCTGGGCAAGGGTGGTTGTGTCGAGCTCATCTGGATTAACTGGGAGAATTGGTATCCCAAGAAGCCGTGAATAGGGGAGAGCGACTATATAATCAATCAGGTTGTCGTTTCTCACAATTATCAGGTCGTAAGGGGGGCTTTCCCCCGGAACCTGGGCCCCAACGGGATGAACGAGCGGAGGGATGAACATCAAAACCAGTGCAAAGATTAGAAACCCTGCACTTCTGCCCATTTCACCACCTGAAAAGGAGATAAAGGGAGGCTCTTAAAAGGTTTTTCAAAGCTCAAGCTCCTCGCCGGGTTTGAGTATAATGACTTCGGCCCTGTCCCCAACGAGCTTCTTAAACTCCTCGGGGTCGGCCGAAATCGGGGGCCAGGTGTTGTAGTGCATCGGGACGACCTTCTTCGGCTTGAGTAGCTCGACGGCCTTTGCCGCTTCCCTCGGACCCATCGTGAAGTGCCCGCCTATCGGGAGCAAAGCTAAGTCAATCGGGCCGTAGAGCTCGGCAAAGAGGCCCATGTCGAGGAACACAAAGGTGTCGCCAGCGTGGTAAATCGTCTTTCCGTCGAGCTTGACGATGTAGCCGCACGGGTTGCCGATGCCGTACTTGCCGTCGCTGCTGGAGTGCCAGGCAGGAACCTGGACGATTCCGACGCCGTCTATTTCAGTCGGCCCGTAGTTCATGCCGATGACCTCGACCCCCTCAGCCTGCTCGCTGATGTAGTTGGCTATGTCGTACATCGCCACTATCTTCGCGCCGGTCCTCTTGGCTATCTCGACCGCGTCGCCGATGTGGTCGCCGTGGGCGTGGGTAACGAGTATCAGGTCCGCTTCAACCTCCTCAGGCTTCACAGCCGCCTGCGGGTTGCCGGTGAGGAACGGGTCTATCAGTATTTTCTTGCTTCCCTCAATCAGAAAAGCTGCGTGGCCCAGGAACTTCACCTTCACCATCGCCATCACCTCCGAGAATAAAATAACCAGAGCTTACTTAAAGCTTTCGATGACTGAAAAAGCCCACTGATGGACGTAAAAGTCTCAACGATGTCCTAAAATTCCCCAATGCCCCTTTTGGGAAAGCTTATATACGATTCGGCGGAGATTTTAACGGTGAGGCTCATGAACCTGGACTACTTCTTCAAACCGAGGGGCATAGCCGTCATCGGTGCATCAAACGACCCGATGAAGCTCGGCTACGAGGTTTTTAAGAACCTCAAGAAGTACAGGGACGGAAGGGTTTACCCCGTCAACGTCAAGGACGAGGTCGTTCAGGGAGTTAAGGCCTACAAGAACATCAAGGACATCCCCGACGAGGTTGACCTCGCGATAATCGTCGTCCCCAAGCGCTTCGTGAAGCAGGCGATAATAGACTGCGGTGAGAAGGGGGTTAAGGGAGCGGTCATCATAACGGCCGGCTTTGGAGAGACTGGGGAGGAAGGCAAGAAGGAGGAGCGCGAGCTCGTCGAGATTGCCCACAAGTATGGAATGCGCCTGATAGGCCCGAACTGCGTCGGCGTCATGAACACCCACAACGACATGAACGCGACATTCATAATGGACGCCAAGAAGGGGAGCATAGCCTTCGTGAGCCAGAGCGGGGCCCTGGGGGCGGGAATCGTTTACAAGACAGTCAAGGAGGGAATAGGCTTCTCCAAGTTCGTGAGCGTCGGCAACATGGCAGACCTCGACTTCGCGGAGCTCATGGAGTACCTGGCGGACACCGAGGAGGACAGGGCCATAGCCCTCTACATCGAAGGAATCAAGGACGGAAGGAAGTTCATCGAGGTCGCCAAGAAGGTCACCAAGAAGAAGCCCGTCATAGCCCTCAAGGCCGGAAAGAGCGAGAGCGGAGCCAGGGCGGCATCAAGCCACACGGGCTCCTTAGCCGGAAGCTGGAAGATTTATGAAGCTGCCTTTAAGCAGAGCGGAGTTCTGATTGCGGAAACTATAGACGACATGCTCAGCATGGCGAGGGCCTTCACCCAGCCCTTGCCCAAAGGAAAGCGCGTCGCGATAATGACCAACGCAGGTGGTCCAGGTGTTCTGACGGCCGACCAACTCGACAAGAGGGGACTTAAGCTGGCCGACCTCGAGGAGAAAACCATTGAGGAGCTCCGTTCATTCCTCCCGCCGATGGCCGCCGTAAAGAACCCCGTTGACATGATTGCAAGCGCTCGCGGTGAGGACTACTACAGGACCGCGAAGCTACTCCTTCAGGACCCGAACGTCGACATGCTCATAGCGATATGCGTCGTCCCGACCTTCGCGGGAATGACTCCAACGGAGCACGCTGAGGGCGTCATCAAGGCCGTCAAGGAGGTCAACAACGGAAAGCCCGTCCTCGGCCTCTTCATGGCCGGCTACGTCAGTGAAAAGGCGAAGGAGCTCCTCGAAGAGAACGGAATCCCGAGCTACGAGAGGCCCGAGGATGTAGCTGCTGGTGCCTACGCGCTCGTTCAGCAGGCGAAGAACGCGGGGGTTTTGGAGGATGAGTGAGATGGGGATAACCCCCAAGCGGAAAGCTCAGTTCACCTTTACTTCTTCTATCACCGTTAGGGAAGTCCATAGGCGCATGAAGAGGATACTGGACACGGTTGAGAATGACCCCCACGACATTTTGAGGGAGATAAGGGAGTTTCGATTTATTACGACCGACAATGGAGGTGTTGTTTGATGGCGAAGGTGACGGACATAGTGCTGTGGGATAAGCCCGGGGAGAGGGTTCTTCTCCTCGGAAACCACGCCATAGCTCGCGGAGCTTTGGAGGCGAACATAGCGGTTTTCGCGGCTTATCCCGGAACTCCGAGTTCAGAACTGACCGATACGATGGCGGCCGTTGCGAAGAAGGCAGGAGTTTACATGGAGTACTCCACCAACGAGAAGGTAGCTTTTGAGACCGCGCTTTCAGCTGCCTGGAGCGGTCTCAGGGCCATGACGGCCATGAAGCACGTCGGACTGAACGTTGCCGCTGACACATTCCTCAGCGCAGTTGGTATGGGCGTCGAGGGCGGTTTCGTCATAATGGTCGCGGACGACCCGAGCATGTGGAGCAGTCAGAACGAGCAGGACACGAGGGTTTACGCAAAGTTCGCCAACGTGCCCGTTCTCGAGCCGAGCTCACCGCACGAGGCCAAGGAGATGACGAAGTACGCCTTCGAGCTCAGCGAGAAGTTCAAGCACTTCGTCATTCTCAGAACAACTACGAGGAGCTCCCACGCGAGGGGAGACGTCGTTCTCGGTGAGCTTCCCGAGGAGATAAAGCAGGGCAGGAGGAAGTTCGGGGACTTCAAGAAGGACCCGAGCAGGTTCGTTGACATCCCAGCCAACGCGAGGCGCTTCCACCCGCAGGTTCTCGAGAAGATTGAGAAGATTCGCGAGGAGCTCAACAACTGCCCCTTCAACTGGATTGAGGGCGACGAGAACGCGAAGGTCGGTATAATCGCTCCAGGCTTAGCGTACGCATACGTCAAGGAGGCCTTGGCCTGGCTCGGCGTTGAGAACGTCAAGATACTCAAGCTCGGAACTCCCTTCCCCGTTCCCTACGGCCTGCTTGAGAAGTTCCTCGACGGGCTTGAGAAGGTTCTCATCGTCGAGGAGCTTGAGCCGGTAGTTGAGGAGCAGGTCAAGACCTGGGCCTACGATAAGGGACTTAGGATTCCGATTCACGGCAAGGATTTGGTTCCGCGCGTTTACGAGATGACCACAAGGAGGGCTGTAACGGCCATAGCGAAGTTCCTCGGCCTCGAGACTCCGATTAACTTCGAGGAAATCGACGAAAAGTACGAGAAGGTTCAGGCAATGGTTCCTCCGAGGCCTCCTTCGCTGTGTCCGGCCTGTCCGCACAGGAACACTTTCTACGCGATTAGAAGGGCCGCGACTCCGAGGGCAATCTTCCCGAGCGACATAGGCTGTTACACCCTTGGCGTATTGCCGCCGCTCAAGACCGTCGATACAACCGTCGCGATGGGTGCATCAATCGGCGTCGCGCACGGTCTGGACGTAGCCCTCAACGGAGTGCCCGGGGAAGAGGAGAGGAGAACTGGAAAGGAGAAGAAGATAATCGTCGCGACCATCGGAGATTCGACGTTCTTCCACACGGGACTTCCGGCTTTGGCCAACGCAATCTACAACCGCTCCAACGTCGTCATAGTAGTCCTCGATAACCTCGTCACCGCTATGACCGGCGACCAGCCCAACCCCGGAACCGGCGAGACCCCGCACGGGCCCGGTAAGCGGATTAAGATTGAAGAGGTCGCGAAGGCCCTCGGTGCCGATTACGTCAAGGTCGTTGACCCCTACGACATAAAAGCCACCGAGCGGGCCATCAAGGAGGCCCTGGCCGTTGAAGGCGTGGGCGTCGTCGTCGCGAGACAGCCGTGTGCGCTCTACAGGATAGGCCAGATGCGCAGGAAGGGTGAGAGGTGGCCGATTTATCACGTCATCGAGGAGAAGTGTACCGGCTGTAAGATTTGTATCAACGCCTACGGCTGTCCGGCAATCTACTGGGACGCCGAGAAGAAGAAGGCCAAGATAGACCCGACGATGTGCTGGGGCTGCGGCGGTTGCGCCCAGGTCTGTCCGTTCGACGCCTTCGAGCCTATGAAGGAGGGTGAGTGAGATGAAGGAGTACAACATCGTTATCACCGGAGTTGGCGGTCAGGGAATCCTTACCGCGGCGAACCTGCTCGGCTGGGCCGCTTTGAGGGCCGGCTACAAGGTGCGCGTTGGCGAGGTTCACGGCATGAGCCAGCGCTTTGGAAGCGTTATCGCCTACGTCAGGTTTGGAGAGGACGTCTACGGCGCGATGGTTCCCGAGGGCAAGGCCGACGTTATACTGAGCTTCGAGCCCGTTGAAGCCCTGAGATACATCAACTACCTCAAGAAGGGAGGTTTGGTCTTCACCAACGCGAGGCCGATTCCGCCGGTTCAGGTCTCGATGGGCCTCGCGAGCTATCCAAGCCTTGAGGAGATAAAAAAGGTCGTCGAGGAGGACTTCGAGGCCAAGTTCATGGCCTTCGACGCCGAGAAGCTCGCCATGGAGGCCGGAAACATCATAACAACCAACGTCGTCCTCATCGGAGCGCTGACGCAAACTCCGGGCTTCCCACTTTCAGCGGAGCACGTCAGGGAGGTCATAAAGGTCAGCGTGCCGAAGAAGGCCGTTGACGTCAACATGAAGGCCTTCGACCTTGGAGTTAAAGCCGCGAAGGAGATGCTGGGGCTTTGATGCCCTTCTCTTTTTATCACACTTTGAGAGCTTTCGCTATTTGTTGTTTCCCGGAATATTTAACTTCTTCCTGACGTAAACTAACTTACCCCCGGGTAAGCCACTTATCCCCCCGTAAGTCAAAACTCCCACCACTCCGACTGTATCTCCTTCACCCTCGCCACTGTTCTCAAAGCTTCGTACGATGGACTGACCGGAACCTCGCGGATTTCCCCGCCCAGGTAGCCCCTGATGAAGGCAGGCAAACCTTTGTCAAGTCCGACGGAGTAGCCACCCTCAAAAATCACCGCGAGCGGATAGCGCGAGAGCGTTGAACCAGCGTAGGCGAAGAAGAGTTCACTGAGGCGAAGCGTCGTCAGGTTCTCGCCGAGGAATCCGTCAAATCCAGCAGAGACAACCACGAGCTTCGGCCTGAGCTGGGCCAGAAGGGGGAGGACAACCTCATCCCAGGCATAGATAAAGTCGTCGTCACCCGAGTAGTGGGGCATCGGCAGGTTGATTTTTGTACCTTCGGCCCCTTTCCCGCCGACGTCGTGCTCGTAGCCACTCCAGGGGTAGATGTCGCGCTCGTGAAGGTCTATATGCACCGCGTTGGGGTCGTTCCAGAGTATCTCCTGCGTCCCGTTGCCGTGGTGAGCGTCGAAGTCTATGACCAGAACCTTTCCGGCGAGCTCCTCGGCCGATTTCGCCGCGTAGGCCGCGTTGTTGAAGATGCAGAAGCCGAGCGTTGAGGCGTTGAAAGCCCTTCCAGATTTTCCGGCGTGGTGGCCTGGCGGTCTCACGAGGGCGAGGTGAAGGCCTCCGAACTTCAGGGCCAGCTCGACGGCGAGCCTCGACGCCCCGAAGGCGAGGAGCGAGGCCTCCCACGTGCCGGGGGAAACGTAGGTGTCCGGGTCGAGGTATGAAAAGGCCCTACTCTTCTCGCGGACGAGCTCAACGTAGTCCCTTGAGTGAACCTTCAGGAGTTCCTCCTCCGGAACTGGAACTGGCTCGACGGGTTTCCACAGGTTCAACCGCTTTAAGGAGTTTACTGCCCGTAGCAACCGGTCAGGGTTCTCCGGATGATAGTTCTCGGGTCTGTGCTCGAGAAAAACGGAAGAGTATATAACGGAGAAGGCCAAGCCCCCTCACCACTCCTCCTCTTCCTCGATTAGACCGTACTTCTCAAGCTCACGGAGGAGCTTCCTAACGGCCTCCCAGGCGTCGTGCTCGCTCTTGGCGCCGGAGCAGACGATTTTGCCGGAGGAGAAGAGCAGTATCACCGCCCTCGGCTCCTTGACGCGGTAGATGACGCCGGGGAACTGCTCGGGCTCGTACTCACAGTTGGGCAAGCTAAGCGCTACAGCGTCGAGGTTGAACTCCATGCCGATGTCACCGCTGAAGACCATGTTCTGTATGTCAATCTGGGGCGCGCGGTGGAACTTGGCGCCGATTTTCTTGAGCATCTGGATGAGCTTGTTGACGGCCCTCTCGATGTCCTCGACGCTTTTAGCTCCAGTAACGACGAGCTTCCCGGAGCTGAATATAAGCAGGGCAACCTTCGGCTCATCGAAGCGACAGATGATTCCGGGGAACTCCTCCGGGTTGTACTTCGAGTTGGGGCATATTTCAATAACCTTCTCAAGGTTCAGCTCCGTAAAGAGGTCAACAGAAGCGACGATGTTCTCAATCCTGAGCTTTACATTGCTCATGTCCACCAAGGTTTACACCTCCGGATGGTGGGTTTAAAAACCCCTTTATAAATGAGGGCCGTCGCTTTTTAAAGCTTTATGCTCAAAAGG
>NZ_JAMOQU010000129.1 GCF_027063845.1 Thermococcus sp.
GCCCGCTCAACGGCGTCTACGAGTTCAAGGACGGAGTCCTAATCTGGGTGGACTCGACGATTCCAGATTTAAGCGACGGCAGAATCGGGAAGCACAAGTTCCGCTGGCTGAAAAAGAAGCTTGAGGAGTACTCCGACAGGAGAATCAAGATAGTCGCCGCGCATCACCACCTCGTCCCACTCCCGAACACTGGCAGGGAGAGAAACGTCCTTTTCAACGCTGGAGACGTCCTCGATTTGCTTCTCAGGAACGATGTCACGCTCTACCTCTGCGGTCACAAGCACGTCCCCAACGTCTACCGCGTCGAAGACCTCGTCGTGGACAACGCCGGATGTACCTCCTGCCGGAAGACGAGGCGCGGTGACGTCAACAGCTACAACATCGTTACGATACGCGACGATGGTAGAGTCGAAGTCACGATACGGCGCGTCACCGGCGAGGAAGTTAAAGCGGAGCACAGGCCCGTTAGGCCAAAGCTCTTCGTCCCCAGGGGAAGAAGGCTCCTCAGGATAGTCCAGCTCAGCGAGAGCAAGGTCTCAGACAGGGTTTACTTCAGGAGGAAGGTGCTCGAGAACGTGGTGAACCTGATAAACGAGAAGCTGAAGCCCGACATCGTCGTCCACAACGGGGACATCGTTGACATGGGTATCGAACGGAACTTTGAGAGGGCCAGGGAGTTCTGGGATAGGATTGAGAGGCCAAAGCTCGTCGTCCCCGGCCACAGCGACATGACCTACCTCGGCTACGAGCTCTTCCCCGAGTACTTCGGCGAACCGGAGACGTTTTCCTTCGACGGGTTCACTTTCATCCCCGTCTCAACGCCGCAGTACGAGACAGAGATAGGCGTCGTGGGAAGGTTCGGCCAGAGAAAGCTGGCGGAGGAACTGGAGGGCGCCGAGAACTTCAGGGTTGTCTTCATGCACCACAACGTCGTTCCAATACCAAGGAGCAGGGAGCGCGGGTTCCTTGAGGACGCGGGCGACGTGCTGAAGCTCCTGACCGGAAAGGGAGTTGAACTCGTCCTGACCGGGCACGGAGGCAACGCCTTCGCCGTCAGGGTCGAGAACACAATCGTCATAAACGCCGGCTCGGTCAGCTGGGAGCTCCACAGGAACCCATTTGGAAACAGCTTCAACGTTATAGACGTCTACCCGTGCATGGTGATAGCCTTCGAGGTCCAGGCGACGTGGGGGAGCAGGAGGCTCCTCGGGGTGTGGAAGCTCAAAGGCTCTCGCGGAGGCGCTCCATGAGGTCCTCCATTATTTCGTTCACGGTTTTTTCGAGCTCGACGTTCTCTATGACCCTTACCCCGTGCTCCCTGGCCTTTCTGACTATGTACTCCTGAAGCCAGAGAATCTCGTCGAGGTGCTCGATGTAGTACTCGGCCGGCCTCTTGCTGTAGCGCGAGCGCTCGTAGAAGTGGGCCTCCAAAGCCTTCCTGTCGCTCACCGTAAGGATATACATGAAGGTGTTCTCGTTGGTCTCGATGAAGCCCGGGACGAGGTGAATGCCCTCGATTATAGCGTTGAAGCCTTCGCGCTGAACCCTGTCGAGGACGGCCTTAACGCCCACAGAAACGTGTCTAACCTGGCTCTCGAAGCCCTCAATCAGACTGCTCGCCCCCTTGAGCTCGCGCCATGCTAAAAACGATGAAGCGTGCAAATCTGGGAGCAGTTCCCGCGCGATTATCTTCCTCATGACCTCTCGAACGGTGTCGGTGCCGATTATCGTCCTTATCGAGAGCCTGAAAGCCAATTCCGTCGCTATCGTGGACTTTCCGACGCCGGTAACGCCCCCGAGGAGGACGACGAGCGGAACCTTTTTCCTTCTGAACTCGCGCCAGAAGAGGTAGCGCTCAGCCTCCTTTTTGAGCCCGTGCTCGATGAGCTTCCGGTAGGTGAGCTCCCTTATCTCGTCCGTGCTCACGACGCGCTTCCTCTTCTCCACGAGCTCCCTCTGAACCTCGCTCGCAATTATGTAAGCTATGCCAACATCAACTCCAGCCAGGGTTATAGAGCGTGTGAGGATTCCGCGCGAAAACGGCAGTTGAACCCTCCTCTCGGGGTCCGTGACGATTATCATCTCCCCACCACCCTCTTCGCGAGCTCCAGAACGGCCTTCTTTAAGTCCTTACCGTCCACGTTAACAGGTTCGTTGGCGAGGTAGATTACCTCGATGCCCCTCTCAAGGGCCCACCTCGTCACGACGTCAACGGCGGCCGCCTTCAGTTCAACGAGGACTGTCTCAACCCCCGCTTTTCTCCCGAGTTCCGCGAGGTCCCTCCCGAGTGCGGGCCTCTTTGAGAGGTTTCCACTGGCGAAGACAATCTCGGCACCGAGGCTCTCGATGTCCCCAACGGCCCTTTCAATTGCCTTCCACGATGTTGTGAAGAGCGCAACCCTCTTTCCTGAAACCTCTCCGAGCGGTTTTGGCACGAACCGAACTAAGTGGACATCAGCGTTAGGGTTAACCCCCCTCACGAAATCCCTGAACTCCTTGGCCTTCCGGGGCTCAACGTCCGCCATTGTGATTACCGCTATATCCGCCAGACCAATCCTGAAGGGCCCGAAGAAGCCCTCAACGGTTTCCCTCGGCTGGAGGGCGCTGAGGACGGTGATGTAGCCGTCCGCCAAAACAGGTGGAATTGTTGCCCCGCTTCCTTCGGCCACTATGAGGTCGTGAGGGAGTTTCTCCGCGAGCTTTATTCCCTCGTGGACGACGTGAAAGAACGGAAAGCCTGCCATTCCGCCCCCACAGCGCCGGCATCCGATGGTCGTCACTCCTGCGACGAGAGCATCCTCGTAGTGGTCCGATGCGGCGTGCTTGCCCATCTCCGCGAGTTTTAGGAGGTTCTCTGGGGTCAGCTCTTCCCTCTCGCCGTCTATCAGCTCGGGCCTTTCCGGCCCGCCCCTGCCCATCGTAACAACGACGGGACGGTACCTCTCCTTCAGAACCCTCGCGACGAAACCGCCTACTGTCGTCTTTCCGACGCGCTTTCCGAGGCCGAGGACGCTTAGGGTCGGCTTCTTCGGCCTTGTGAGTTCCCCGGGCCTGAACTCGAAGTCGGCCCCTCTGTATGCAACTCCATTGCGCAGGCAGATGGACGCTATCCGAAACCTTGCGCTGTAATCAACGACTGGCTCGTCGCTCAGGTCAACGACCTCGTCAACATCGTTCTCCAAAAGCGCCAGTTCAAGGGCTTTCATCGGGTCATCGTCAACGTAAAGCCTTACCCCAAGCTCTTCCGCGAGCTTCTCGGGCGAGCCTATCTTCTCACTACCCCCGAGGAAGACCCCACAGCACACATTTCCAAGTCTCTCCAGTGCCCACCGCGTTACGGGTGGATAGTGCTCGCCGTCGATTAGGGCGAGCCTTCTCATCTCTTCACCTCATACTCGATTACCTCGGGTTAATTTAACCTTTTCCGTTTTTCCAAGCACTCTCGGAGGAGAAAAGTTATAAATGGGAACGATGAACTAAGGACGGCCTCAAAGGCCAAGTAAGGAGGTGTGTAAAATGGCTGAGATGCTTGTTAAGTCCAAGGTTAAGGAGCTCGTTAAGAACCTCGACCCCGAGATGAGGGTCAGCCCAGAGTTCTACGACGCCCTTGAGGAGGAGCTCAAGGTTCTCGTCGAGAAGGCCGTCAAGAGGGCCAAGGCCGAGGGCAGGAAGACCCTCTACGCCAGGCACGTTTGATGCCCTTTTCTTTCCTTCCAAAGCCTTTTATTGATTGGTTCTTGGTTTCTGGTATCATAGCATTGAAGGAACCTGGAGATTCCGTTCATCCTTGCCTCAAAAGCCTCAAAAGCTTGCCCTGAACCTCGTGCCCCGTCGGGTCCTCATAGCTGAACTCTACAACCGCGGGCTCGTTGAGGCGGTGGTCGATAACGGGCTCAGGTGGGTTGTGATGGGGGTGTAGCTTTGCGGTCACAAACCTCAAAGATTGGCCAGAAATTTGTGATTACCACCCACAAAATTCACTCTTCTCCGGGATAGCACAGGTAGCGGTAGGGGCAGAACTTACAGGCGTAGCTTCTCCAGCCCTCTGGCGGTTTCCCCTTCTCATAGGCCTTTTTGACCGAATAGAAGTGCCTTAGGGTTTCTTTGAAGAGCTTACCGTCGTAGGGAACCTCAAAGGCCCTGAAGTTCGGGCCCTTTATCACCGGAAAGTTCGACATGTCGAGCTTGCCGATTATCTTCGTCGGCTCGTCGTGGAGTTTGATATAGTATAGGTATCCGTATTCCGCCTCGGCCCACCGCAGGTAGACGTTGAGCTGGGCCAGGTGGTAGTCGTAGGGCACCTTCGGCAGGCTCGTCTTCCCCTTAATCTCGATTGGAAACTCGCGAAACGCATCTATCCTGCCATGAATCTCGAAACCGAGCTTCCTTGAGCGCAGGACGAGGTGCCTCTCCAGCTCGAAGCCGAAACGTTTGCTAAGAATCTGCCCGAGGACCTCGTGGGTTTTAACGCCCTGATTGAGCCTAACCTTGACGTTCTCGGGCCACCTTGGGGGGTAGCCCTTCAGGCGGAAGTATATCCTCCTCGGACAGGTCAGGGCTTCGCTCGCGTAGAACTCTATCAGCCCGTCGTTTTCAGCACTTCCGTTGTTCCCCACTTCTCTTCCCTCCGGTGGGCGGTTCATCGGCCCGCGAACCTCCCCGCCCCTGCGTCAGCTAATACCGACGTCATCACAGTTCAGACTGGGCAAGGGTCGTCATCCGCGAAGGAAGGTAGAAGGGAAGAATTTAAAGCTTCCGTTGGTTAGAGAACCATGCGCCTCTTCCTCTTAATCGAGTAGCTGAGCCCGTAGGCCGGCCAGATGCTCGGGGGTTGCTCGTAGTGGTGAAGGTTCCTCAAAATCTTCTCGGCCGACCTCTTGTCCCGGGCCTTAACCCTCAGGACGCCCTTGTCGAGCTCAACAACCCCGTCCGCGAGGCGAACCGTCAGCTTCGAGCCGTCCACCTCGGGCCTGGCGCGCATGAGAAGCCTGCGGTAGTCCTCATACGCCTCTTCGCTCAGCCTCTGCTCAAGAAGTGCCTCCTCTTTACGGCCAAACAGCCTTGAAAACAGCCCACTATTCGGGGGCTCGTCCTCCATATCGTTCATCGACCTCCGATGGTTCTCACCTTAAATCCGTCCTTTAAGTTTTTAAGGCTTTCCTATCGCTTTTTGACGAAGGGACGAAAATGCGCGCAAGGAGAACCCAGGTCATAAAACCCCGCATACGGGAGATACTCTCGAAGGAGCTTCCGGCAGGACTGGTTAATTTGCTCCCCAAGCACTGGGTCCAGATTGGCGACGTCCTGATTCTGCCCCTCCGGCCGGAGCTTGAGCCCTACAAACACAGGATAGCCGAGGTTTACGCGGAAGTTTTAGGCGTTAAAACCGTCCTCAGGAAGGGCCACATACACGGCGAAACCAGGAAGCCGGACTACGAGGTTCTCTACGGCGGGGACACCGTTACCGTTCACGTTGAGAACGGCGTCAAATACAAGCTCGACGTGGCGAAGGTCATGTTCTCGCCGGCCAACGTCAAGGAGCGCGTCAGAATGGCGGAGGTGGCGAGACCGGGCGAGCTGGTCGTTGACATGTTCGCGGGAATAGGCCATCTAAGCCTTCCTATGGCCGTCCACAAGGGGGCGAGGGTCATAGCGATTGAGAAGGACCCCTACACCTTCCGCTTCCTGGTCGAGAGCATCTGGCTGAACAACGTCCAGGACCTGATGACGCCCTACAACATCGACAACCGCAACTTTCCCGCTGAAAACATAGCCGACAGGGTTTTGATGGGCTACGTCGTGAAGACTGCCGAGTTCATACCGAAGGCCTTAAGCATAGCGAAGGACGAGGCGATTATCCATTACCACAACACCGTTCCCGAGAGGTTGATGCCCGATGAGCCCTTTGCGACCTTCAGGAGGATAGCGAGAGACTATGGCTACGAAGCCGAGAAGCTTAACGAGCTGATTATCAAGCGCTACGCCCCCGGCGTCTGGCACGTGGTCGTTGACGTTAGGGTGTTTAAGCGGTGAATAATTCCCATTAGTATAACCACGGTTATACTACTCTTTTCCTCCCTGTTCTTCCTGCGTCCCCCATAACGGCTCCCAGTCGTCGCAGACGAAGTTCATGTGGACGGTCTTCATGTGCTTCCTGCACATCCCGTAGGTCAGGAAGTAGGAGTCAATCGGCCCGAACCAGCGACAGTTCTTGCAGGCTTTGAGCTTTTCGTCCATTTTGCTCACCAGGGAGAATAAGAAGGGAGGGGATAAAAGGTTAATGCATCAGACTTCTCTCAATCGTTTCCAGATTTGGTTGTATTGTAGCGCGAGCCAGTATCTTCTGAGGTCCCTATGAGCGCGTTCATAATCAGGATAATACTCCCTCACGAGTTCCCAGAACGCGCGGGAATGCCTCTGAGACTTGAGGTGGGCCACCTCATGGACTATAACGTAGTCCCTGAGTTCCTCGGGGAGTGCCATGAGCATCAGATTAAAGCTCAGGTTTCCTTTCTCCGAACAGCTTGCCCACTTGGTCTTCTGGAAGCGAATGTAGATCTTTCTGTACTTTACCCCGAAGACCGATGAGAAGAGTCTAACCTTGAATTCCAGCTCCTCTCTCAGCTGTTCTTTTAGCCAGCCTTTTAGGAGTCTCAAGCCGCCGTTTGGTAAAAGCACGACCCGAAACTTTGGATTGACCGAGAACTCCTCCGAGTCTACGATTTCGTAGAACTCACCGTTGAGCAAAAGCCTGTTTGAACAGGGTAGGAACTTCCGCTTGGCTTCTTCGATTTCCTTGAGCTTTTTCTCTATCCATTCACGCTTTTTGTTCATCAACTTTTTAACGTCCATCCCCGGGGGAGCTACAACCCTTACCCCTCCACTCGGATTAATCTCGATGCGTGGGTACTTGACGTTTCGCCGAACTACCGTGTATTCTATCCCCACCTTTTGAGCACCTCTAAGAGCTCGTTGCGCGTCTTGATGATGTCGTCACACCTTCCCTTATACTTCCTCACGAGGAATAGCATAACCTTCTTTGAGACTTCGCTTACAACTTCTGCCTTTTCTGTCCAACGCGGGAATCTAAGGCCTTCGGTTTCGCGGAGTAGCCTTGTGATGCCTTCGATTAGCTCATGTGTATCTGCTTTAACGTGCTTTTTAAGAATCATCAGGAGTGCGTATTCAAGCTCGCTCAGGCCGAGTTTTCTCTGCTCCTTGGAGCGCTTTTCTATCTCCTCTGCTATTTCCAAAAGTTCCCCGTAGAGCTTTTCGATTTCCTCCCTCTTTTGCCTCCAGGCTTTGATTATCCTTTCAATCTGCTCAACCAAATCTTCCGTTAATGGCCCTTTGTGGGTGTTTACGTAGTGTCTGACCGAGAACAGAAGGTTAGTGAAGGCTTTTCTCCTGTCTTTCTCTCTCATTACCTTTCTGAGAAACTCCTCATCGAGCTCAATTATTGGAAAGTCCCTTCTTATCCCTTCTATGTCCACGGTCTCATGTATGAACCTCAGGGCCTCGTTGAGGAATTCGTCCGCTTTGAGCTCCATTTCAGGAGGTATGCCCTCAACCTTTGATAAATACGCGTAGTAGACCTCGGTGAGCCATTTGAAGGTTTCCCTGAACTCCTCCCTGCCTTCGCGAAGGAGCTTGTAATGGTGCCTTATTTCTCGATACAACCTCTGGAACTCCTCGCCCTTTTTGTTCCTGAACAGTGTCTCGACGGCTTTCATTACCGTGCTCCTGTCTCTCTTCGGCTCGATGCCCTCGAAGTAGCCCATGGCCTTTGAAACCTTCTCCCTGAGCTCCTGGCGTATTTCCTGGATGTTGTAGGTGGCACCCTTAATGTCAACCTCATCGTAGATTTCCAACGCTCTCTTCAACTCCTTGAATATACCTACGTAATCAATAACAAGGCCGAAAGGCTTGATGTTCTCACCGTTCCTGAAGAACGGTCTGTTAGTCCTCGCTATCGCCTGAAGAAGCCTGTGCTCCTTGAGGGGCTTGTCCAGATACATGGTCTGGAGGACTGGCGCGTCAAAGCCCGTGAGGAGCATATCAGTAACTATCAGTATCTTTGGGATTTCCTTGTTCCTGAAATCCTCACGAATCCTTTCGCGGATTTCGGCCATGTCCTTCCCGGGAAAGCGCTCTTCGAGTTCTCTCCGATACTCCTTGATGATGTCACTATCATCCCTGCTGAACGTCATCACGACCTCGGTGTAGTCCTTCGGTAGATACTTGTCGAGGGCGCGTTTGTATAATACGCAGGCCTCCCTGTCAACGGCCACAACCATGGCCTTAAACGGCTCCACGCTCTCCTTGTAGTGCTTTGCTATGTCCTCGGCTATCATCTCGATTCTCCGCGGGTTCTTAAGGAACACCTTTATCGCGTTGAGCCTCCTCTTCAGCTTCTCCTCGATCTTTCCGCGGTACTCTTCGGGAATCTCTTCCAGCTTCGATGAGAGAAACGCCTCAAGGAGCTCCCTCTTTAAGTGAACGTCCTCCTCAAGCCTCGGCTGGTAGGCTATCTTCACGGTAAAGCCGTCCTCTATGGACTGCGTTATGAAGTACCTGTCGAGGTACGGCCTGTCCTTATAGCCGAAGGTTGCGTAGGTGTCGCGCCCCTTCTTAGCTATCGGTGTTCCAGTAAAGGCGAAAAACGACGCATTCCTCAGTATCGAGCGCATAGTCGAAGCGAGCTCGCCGTACTGGGTTCTGTGCCCCTCGTCTATGAGGACAACGACGTCTCTGCGGTTCATTATCGTTCTCTGCCTGCGGCTCTTCCTTTTGAGTTCCCTGAGAACGTCCTCGAGCTCCTCCGGGCGGAACTTGTGGATGAGCGTGATGAACGTTCCTCTCTTCCCGTCGGCGTGGGTTAGGACGTTCTTGAGCTTCTCGATTGAGTCTATCACCTCGAAACTCAGCCCAACAGCCTTGAGCTCGTCGCTCAGCTGTCTCTCAAGTTCCCTCCTGTCAACGACGAAGAAAATCGTGGGGTTGCCGAGCAGGCGTTTGATTTTGTAGGCGGAGAATATCATCGTCAGCGTCTTCCCGCTCCCCTGCCAGTGCCAGATTAAGCCCCTGTTCCTCTCGGTTTCTCCCTTAGCGTAGCCGACGGCGATGTTTACTATCTCCCTGACTGCTCTGTACTGCATATACCTCGGCAGAACCTTCGCGAAGGCCCCACCACTCTCGCGGTAGAAGGTGAAGTACCTGAGGACGTCGAGGAGGGTCTCGGGCTTTAGAAGTTCGACGAGGTCATCCAGGGGGTCGAAGTTGCCCCATTTCCATTCGTATACCTGGACACTGCTCTGCCACGGCACTGTGGGGAAATAAACGGCTTTATTCCCGACCGCGACGCCAACCTGTACGTACTTGAAGAGCTCGGGCATTTCCTTTTCATATTCCTTAATCTGCCCGTAGGCCTTTTTCCAGCTCACGTCGAGCTTTTTGCACTCGATTATAACGAGGGGAATGCCGTTGACGTAGAGGATTATGTCAGGTATCTTGGTCTTAAACGGATAGCCGACCTGATTGGCGACGAGGAACTCGTTGTTTTCGAGATTTTCGTAATCGATGAGCATCAACCTCTTCGGTTGAGAGGTTTCTTCGTCCTTTACGGGGACGCCGTTCTTTAGGTAGTCGAGAACCCTTCTCGACCCTTCAACGCCGAAGGGAGCGGCCTTAAGGAGGTTGATTGCTTCCTCCGCTTCGTTCTCGCCAACCCCGTTTATCCTCACTATCGCGCACTTTAGCCTTGAGAGCAGGAGGGGCTCTTTTTCGTCTTCGAGAACTTCGATTCCCCGCCTGTAAGTCCAGCCTTTGGCCCTGAGCCTCTCGATGAGGGGCTTCTCGCACTGGAGGTATTCGGGGGTTTTAGCGGTCATGGGGAGACACCTGTTTATTTGTAAACAAAGCGAGCACTAGAGAGCTTGAATGTTTATGGATAAACATGTTTTTAAATATTCATGCAAGTAATTCTTTTAGATCGTGTATTAACCCCTGTAAGCGATCTAAGTGGGATTGATATTTAACGATCTCATTGTATACGCCTGAAGGAACACACTGTTTTAAAGATGTCATTAAATCGTTGTATGGATCCGCTCTGGCTAGGAGATCTTTGAGAAATAATCTAGATGTTCCACTTATTTTTTGTTTGATACAATTGTCTTTTTTCTCGATTTCTTTTAATAGCTGTGGGAGAGTCTCAAATCCAGATGCTTCGAATAAGTAGGATATCCTAACTGGGGATACTTCTAATTTTTGATGAAGAAGGTCTCTTATTTCTCCTTCAAACCTCTCTCTTTCATCTTCTGGGAAAATTTGGGGAAAATTCATCAGATCACTCTGGTATGGGACGGAGATTATTATTTTCGGATGATAAGGAGGATTGAATGAATTTATCCATTGCTCGATGTATTGTTTCTCATTGACTTCTAATTGCTTGTACTCCCTGCTATTTTGGAATTCGTTAATTTGCTCTTTCACAAAATCCTTGTATTCATGTATTATCTTCTCTCCGAAGGTTATGATGTCCATATTCTTATCCACTAATACAACAAAAGATGACACTCCCTTAATATCAACCCGATACACCT
This sequence comes from Thermococcus sp., assembly GCF_027063845.1. Taxonomy (GTDB): domain Archaea; phylum Methanobacteriota_B; class Thermococci; order Thermococcales; family Thermococcaceae; genus Thermococcus. Next base: position 10,602 of record NZ_JAMOQU010000129.1, read on the forward strand.
TTTGGAGTTGAGAGCGAATTTTCAAGTCAACGAATACCTTGAAGAATGATGTTGGAACGTCATCAAGATTATGTCTAGTTTTTATGTAGTTTGCTAATATTTGACTGACATTCTTTTTATATGTCTCAGCATGTTGTCTTGATAATATGCCCTCACCAGATTCCATGACTATTACCGCTCTGGTAATTTGGGAAAGTATCTCTGTCTCAATTTCCTTTAAGGTTTTAACACCATGTCGTTCTAGAACCTCAAAGAATCTCCGGATCCTATCCGAGAATTTAGTTTTGACAAATTCAGCCACCTGCTTTTCAATTTTAAGTTCTTCGTTTTTCAGTTCATATCTCTCCCGTGACATTGTTTTCTCTATCCAAAACACATATGCAGAGTATCCTATAATTAATAACACAAACAAGAGCATGGTTCTAATAGACGCTAATCCAAACCATGCAAAACTACTACCCACGATTAAAGCAAGTATATCTAATGTTATTAAAAGAGAGCGGACATTTCCTTTTGATATCCGGGCCAAATATTCTAGGACTTTAACAATCCAGTCGTTCCAATCTACCATAATCTCCACCAATGTAATAACCATGTGGGCGGAGGCGGGGGAGCGAACCCCCTTAGTCCTCTGGGACTGCGGATTTACGCGAGAGGCCCTCCTACGCTATGGCGACTTCCCCGATTGCCCCCGAGCCCAGAGGGGAAGTCGCTCCCCCTTGATGGCAAATGAAATCACCATTTCTACCACCATAACTGCAAGTCCTGGTAGCACTGCATAAGGGGCTACTGCTGTTGCTGTGATAAGTAGGAGAGCCGCCACCACCGCATATGATAGCAAATAAATATAATTTCTGCGAGTTTATATAATTTACTTCTCGATGCCTAAACCTTTACCCTCCTTCTTCCTGTCAGCAAATCCTTCATCAGCCCGCGCTTAACGCGTTCGAGCTTCTCCCTTCTCTGCCTTAGGAGTTCGAGCTTTTTGTCAACGGTTGAGAGGATTTCGGCGATTTGTTTTTGTTCCTCAAGGGGTGGGAGGGGGAGTTTTATGTTTAGAAGGTCAAATTTCCTTATTCCTGCCTGACCCACATGTCTTATGGCGATTTGCTTGAAATACTGCATCTGCCAAAGCCTGATGAAGTTGTAGACAAGCCATTCAGGTATCGTGACGTCATTTTTAACACGGAGACGAGTTATGTGATTGCTGTATGTACAAAACTCACACTCTCCTCTAAAGACAGCACTCTTACCCAGTAAATCGACACTGTTAGTGTTGTTAAACAGCACATCCCCAGGTCTTAGAAGATAATCGTTAATGTTCTTGGGTATCGGAACTTTCAGATACTGGTCAAGTACAACTCGTCCATCTGTGGTTATGTTGTTCATTCTAAGCTGGATTATGCCATTTTCATCACGTTTTCCACTCGCAAAACCTGGCTTTGCTTCTGTGATAATGTCCTCAACTTTAACAACCTCCCACTCCTCAGGAATCTCGCCCAGCTCGGTCTTCTTGAACCGCTCGTGCTCGATGCCCTTTGTTAAAAGCCTCTGCATGAGGCCCTTCTTCAGGCGCTCCGTCCGCTCGATGGCCTCATCGGTCTTCTCGATTGCGTCATCAACCGTCCTCAGTATCTCGGCGATTTTCTTCTGCTCGGGGAGGGGCGGGAGGGGAAGCGTTGTCATCTTCCATAATTTTGTATTCATGTTTCCTTGGGTTCCTTTTTGGGCTTTTGCATGTAATTCTTCCTTCTTTGCCTCAAAAAAGTAATATAGGAAAATTTTATCAGCTTTGCTAACTGGATTTACTAATATGAAACCGTCATGAATACAGCCACCTTTTCCAGTTCGTATAATTGCAGGCTCTCCGATAGTGCCACTGTTTGAAACGATTAATGTGCCATCAGGGCAGTATACACTTTTCTTTTTACCCTCTTCAGTAACGGTATCGTCTGTTTTTAGCAAATATAATCCCTTCTTGTACTTTGAGATATCAGAGATTTTAATCCAAGGTATATCCCCGCCGAAATATCTTGGATCTCCTTTAGGGCGAGGAGAAGCACCTCTCCTTATTTCGGCAACTTCTCCAAGCCTCACAACCTCCCAATCCTTGGGAATATCGCCGATTGGAGTCTTCCTGAGCTTGTACATTTATTCCACCCCACCTGTAACTTTCTTAGTGAAATATAGCAAAATCTCTCCAACAGAATTAAGCATGTAATCTTTGAATGTAGCAGGATTCTCTTTGGTTGGAGGAATTTCGTATTTGATCTTTGTCATCATCATCCAGATATCATCAACCAGGAATGGATTTAATATGAATACTTCCCGAATGTCACTAACATCCATCTCATTGATTTTTTTCTTTATTTGTTCTATCTTCTGTGTAAAAAACTCTTCATATACCTTCCTTAATTCTTGCTTTTCGTTTTCATCCAATATATTCTCAATGCCCCATATAACAGTGTACTCTTGGGGCAGATATGGAACAATGACATTCCTAACGATTTTTCCTGATTCTCTGTATGTCCTAATCCATTGAGGTAGAAGTCCAAATAGTTCAGCTGACATCTTCTGTCTTATTTTATTGTACAAGTGAGGTTTTTTATTTTCAAGAAACTCTAAAAATGCTTTAGGGGATATTTCATCCACAAATTGCTTAAGATAGTCCCCCACGGCGTCTGAAATTTTCTCAAGAACCTCCTCTCGGTAATATCTAAAATAAAACTGAAACAGACCCGATAGTATTCCAATTGTGGACAGGACCCCAAATAATATGCTGAGATTATTGGAATCCCAATGGACTAGTCCCACCAAAGTAGCTATCCAAAAATAGCCTACCCAAACTATAAGCACCAGAAACATGTAGTTTAGGGTTGTGAAAAACCATGTTCTGGGTATGATTAGAATAGCAATTTTTGGACCATTCCACCTGAGAGAGAATAACGATTTAAGGATGCTATGGTTAGAAACTTTACTTTGGCTTTCTGAGTTTTTAGAGAATGCTAAAAACCAATTTGGTCTAATAAAAACAACTGCAAGAATAAATCCAACAAGTAGAAATGCTGTTTTTTGGAATAAACCTTTATACCTCAAACTGGAAAACTCCAGCAATACCCAAAAAATGACTAAATTTGCCGTTAAAAACGAAATAGATGATAGAATTTTAACAAAATTTGTGAACAAGGTTTCTTTAAACTGTGTCATGTAGTTGTCACCTCAATACCCCAGCTCCCTTAAATACTCCTCAATCTTCTCATCAACCTTCGCGAGCTCCTCGTTAATCTTCCTCAGCTCCTCCCACTCGGCCCTAACGTCAATCTCTTCCTCTTCCTCCATCGGGAAGACGTAGAGGGTGACGTTGAGGTTGTAGTCGTTCTCCTTTATCTCGTCCAGCTCAACGACGCGCGCAAAGCCATCAATATCTTCAAACTTCTCAAATGCATCAACGATTTTCCTGATGTGCTCCTTTCCGAGGCGGTTGAGCTTCCTAATCTCGGGGTGCTTCTCGTATTCTTGGGACGCGTTGATGAAGAGGACTTTTCCCTTTCTCTCGGCGGGCTTGCTCCTGTTGAATATCATTATGGCTCCGGGCGCGCCCGTGTTGTAGAACAGCTTTTCGGGAAGCAAAATGACAGCCTCAAGCAGGTCGTCCTTGAGTATCTTCGCCCTTATCTTCTTTTCAGCCCCGCCCCTGAAGAGCGCGCCGTTGTCTATTACAATCCCGACCCTTCCATCGTCCTTGGCGCTCGCGAGCATGTGCTGTATCCACGCCCAGTCGGCTGAATTGTTGGGCGGATAGCCGTACTTAAAGCGCTCGACAAACTCGGCCTTCTTTAGAGTCTCCTCGCCGTAGCCGTCCTGGTTCCACGGCGGGTTGGCTATGACCACATCGAAGCGCTTGAGTTTGTTTCCCTCCTTGAAGGCGGGCCTGAGGAGTGTATCGCCGACTGCCAGCTTCGGCGACTTAATGCCGTGGAGTATCATGTTCATCTCGGCCAAAGCGTAGGTGGTCGGGTTCACCTCCTGGCCGTAGAGGAAGAGCTTTTTGGCCTCGCTCTCGCCTTTTTTCTCTTTGACGTAGAGGTAAGCGCCTATCAGCATTCCCCCGGAGCCCATAGCAGGGTCATAAACCTCCTCGCCCGGCTCGGGCTTGAGGATTTCAACGAGGAGTCTGATGACCTCCCTCGGAGTGTAAACCTCCCCCTCCTTTGCCTTCTGCGGGGCAAAATACCTTAGAATCCACTCGTAGGCATCGCCGAGAACGTCTGGCGAGGCGTTCTTTAAGTCGAGCCCGCTGAAGAGCTCGAAGAGCTGTCTGAGTATCTCGGCGTTGTCCCTGTGGAGCATGAACTCCATGAAGTCAAAGCGGTCAACCACTCCCCTGAGGTTGGGGTTCAGCTCGGCGAGCTTCTTGAGGGCCTGAGAGAGGTTTTGAGGCAGGTTCTCTATGTCCTTCTCACGGAGCTTCCTCCAGAGGTATTCGGGTGGGTAGTTAATGGTGTACGCTTCTCTGTCCTGGAGGGCGAGTTCCTCGGCGGTTTTTCTGTCCAGTCCCTCCTTCATGAGCTTCTTAACGTACTCCTCGAACTCCTTCTCCCACTCGTCGCTTAGCCTCTTCAGGAAAAGCAGGAGGAGGATGTATTTGTAATCGACCCTCGTCCTGATTAAATCCGCGGCCTTCTTGAGAACCCTCTCAAGCTCCTCGCGGGTTAGAGTCTTACTCTCTTTGGGCGATGAATCGATGAACTCCGTTAGCTTTTTCTCCATGACTCACACCAAGGGCAAAGTACTCGGTCGGATTCTTATATTTAACTCCTTGTGGAAAAAAGAGGTACAAAATAAAGGACGGGAAATCAGATTCCCGCTCCAATGTCGTCCGCGATGTCTGGCAGGTCGAGGGCCATGAGCTTGGCCTTGGTCGGGATTCCGTCCCTGCTCCATCCGCGAGCCTGGTAGTACTCGTCAAGCATCCTGTCGAGCTCCCACGGCGGGACGTGGAGGCCCTTGCTCGGCCCCTCGGGAATCGGCTCCCACATAATCCTGTAAGGTAGGGTGTCATCCTTCCTGCCGAAGCCCTCGCGGACGTTGAATGCCCTTGCGATGTTCATTATCCTCTCGCCGATGACCATCAGCTCGGCCTCGCCGATGTTCATGCCTGTGACAGCCTCGACGAGCTCGGGGAAGCCCTCGAGGAAGTACATGTGCCTTGAGAACTTGCACGTTCCCGTTGCATCGTAGATAGCCATGAGGTTCTCGTGGAAGGCAATCTCGAATCCCTTGTTCTCGCCCTTGGTCCTGTCAACGCCCTCGAACTTCCACCACTTGCCAACGAGCTCGGTTCCGTAGGCACCGCTCGTGAGGTGGTCGGCACCGCGGACGTTGACCGCGAAGGCGAGCGCCATTCCCTTGATTCCCCTGACGTCGTACGCTGGGGGCTCCATGCCCTTGACGTGGAGCGCGAACTTCTCGCTTCCCCTGCCGAGCCTCTCGCTTGCCCTTTTGACACCGTCGGCGAGAAGCTTTCCGAGGTTACCCTCGCGGTAGGCCATCTTCTTGAGCGCCTCCACAGCGGCCTCGCCGTTGCCGAAGGTCAGCTCAAGGCCGTCCGCCTCTTCCTTGGTGAGAAGTCCACGCTCGTAGGCCTCCATGGCCCAGGCGATTGTGACACCCGCTGAAATCGTGTCGAGACCGAGCTCGTCAGCGAGGTAGTTGAGATACGCGACGGTCTCGAAGTCGTCTATCTCAAGGACTCCGCCGAAGGAGTAGAGGGTTTCGTACTCGGGGCCGTCCACCATGAAGGTGCCCCACTTCTCGCTCTCGACTTTGACGTACTGGCTGCACGGCTTGTTACAGAGCGGGCACGGCCTCCTTCCGACGCGGTACTTGGGAGCCCAGTAGTAGGGGTCTATGTAGATGTGCTCCCTGCCCTCCTCCTTGGCCTTCTCGTAGGCCTTCTTGAAGAAGCCCATCTGCCAGTTCCTGGTCGGGAAGGTTCCCCTCTCCCTGTTCATCCAGTCGAGGAACTCACCGCTTCCGTACTCCATGTCCGCCTTGGTCGCGGGGTGGTCCTTGAAGACGAGCGCCCACTTCTTGATGAGCTCGCGGAGCTTCTCAGGCTCGGCAATCGGTATCTTCTTGGTTCCCTTGACGACGATTCCCTTGAGCTTCTTGCTTCCGAGGACGGCACCGGGGCCACCGCGAGCGGCCTGCCTCTCGTCGGTGTCTATGATTGAGATGAGGCTGAGGTTCTCTCCAGCGGGGCCAATGAAAGCGGTGGCGAAGCCCGGATACTCCTCCTTGGCCTTCTTTCTCGCCTCGCCGGTGGTGAGGCCCCAGTACTCGTTTGCCGGAACGAGCTTGACGTTATCATCCTCGATTACGAGAAGAACGGGCTCCTCGCTCTTGCCCTCGATAATGAGGATGTCGTAGCCGGCCTTCTTAAGCTCCTCACCCATCTTGGCACCAGCCATCGAACGGCCGTAACCGCCGGTGAGGGGGCTCTTGAAGTTGAACGCGGTCTTTGAGCCGGTTCCGATTCCGGTGCCAACGAAGAGACCGGGAGTTATAATCATCTTGTTCTCCGGTCCGAGGGGGTCTACCTTTGCGGGAACCTCATCGTAGAGAAGTCTCGTTCCAAAACCAACGCCGCCGAGATACTTCCTCGGGAACTCCTCCGGGAGGGGCTCGACCTTAATCTCTCCTGTCGTCAGGTTGACCCTCAGAATCTTTCCCCAATAGCCACCCTTGGCTTCCATACGATACCACCTCGAAGATTTTTCGGGAAGGGGAATATAAGGGCTTCGAAAAGGGGTACATTTGACAAAACTGGGGGAGTTAAGTCCATTCGTTAACTTGAGCGAACTTTCATGTACATTGTGTTGGGAATTTTGTTTGTCTGAGTTTCATTGGAACCCTGAGCTCACTTTAAAATGCAACCGGTGCGGTGTTAGCTCCACTTTAAAAGTATGCTCTTAAGAGTGAATCTCTGACATCTGCCTAGGAAAAGAATTTTGGGTTTAAAGAAAGAAGTCAAAACTCCCTAAATCTGTCTTTTCAAAAGGAATCACAAACTTTGATGAAACTTTGCGCAGGCGAAGTTTGTGGCTGTGCCCCCGGGGAGCGAAGGGGACTCACGGCTCGCCGAGGCGCTCATCCCCCGCGGTTTCCCGGGGGCAGTTTAAGTTACTGGCTTCTTCTTAAATCGTTAGCGGTTCACTATCGAGCTGACACCAGCGGAAGCAAATATGAGTACCTCAACTGTCTTGTAGGCCTCCTCAACGTTCTTTGCCTCGAAGCGGACGGTCTTTCCGTCGAGCCTCTCGACGAAGGGCAACAGTCCGGCGACTTCCGCGTAGGCGCTGTTGAGGAAGCGGAGCTTGACCTCGACCGGCTTCTCGGTTTCCAGGGACTTAACCTCACCGCGCTCAACGCGCCTGAAGGCCTCAATGGTTCCTTCGCGGAGGAGCTTCTTTATCCCCTCCATTCCAGGGCTCACTGCCGAATACCTGCCGAGGCTCTCCTTCAGCGGAACGCCGACCACCCAGGGAAGGTGAGTCTTCACGTCCGTTTCTATCAGCGCTTTGTCTCCAGCTACCATTGCAACCGGAACGTTCCACTCGCCGAGCAGGTAGGAGTTGAGAAGCGTCTCGCTGACCTCGACGCCGTTTATCTCAAGCCTGTCAACGGTCGCACTGCTGTAGGTGTGGTCAAAGGTTGCCCCGCCGGTTCCGGCCTTGGCGTGGTAGCCGAGGAAGATGGCGAAGTCCGAGCCCTTCGCCCCGGCGACCATGCTCAACGGCCTCGGAAAGCCCCGGACGAGCCTGACGTAGTCGGGAGTTTCGTCTATGAGGATGTTAACCATCGGGCCGTGGCTGTCCGCTATGACAACCTCGTCAACTCCGAGCTCGTGGAGTTCCTCAGCGACGACCCTTACAACTTCGGTCGCTATCTTCCTTGCTTCCGCATAGAGGGCACCCTTCACGAAGAGGTGCTCCCTGCTGACGATATGAGGTAGCCCTTCAAGGTCGAGAGAGATAAATGCTCTCACAGGTATCACCAGAGAAATATAGAAGCGCTGAGATAAAAATCTAACGAAGTTCGATAACTGTCGGGAATATTTTTGACGACGGTCGATAATCCTCGCTCATGAAAAAGGTTTTATAGGACTTCTTTCAAAGAATAAAACGGTGATGGGTATGCAAATCCTTGAAGTTAACATGAGGCTCCCCTACAAGGAAAGGGGGAGCATTCTTGGCTGTCTTCTCTCAAAGGTCGGTGGCAGGATTAGGGACATACACTTCCACCCGCCCGACGCGACCGGCATGTCCGAGGTCAGGATGGAGCTCATCGGGAGTAAAGAACTCATCCAGGAGCTCAAGAAGCTTATAAAGAACGGAAAGGTCTCATTCAAGGTGCTCTCCGAGGCTTAGTGGTTCTTCACTGCTTCTTTAATTCCCGAGTTGAGCTCTTCCAGCTTTTCCCTTGCTTTCTCGATTGAGCCGGCCTTTTCTACCGCAGTTCCGGTAACGATGATGTCAGCCCCCGCTTCAACTGCCCTCCTCGCCTGCTCCCCGGTCCTTATGCCACCCCCAACGATGAGCGGAACGTCTATGACCTTCTTAACGAGGGCAATCATCTCGGGCGGAACCGGCTGTGGGGCACCGCTACCCGCTTCGAGGTAAACGAGGCGCATACCGAGGTACTGGCCGGCTAAGGCGTAAGCGGCGGCAATCTTCGGCTTGTGCCTCGGTATCGGCTTTGCATCTCCAACCCAGCCGACCGTTTCACCGGGCTCGATTATCAGGTAGGCCATCGGAATCGGCTCTATTCCGTAGCGCTTGACGGTAAATGCTCCCAACGCCTGGGAGCCCGTTATGAAGAAGGGGTTCCTCGAGTTGAGGAGGCTCATGAAGAATATCGCGTCAGCGTACCTGCTTATCCCGCCGTGTGAGCCGGGAAAGAGGATTACAGGTAAGCTTGAGGACTCTTTTATTGCCTTAACGACGCTGTCGAGGACCTCTCCCTCGGCCCCGGTTGAACCGCCGACCATTATCGCGTCAACGCCTATAGCCTCGCTCATCTCTGCTATCTTTCCGGCCGTTTCCGGCGAAACGTCGTCCGGGTCGAGGAGAACGAAGTGGAGCTTCTCCTTCTTCAGCTTCTCGTGAATGTAGCGCTCAACCTTTCCAATTTCAAGCATTTTTATCCCTCCAAAAATTCTTTAATCATCACAGTGAACGTTATGAAATCAGAACCGCTTTCGTCCCCTGACATCTTTGAGCACTTCCTCGACGTTTGCATCAACGGGAATTCCCTCAATCTCCTCAAGCAAATCCCATATCGTCTCACCGACGATTACTTTGACCTTCGCCCCCTTTGGGAGGTTTACCTTCCTCAGGGGCCTGAAAGTCTCGCCGTCGTAGACGGCCTCGATGACTGTCATATAATCACCATATTTTCCCTATGTCTTCTTCGCTTTTAACGATTTTCCAGCCCAGTCCGAGCTTATCGAGGATTGCCCTCAGGGCTTCGTCCGGCTCGTTTTCAAAGCGATAGAGGTTCGTGCTCACCTTAACGTCGCCTGCACCGAAGCCAAGAACTGGCTCACCAAAGCGGGAAACCTCGCGCGAGAGTTTTTCCTCAAGCTTCACCTCGCTCGGGATGAGGTAGGCCCGCAGGAGCTTGGCCTCCTTGAGGAGGTAGTCAATGTGCCAGTGCAACCTTTTCTCCCGCCGGAAGTGCCTCGCGACGCGCTTTTCGAGGGAGTTCATTGCCGAACCGACGTAAACGTAGTAACCAGGCTTGAGCTCGAAGGCTTTCCCCTTCGTGCGAATACTTCTCCCTTCCTCGAGCCTGATGACGAGAAAGTACGAGCCCTTCATGCTCTCCCCTTTCGGGGTGGGGTTTATAAGCCCACTGCCGTTAACCCAATCGGTGTGCCTATGGAGCGGAAGAAGAAACCAGTTGACGACTTCGCGTGGCAGGAATATGATAAAGAGGAGTTCGAAAAACGCTTCCCTGCCCTCGCGAAGGAGCTTGGGGAAGGAGGAGTTCCCATAGAGGCCTTTAGGGCCGACGAGGAGGAAGGGGAGTTAGAGGCCGAGCCGAGGAGCTTTGCCGGCTACGAGCCGACGGTCATAGACTTCCTCCGGAGATGTGAGACCGACGATGAAGCTTTGGAGATAATCAACTGGATGGAGAGCAGAGGCGAGATAACGCCTGAGATTGCGAAAGAACTGAGGATAACGCTCGCCAAGAAGGGAGTGAGGGCCTTCGGGCCGAAGAAGGAGTGGGGCTGGTACGAGAGGCACGGGAGGGGGTGAGTTGAGAACCTTTATAATCAAGGCCAACAAGGCCAGAACGAGCCCCGACTTCAAGCTGAGCGATTTACCTGGCACGAGCGGGAGGATAGACGTTCTCTGCCGGTTTCTAAACTCCGCCTTCCTTCTCTCGCACGGCTTTCGAAAGAACGTGCGCGTCTGGCTCCTCCTGTACGGTCCGCCGAACCCGCCGAAGGCGATACGCTTCGAGGGGCCCCAGCTTAAAGTTCGCCTCAACCCTGACGAGAGAAGCACGGCGAAGCTCATAATGAAGGCCCTCAAGGCCGGTGAAGGGCTGAAGGAGCCAGGGAAGGAGGTTGAGGTTTACCCCGGCCTCTACGTCAGCAACAGGACTTTTGAAGACGTCATCAGACTGACGCTCAAGAACTCAAGGCTCTACTACCTCCATGAGGAAGGAAAGCCGATAGAGAAGGTTTCCTTCGGAAGAAACGTCGCCTTCATCCTCGGCGACCACGAGGGACTGAGCCGGGAGGACGAAGCATTCTTGGAGGGGATAGCGGAAAAGGTGAGCGTCGGGAAAAAGAGTTACCTTGCTTCGCACGTCGTTGCCTACGTCAACATATTCCTCGACTCGCTCACTCCTCCGCCCTGAGCTTGAGGGAGGTGTGCTCCTGCTTGAGCTCCTCAATCCTCTCGATTAGCTCGTCCGTGAGCTTCTTGAGGTTGAGGGCGACCTCCTCGATGGCCCTAATCTTCTCCTCCAGTTCTCTCTCGCGCTCCTCCACTTCTTCCATCGCCTTCGCGAGCCTCTCCTCTTCACCCTTCCTGTAGACCTCAATCCTGAGCGAGTCGTAGTCCCAGACTATCGAGCCGTCCTTGATTTGGAATTCGACGGTAATCCTTACAACGTCCTCCTTCGAGACGTTGAGCCTCTGGAACTCCTCGAAAATCCTCTGGTTGAGCTCGGCAGAGGCGCGTATAATCTCCTTCGGCTCGACCTTCTTTCTGGCGAGAGCAAATAGAACGCGCCTTACCTTGTGGGCATAACCGCTCGCGCGGACGTAGCCGGTGCTCAGCTTCACGGCCATCACCAAAAGTTTATTCAACTTATGTGCATAAATGTTTAATGGTGGTGCGCGGTGAACATTCTGATTTTTGGCCCTCCCGGAAGCGGAAAGAGCACGCATTCCCGCAGGATAGTGGAGCGCTACGGTCTGACGTATATTTCTTCGGGCGACCTGATAAGGCGCGAAATAGAGCGCGGAACGCCGATAGGGAAGGAGATGGAAGCCTACTTGAGCAGGGGTGAGCTGATTCCTGATACGATTGTGAACACGCTCATAATATCCAAGCTGAGGCGCCAGAGGGAGAACTTCATCCTCGACGGCTATCCAAGGACTCCGGAGCAGGTCTTGGCCCTTGAGAGCTACCTATACGACCACGGGATAAGGCTTGACCTGGCCCTTGAGATTTTCATAGACCTTGAAACCAGTGTCGAGAGGATAAGCGGAAGGAGAATCTGTCCGAACTGTGGCGCAGTTTACCACGTCAAATACAACCCACCCAAAAAGCCCGGAATCTGCGACGTCTGCGGCTCGGAGCTGATTCAGAGACGGGATGACAGGCGTGAGGTTGTCGAGCGGAGGTACAGAATCTACACGAAGAACATGGAGCCGATAATAAAGTTCTATCGCAACAAGGGGATATACGTGAGGGTTGACGGTGAGGGTAGTGTTGAGGAGGTCTGGAAGAGGATTCAGCCGTTGCTCGACTATATCAGGGCGAGGGAGACTTCCCTAAAGCTTCCATGAGCTTTCTGATTTCTTCGTCCTGCGTTAGCATCTCTATTTCCTTCTCTATATTCTTTACGCGCTTCATGACTTGGGCGATTTTCCTGTCGCTCGGGTCGAGAACCTTGACCTGAACCTCGAGGTTTTCGGGCAGGAGCGCCTTTGCGTAGTTTCTGGCCTTAGCCTCAACGGCGTCCCTAAGGGTATCCTTCTCGACCTCGCTCATTTTCTTGGTGAGCCTGAGGACGATGGAGACAACTTTTGGAGAAACAAGGTCCGTTGTTACGGTTAGGGATGAGATAGGCACTCCCCAGTCCTTCAGGGTTATCATTAAACCCCTCCCGAGCCTGCGAAGGGAATCCTCCAGTTCGGGCGGACCGCTGACCACGAGCTTGACCTCGGTTTTTTCGGTTCCCCTCGGCACGTTTTCCCTGACCTTAAGTGACTCAAGGGCAAACACAACCCCGTAGAGCTTTCCAAAGGATGAGTTGGCTTTTTGAATGAGCTTCTCAACGATTCCCTGGATAACGGTTTCCAGGTCCACTATCCCGGTGAGGCTGTGCTGGACAACCTCAACCTCGAAGCTCAAGAAGAGAACCCTTCCCTCGTGCCTGATTTTAGCGTCAATTCTCTCAACGCTTGCACCGAGTGGTTCGACTGCCTCAACTATCCTCGATGCAAACAGCTTATCAACGATTGAGTAATATTCTCCGGGCTCTACGTTCAGCACTTTCTCGCCACCTTAAAATAGTAAGTGGAAATTGCTTTAAGGGTTTCCATCCATTAACCTTAGGTGTGTCTAATGAGGGTGAGGTTCTACGCTACGTTTCGCGAGCTCATTGGAAAGAAGGAGGTTGAGGTTCACGGCGTGAAAACAGTGAGGGAGCTCATAGACTACCTCGCCGAGCACTACAGCCCCGAGATTAAAAAGGAACTCCTTGAGAGCCCGCGCGTTGGGCCGAACAAGCCGATAGACGGCATGATTTTAGTCAACGGCTATAACATCCTCCACCTGGACGGCCTTGACACCGAACTCAAGGACGATGACGAGGTGCACATCTTCCCGCCGGCGGGTGGTGGCTGATGGCCGTCGCGGAACTCTGCATCTTTCCCCTCGGAACGGGAAGTCCGAGCGTCGGCGAGTACCTTAAACCCGTTATCCAAGTAATCGAGGAGAGCGGGCTCAAATACCAGCTCTGCCCGATGGGGACTGTCGTCGAGGGCTCGATAGACGAAATCCTTGAGCTGGTGAAGAAGTGCCACGAGGCGATTTTGAAGGCTGGAGCAAAGCGCGTAGTCATAAGCTTGAGGATAGACGACAGAACCGACAAGAAGCTGACAATCGAGGGCAAGGTGAAGTTTTGATGGAGTACTTCGACAGGATAGCGAGCAGATACGACGACTGGTACAGAACAAAGACAGGCCAATACGTGGATAGAATAGAAAAGTGGCTCGTCTTCTCGATGCTCAGGACGAAATCCGGCAGAGCTTTGGACCTCGGCTGTGGAACGGGCAACTACACCCTTGAGCTTAAAATGAGGGGCTTTGACGTAATCGGTCTCGACGCGAGCGAGGGAATGCTCAGAATAGCGCGCTCGAAGGGTCTTAACTGCGTCAAAGGAGACGCCTACTCACTTCCCTTTCCCGATGAAAGCTTTGACCTCGTTCTCAGCGTCACGATGTTCGAGTTCATTCACGAGCCTGAGAAGGTTTTAAGGGAAATCCATCGCGTTTTGAAGCCTGGAGGGGAAGTCCTGATAGGAACGATGAACGGGCGGAGCCTCTGGTTTCTATTCAAACGGCTGAAGAGCCTCCTCATCGAGACCGCTTACAGATACGCGCGCTTTTACACGCCAAAGGAGCTTGAAGAACTTCTCAGAAACGCCGGCTTCGAGAAAGTTGAGAGCGCCGGGGTTATATTCTTTCCCTCGTTCTGGCCGTTCCTTGGCCTCGCGGAGAAAGTGGATAAGAAATGTTACAAAAAATGTAAGGGGCTTGGGGCCTTCATAGCGGTTAGAGGGGAGAAAGCTCAGCTCCCCTCCCAGAGGACGTAGGTCTTCTTAGCGATGAATATCGGCTCAATCCTCTTGCTGACGATGACGACCTTGTCGCCGTACTTCTTCTTAAGCTCGTTTATGTAGCTATCAATGAAGTCCTCGGGGACGCTTGCCTTTCCGGTGATTACGTTGTCGCCCTTCTTGACGCTCGGGATGGTCTTCACCGGGATGTAGCCCACGATGTCCATGTGCGGTTCGAGGTAGAAGTCCGGCTTGTATATGTCCGGGCCGTTGGGGGCTACGTAGTAGTAGACGACGCCCCTGAGGGTGAACTCAACGTTAGTGTAGTCCCCCTCAAAGGCCTCGGTGAGCTTAATCGTTCCGCTCTGACCGGGCCCGAGAACCCAGCTTGGATTCGCAAGCTTTCCGTCAACGTAGACCGGGCCGTTCGTAACACCGACCGGGCCGTCCTGGACGAGGAGGAAGCGGTACTTGGTGGCGTTGGGTACGTAGAGGTGAACCTCAACTGGGGTCTCGTTGAGGTGGTTTATGTTGACGTTCTCTGCAACGACCTTCCTCTCGACGAGCTCCGTTCCGTTGTAGGCCTCGAAGATTATGGTGCCGTCCTTGACGTCCCTTCCAAAGGCCGAAATCCAGAGCCTGAGCGTCTGATTGCCGAGGGGGGGCTTTCCTCCGGCCATAGTGCTGTAGAACGGCTTCCAGGTTCCGTTCTGGAGGAAGTCCATCCTGTATATCGCGAAGGGGGTGAACTCGTAGACCCTGACGCTCGGGTCGTAGATTCCCTGCCTCTTGAGGTAGCCGTTGTAGCCGGTGTATACGAGCTTGAAGTTGGCAAAGAGCTTCTGGGCGTCCCACTCGTTAATCGAATACGGGAGGTGAAGTGCAAGCCTCACGTAGTTGCTGAAGGCTATCTTCTCGTAGGCGAGGATTCCGACGGGATAAAGCTGGTTGTTGGAGGTCTTGTAAGGAACGACGTAAAGTACGTAGGGCGAGGCGCTTCCGTTGGCCTTGTAGAAGTGCCCGTTGACGAGGTCAATGGTCATCTTGGGTTTCATGTATTGGTTGTTGCCGAGGTTGACGTAGACGGTGTTGTTCTGGATGAGGATGTTCTGGGCCGGGACGTAGCCAAACATTCCAAAGCTCTCGCCGTGGGTTATTGCACCTCCAAGGTAGGCAATGGCGCCGAACTTGCCGAAGTCGCTCTGGCCGTCAAATGGGTCGAGGAAGGTTATTACGTACCTGTTCTCCCAGGCCTCAAGGTCGACCTCACCCTTCGCACCGTAGTGTGAGAAGAACTTGGCAATTATGTACCTCCTGTCGTAGCCGTGACCACCGTCGCTAACGGCCCTCCTGTGGCTGAGCAGGCTTGACTCCTCCCAGTAGCCGTAGTCCCACCAGCTGAGCACTGTTGAGTATGGGTCGCTGTTGTTCCTGAGCCAGAACAGGGCGTCCGTCCAAGCTTCCGGCACGCTACCGGGCATTTCGGGGTTTATGGTGCGGTAGCTGTTCATCATGAGCTTCTGGTTGGTGTAGGAATAGTCGGCGCTTATGTATGGCATCGGGAAGAGAATCAACACCAGGAAGAGCGCGTAGAGGGTCTTCGTTGTGGTCGTGTCCTTCATGTTCTCCACAAAGATGAAGGCCTCCCCGAGGGCGATGCCCGCGAGGAGTATGACCGCGCCAGAGGCCTGGAAAGAGAACCTGACGGCCTGCTGGAAGAGGTAAAGGACGCCAAAGTAGTAGAATATCGGCATGAAGTCCTTGTAGAGCTCGTAGCTTCCCTCCTTAACGTGTCTGTAGAACCTCCAGAGGAGGACAACGAGGCCGGCTATTGAGAGGAGGAATATTATACTGTCGCCCTTGACGACGATACCGTTCCTGTAAACGGGTTTGAGGCTGAAGGTCTTGATGACCTGGCTCCAGCTGAGACCCTGGAGCTCGGCAACAGTTTGGTAGAGCGGGGTCGAACGCGTCGCCGCTTTGAGGAAGTTGAAGAGGTCCTTTCCGAAGTAGGCGTATATCGCAAGGAATCCCGCTATCGAGACGCCGATAACGGTTCCGAGCCTGTGAGCTAAGTCGGAGTAGTTGAGGCCGACCCTCTCGCCGTAGAGCATAACCAGAGCGAGGGCCACCATCGCGAGGAGAACCTCAAGGGAGAATATTAGGAAGTTCTTTATTCCAACGAACCCAACGTGGGCCCCGATGAGTCCGAGGACTATTGAGACGCCGAGTATCGGGTAATACTCGAAGACGAAGCGCCTGAGCTCTTTTATCTTTCCGAATGCGAAGAACACGACCGGGACAACTGCACCGGTTGCAAGGAAAATCATGACGCCGAGCGGACTACCTGTCCAGACTCCCATGTAAATCGGGCTGAGTATGAGGAACGCCACTGCACCGGCTATTTTCTTCCAGTTCCACTCCTTTTCGTCGAGGTAAACGAGCAGGAAGTAGAACGCGAAGAGGAAGAACATCATGAAGGGCCCTTCACCACGGTTGTTTCCGGAGTAAGTCTTTGTTATTGCTCCGTAGAAGCCCATCATTAAGCCTGCTCCCCAGAAGCCGGCCCAGTTTGAGTGGAGCTTCCTGCCGACGAGGAAGACGGCTATGATTATCATCGCGCCGACGAACGGTGGCCAGACCTTGAAGGCCTGGAGCTCACTCCAGCCAAAGAGGGCGTGGGTTATCTTGTAGAAGAGCGCCTGCATCGTGTAGAGCGCCAGGTAACCGCTGGCCTTTATGCCCATCGGGGGCTCGGCGTAGGCGTAATACTTGGGAATCCACTCGTGGATTGCCAGCTTGTACATCTCAAAGTGGAAGAAGGTGTCCGGGTCGAGGAACGTCTTGTAGCTCGAAGTGACCGCCCTTATCTTGTAGCCAACGTACGCGAAGAGGAGCACTATAATCGGCAACCCGTACTCCCTGAAAAGGACGTAAAACTTGGAGAGCTCTGCTTTGGCCCCCTTACGTTTCCTTTTTTCTTTAACGTCTGTCTTCATTCGCACCACCTCATTCAACCGTAACGGATTTGGCAAGGTTCCTCGGCTTGTCGGGGTCGTTGCCCCTCAGCACGGCAAGGTGATAAGCCAGAAGCTGGAGCGGGAGGATGTAGGGAATCGGGGTGAGGGTCTCATCAAGGTCTGGCATCTCGATAAACGCATCCGAGACCTCGCGCAACCTTTCGGAGGAGCCGAGGGCTATTATGTGTGCCCCCCTCGCCTTGGCCTCCTCGATGTTACCCAGCATTTTGTCAAAGGTCTTCCCGTTCGGTGCTATCGCCACGACCGGGATGCCGTCCTCAATCAACGCCAACGGCCCGTGCTTGAGCTCGCCCGCGCTCAATCCCTCGGCGTGGATGTAACTTATCTCCTTGAGCTTTAGGGCGCCTTCAAGGGCCGTCGGAAGGCCTATGCCCCTTCCTATGTAGAAGAAGTTCTCCCTGTCCTTCAACCCCTCTGCAAGCTCCCTGAGCGGTTCGTTCAGGTTCAAGATGTCCTCGATGAGGTCTGGGACTCTCCTCAAGCCTTCCTCAAGTTCTTTGAGATACTCCTCATCAGCAGTTCCGAGGGTTCTGGCCAGCTCGATGGCGAGCATGGTCAAGACGGCGAGCTGTGTCGTGTAGGTCTTCGTCGCCGCGACGCCTATTTCAGGCCCCGCGTGGGTGTAGAGCGTTAAATCGGCTATCCTCGTCGCCATACTGCCGACCACGTTGACTATGGCCAGAACTTTCGCCCCCTTTCTCTTCGCGAGCTTCATTGCCGCGAGCGTGTCGGCCGTTTCACCGCTCTGTGTTATCGCTATGACGAGGGAGTTTTCATCAATCAGGTCCTCGAACTCGTAGCGGAACTCGCTGGCGTCCTCAACGATTGGAATTTTTTTGGCAAGCCTCTGGAAGAGGTATTTGCCCACGAGGCCCGCGTGATAGGAAGTCCCCATCGCAACGATGAAGATTTTCTCGTAATCCGCTATCTCCTTTGCGACATCTCCGATTACCTTGGCGTTCCCGTGAATGGCATCCCTCAGAACCCTCGGCTGTTCAAATATCTCCTTGAGCATGAAGTGGGAGAAACCTTCTTTCTCAGCCATTTCAAGGGTCCACTCTATCGTCTTGACATCCTTCTCGACTTTCTCGCCGGTTTCGAGCCTCTTCACGACCCACGAGTCTTTCGTAACGACTGCGTACTCCATGTCGTCGAGGAAGACGACCCTGTTGGTGTACTCGAGGAAAGCTGGAACATCACTCGCCGCGAAGTTCTCGCCCTCACCGATTCCAAGGACGAGCGGGCTCTCGTTCCTCACGAAGTAGAGCCTGTCGGGCTCTCCCGTGTAAACGATTCCAAGGGCAAAGGAACCCTTAAGCTTCAGGAGGGCCTTTCTGAGGGCTTCTTCAAAGTTCTCGCTCGATTTCAGCTCCTCCTCTATCAAATGGGCTATAACCTCAGTGTCCGTGTCGCTCTCAAAGGTGTGGCCCTTCTCAACCAGCTCCTTCTTCAGCTCCGCGAAGTTCTCGATTATGCCGTTATGGACGAGCGCTATCTTTCCGGTGCAGTCCTTCTGGGGGTGAGCGTTAATATCGTTCGGAACGCCGTGCGTCGCCCAGCGGGTGTGCCCGACACCGCGCTTTCCGGGCATATCGAGGAGCTTTAACCTCTTCGTGACCTCGTCAACGCTTCCAACTCCCTTCTTGATGTACAGCTTCCCGTTTTCCTCAGTTACAACGCCAACAGAATCGTAACCGCGGTATTCGAGCCTTTTGAGACCCTTGACGATTACTTCACAGGCTTTTCTGTCACCGATGTAGCCTATGATTCCACACATTATCCTCACCCCTTACTCTTTCCCCTGATAAACCCATGAAGTTAAAAGCTTTCCTAAGAAGGTTGAACCGGGGAAAAGCCTTTATACAACGGCTTCAATCTTCGGTGGGTGGGCGGATGAACAGGAAGCTTGACGAGTTCCTCGGGGACGTGAAGCCCAGGATAAAATCCGATGAGAAGCCCAGAAGGAAGAAAAAACGCCTGAAGTCAACGAACCTCGACTCTTTTCTCCCTGAGGAATACGTTAACTATTTCAAAGGGCTGAGAATAGGTTCAAAGAAGATTAGGAACGCGAAGATAGAGGAGCTATAGCGCCTCGGCTATGACCGCTTTCTCCCCGACCTTGAAGACGAAAGCCCTCCTATCGCCCTTCAAGCCTGCCTCTATCTTCCGCCTTATCCGCCAGTACTCCTCCTGCAGGACGCTCATCTTCAGCGTTGCCCTTCCAAAGCCTTCCCTCTTCAGGAGGTCGTTAATCCTGACCGGGTGGAAGGGCAGGACGGCAACGACTGAATAGGTTCTCTTGAGGTAGGGACTCTTAATCGGCTCGTCGCCCGTAGCCAGAACACGCCTCTTTTCGCGAAGGAGCATCTTTGCGTCCCCGTTGAGAACGTGGAACAGCTCATTGAGCAAATCGGCGTAATCCACTGCCTGCGGGATTTCGTAGAGGTACTGGCCGGGCTTTTCAGTCCACTCGACGACCTTCTCAAGGTTCGGGTCGCTCTCAAGCCTGACGCCAGCGGGCAGGATTACGGCGCTCCTCTCGGCTTTCGCGAGAGGTTCGGTGTAGAAAGTCAGCCTGTTGAGGTGGCTGTGCAAATCAATGTACTCGAACTCACCTTTCCAGGGAACCCTCTCACGCCTCATCTGAGGGGGCAAATCGAATATGAACGCGTCGGTCTTCGAGCTGTAGACCCTGTAAATTTCCAGCGGGCTTGGGAGCAGGTCTTCAAGCCTCCTTTCCGGCATCTCCGGAGGCCGGGCAGGGTCGGAAAAGATTACCTCCGCGTCGATTTTCTCCACGGTTTCGGGTGCTAGCGAATCTGCGTTTATGAACTCGATGTTAGTAACTCCATAGCGCTCGGCATTCCTCCTCGCGAACTCTATTTTGAGCGGTTCTATGTCTATTCCATAAGCTTTCTCGACCTTCATCGCGTAGAAGATGAGCTGGATTCCGATTCCGCAGGAGACGTCGGCGATACTTTTAACGCCAAACTCTTTCAGTCGCTCGGCACGGTACTTTGCGACCACCTCGTGGGTGGCGTAGCGGAGGCCTTCAAGGTCCATCCACAGGTCGTCGCGCGAGAACTTATCTTTAGCCCTAATCCTCGCCCTCGCTATCTCTGTTATGAGCTCCCAGTTCTTGCCGAGCCTCGCGCGGAGCTTCTTCTCGTCGAAACCGCGCTTTATGAGCTCCATTGCTTCCCTGACTTTCTCCTCGGTGATTTCCGCCAACATGTTCTCGCCTAAGGAGAGAGGCTTAAAAACGTTGCCTGCTTAGTTTGAGCGGTGTTAATAATGGACTGGAAGAGGGCCGCTTTTACGCTCATCGTTGCCCTAACGATGGTCGGTACCGTGTGGTTCGCCTATCACTTCGCTTCTCAGGAGGGTCTTAATGACTACATCGGCGACGAGGTCTGGTACGTGCCCGCGAGCAGGAACGTCCTTCACCTCCTCGGAGTCAACGTTACCTACGAGCACAACGGCACCTACGGCGTCAACCTCATATTCGCAAACGAGAGCGACAAGTTCAAGTACCTGAGCACGGCCGATGCCATAGCGGCTTTCAGTGGTGTGAGGCTTAGAATCGAGTACTACAACTTTCCCGGGGTCTACTACGAGATTCCCGCGGAGGAGTATCTGGATTTCCTTGAAAAGCTCTCGACCCAGCTGCCCGAGGGGAGCTACTACCTCGTCCCCGGCTTCAGGTATCCTGATAAAGAGAACATACAGAACTACCTCAACACGGAGCACCCATTCCTCGGAAAGGACATCATAATGCTGAGCATGGTTCTGCTCGGGGACAAGCCAATCAACTGGCGCCTCCCGGGTATAATCGAGTTCGCCCTCATAGAGCTCCTCGTCGTTCTGGCCGCTTACAGGATAAGTAAAAGCTACCTTGCGTCGCTCATAGCGCTCGCCTTCGTGGTTGCAGACCCGACGCTTCAGGCAACCTCTGTCGCGGCAATGCTTGACATCCATGTGGCGTTTTTCGTCGCGCTGTTCGTCCTCGCCCTGGCCTACGAAATGGAGCTCGGCTCTTCAATATCCCTGGGCCTCGCCGGGGCAACGAAGCTCAGCGGTGCCTTCGGCTGGCCGGTCCTCCTATGGAGGGCGCTCAAGAGGGAAAAGTCCTTCGTAAGGTTCTTCTCAATTGTCGTCATAATTCCTGGCATCGTTTTCCTGCTCCCGGAGCTCCCCATAATCAAAGTGATAGGCTTCGTTCCCTGGCTCAGGGAGTTCCTTGGAAGCTTCAGGTGGCACCTCAGCTACAAGGGTCCGAACCCGAACACCTCACCCTTCTGGGAGTGGTTTATCAACTACAGGGCCTTTCCCTTCCACTTCAACCCCAACGTCTTCGCGAGCACCGACCCGGTTCTCCTTCTCGGCATGGTCGTTCTAATCTTTGCGATGCCCTGGCTTCACAGGAGAAAGCCCGGAATCCTCGCGCCCTTCATGGTCTTCTGGAGCACCATCGGCCTCTTCGCCCTCCAGTACGCCCTCGGCGGGAAGACGCAGTTCAGCTTCTACGCAACGGTTCTCGTTCCGCCGGCTTCTGTTGTCATTGGCGTCGCCCTGAACGAGCTCCTCAGGTGGGAGGCCTTCAGAAGCTCCTTGGACTTCTACTGGGAGAAACTGAAGGGGTTCAAGGACTGGGCCTTCCAAAAGCTTGGCTCTGAGAAAGCTACCTCCCCAGAAAGTCCTCAAGACTGAGCTGGCCTTTCTTTGACTTTTTGGTTTCCATCTCCACCCTGAGCCTCTCTTCAATCTTCTTCAGCGTCTTCCATCCCCTCCGCACAATCGGTGGGAAGGTACCGTGCTCCCTGTAGTACTCCTCAAGGAAAGCCCTTGTCCTCGGGTCGCTCGGGTAGCCGCTCCCGATTTCGCCGTATTTCTCTTTCAGCCCCTCGATTTCCCTGTCGCGGGTTACTTTTGCGACGATTGAAGCGGCGGAAACCACCGGAAAGAGCGCGTCGGCTCGGTGCTTCGCTATGATTTCGGCTTTAAACCCCAGCCTCTCCTTCAGCTCCCTCCCAAAGCGCTCCTCGTCAACGTCGGCAGCATCGGCATAAATCATGTCGGGCTTCACCTTCAGGGAGTTCAGGGCTTTCGCGAAGTTCTCTACCTCGAATTCGTTGAGCGTCCCCTCGCGGGAGCTTATCTCCTCTGGCGAGAGTATTAGAACGACGTAATCGTCCGCAAGGCTTAGAATCTCGTTGAAAAGCTTCTCGCGCCTCTTCGGCGTCAATTTTTTTGAGTCCTTGACTCCGAGCTCCTCAAGTCCCGGCAGGTTATCCTCGTCAACGACTATAGCCGTGATGACCATAGGGCCTATAACAGGCCCCCTGCCTGCCTCGTCGATGCCCGCTATCTTCCGCCCCAAAGTTTCACCTCCGGAAGAGGAGCGCGCCGTAGATTACGCCCAGCATTATAGTCGCTATACCGCTCGGTGGGATTGCCGTGAAGTAAGCTAAAACAACCGACGAAAGCTGGACAGTGAGGGTGAGTAGGAGGCTAACCGCGAGAACCTTCCTCAAATCCGAGCTCACCATCAGCGCTATCGCGCCGGGCAGAACGGCAACGACCTGGAGTGTTATCAGGCCGACAGTCTGGACGATTAAAGCGCCAATTGCCCCCACGAGGACGTAGAGAATCATGAGGTAAGCCCTTGCGTTCCCGCCGTAGCTCTCAAGCCCCTCCGGGTCGAAGCTGAGGTAGAGGAAGTCGCGGTAGAGGAAGAGGAGGACGAAGAAGATGAGCGCACCGCCGAGGATGAGCACGGCCAAGTCGTTAAGCGTGATGAGGAAGATGTCGCCCGTGAGGTATGACAGGATGTTCTCGGTAAGCGGGAAGTAGGGCCTGCTCGCCATGACCTTGTAGAGGATTCCGAAGCCGAGAACGGTAAGTCCAGCGACGAAGCTCGCCACTATTCCAACCGCTGAATCCGGGGTGAAGCCGAGCTTTTCGAGCTGGGCTATGATTAGGACGATTACAATCGTCACTATGAGCGCGACGAGGGTTACAAGGGCGTAGCTGTTGAAGAGGAGCGCGAGAATCATCCCAAGGACGGCTCCAAGGAGAAGGGCATGAAAGAGAGCGTGCGTGAGGAAAGCCAGGCCCTTGGTGTTTATCAACGGGCTCAGCAGGCCGAGGAGGACGCTGACCATTATACTCGCGAGGATTGCCCTCAGGATGAACTCCGGAATCACAGGCCACCACCCCTGCCCCTGTGGATGTGGAAGTCGCCGGTTATGCAGTAGAGCTTCCCGTTTACCGGGATTACCTTCGCCAGCGGGCCGTAGACGGACTTGATGACTCCATCTGTGAGGACTTCCTCCGGTTTTCCAAAGGCTATCAGCCTTTTGTTAATCAACATCACGAGGTCGCCTATCTCAAGGAGCGGGTTTATGTCGTGGGTCGTTATTATCATCGTGACGTTCTTCTCGGATTTTATCTTGCTGAGGACGTTCGTGACCTCGGCCCTCGCGCTCGGGTCCAACGCTGAGAGAGGCTCGTCGAGGAGGAGAAGCTTGGGGTCGCTCATCAAAGCCCTCGCGAGGAGAACCCTCTGCTTTTGTCCCCCAGAAAGCTCGCGGAAAAGCCTGTTCTTGACGTGTCCGAGGCCGACAAAGGTTAGAACTTCTTCGGCCTTTCTCAGAATCTCCTCAGGAATTTTAAAGTGGACGAAGCCCCTCCTGTAGAGCCCGCCCATCGCGACAACTTCGAGGGCCGTGAGCGGAACGCGCTCGTTGAGGGAACTGCTCTGGGGGACGTAGCCTATCAGATACCTCGCGTCGCAGGGATTCCTCCCGAAGACGAGGAGCTTTCCCCGGTATTCGCGGTGGAAGCAGGCTATCGTTTTCAGCAAAGTAGTCTTTCCCGCACCGTTTGGGCCGAGGAGGAGCAGGGTTTTGCCCTCGTCTAACCTGAACGTCACGTCGCTCAAGGCAGGTTTGCCCTCGTAGAGTATCGTCAGGTTTTCGGCTTCCACCGCGGTCATATCAATCCCACTCCAAGTATTTCGGTCCGTTTTTAAACTTTAATGTTCCTATGATGGGCAAATCTGGGTAATCTCGTTGCAAAAATTTTAAAAGTTTGGGGCCAAAGGGCAGTTGGAGAATTTTTGCAGGGGTAAGCTTATAAGGGCTCACGCAGAGCGGTTGGGGGTGATGCTCATGGCGTACAAGGGTGGAAAAGGTAAAAAGAACAGGCAGGTGGAGGGTGACGAGGTTATTCGTGTTCCTCTCCCTGACAGAAGCAAAGGACAGCTCTTCGGAGTTATAGAGCAGGCCCTCGGAGCGGGCTGGATGGACGTCCGTTGCGAGGACGGCAAGATAAGGAGATGCAGGATTCCGGGCAAGCTCAGGAGAAGGATGTGGATGCGCGTTGGCGACGTCGTCATCGTCCAGCCCTGGCCCGTTCAGACCGACGAGCGCGGCGACATAGTTTACCGCTACACGAGAACCCAGGTGGACTGGCTCCTCAGGAAGGGCAAGATAAGCCAGGATTTCCTCACGGGCGGAGAGCTGTTGTTCTGATTCCGAGTGATGGGAGATGCGCGAGGAAGCCATTGAGCGGGAAGTCGAGGAGATACTGGGCCTCAGGGATAAGCGGGAGAAGGACAGCGAGCTCTACAAGATAGCCAACGAGGTCTTCGACAGGACGACGAAAGAAACCCTTGCCTACCTCCACAGGCGCGGTAAAATAGAGGAGCTCTACGGCGTAATAAGCACTGGCAAGGAAGCAAACGTCTTCGCTGGCGTTGACGCCGAGGGCAACAGGATAGCGGTGAAGATTTACAGGACGTACACCACCGAGTTCAGAAGGATATGGGAGTACCTCGCCGCCGACCCGCGCATCGGCTACCTGCCGAAGGACATGCGGAAGCTCGTCTTCGTTTGGACGCGGAGGGAGTTTAAGAACCTCCAGAGGGCGATAAAGTACGCGGTTCGCGTTCCCGAACCGGTAATCTTCCGCAACAACGTCTTGGTAATGGAGTTCATCGGCGATGAGATGCCCGCTCCGAGGCTGAAGGACGTTGAGAGGGAGCTTGAGAAGAAGGATTTCGAGGAGCTCTACAGCTATTTAATCGGCGTCATTGAGAGGCTCTGGAAGCGCGGTGACATGGTTCACGGCGATTTGAGCGAGTACAACGTCCTGCTCTGGGACGGGCCGGTGGTTATAGACTGGTCGCAGGCCACCGTCAGGAGGAACAGGATGAGCGTCGAGCTTTTAAAGCGCGACCTGAGGAACGTTACCAACTACTTCGCGAGGAAGGGGGTTGATGTTGAAGACTACGAGGTGAAGCTCCGCGAGCTGATTGAGAGGTGAGAGCATGGACGAGTTTGAGAGGCTCCTGAAGAAGTACGAGCGCGTTGATAAGGACGGAAGGCCAATTAAGGAAAAAGAGAGTGAGATTGATTACCTCGCTGAGGGCGAGCAGGAGGAGTTCGTGAGGATTCCCAGGGAGAGGATAGCCGTCCTCATCGGTAAGAAGGGCAAAACGAAGAGGGAAATCGAAGAGCGCACCGGAACCAAGATAGAGGTGGACAGCGAGACGGGAGAGGTTTTCATCACTGCCACGAAGAAGACGAAAGACCCGCTCGCCGTCTGGAAGGCAAGGGATGTGGTTTTGGCCATAGGCAGAGGTTTCTCCCCCGAGAGGGCCTTCAGGCTCTTCAACGAGGGTGAAATCCTCGAGGTTGTAAACCTCACGGATATCGTCGTCGGAAACGAGAAGAACGCCCTGCCCAGGGTAAGGGGTAGAATCATCGGGCGGAAGGGAAGGACGAGGGAGATTATTGAGGAGATGAGTGGCGCCGACGTTAGCGTTTACGGAAAGACCGTCGCGATTATCGGCAACCCGATTCAGGTCGAAGTGGCCAGAACGGCTGTAGAGAAGCTCGCAAGGGGCTCGCCACACGGTGTCGTTTACCGCTACCTCGAAAGGCGCAAGAAGGATTTGGAGCTCGAAAGCTCCGCCTACTACGAGGCCCTTGAGGGCGGGCCCGAGTCTGAGGATTGGGAGGAGGAATGACGATGGCCGAGGCGAGTCAGCTCTTTAAGGAGTTCAAAATCCAGAGCGTCAGCGAGTTCTTCAGGCGAAACGCGGCAATGCTTGGCTACACTGGAAAAGTCCGCTCGCTCACAACGCTCGTCCACGAGGCGGTCACGAACTCGCTCGACGCCTGTGAAGAGGCTGGAATTCCGCCCTACATAAGGGTTGAGATTGAGGAGCTTGGAAGGGAGCACTACAAGGTCGTCGTTGAGGACAACGGTCCTGGAATACCCGAGAAATACATAACCCACGTCTTCGGAAAGATGCTGGCTGGAACCAAAGCGCACAGAAACATACAGAGCCGCGGCCAGCAGGGTATCGGTATAAGCGGCGCTGTCATGTTCGCCCAGATAACGAGCGGAAAGGCGACCCGCGTGATTACTTCAACGGGCGACGAGATTATCGAGGCCTGGGTGAAGATAGACGTTGACAAGAACGAGGGTAAAATCGTCAAGAAGGAGAGGCACCCGAATCCAGACGGCTGGCACGGGACGAGGATAGAGCTCGAGGTAAAGAACGTCAAGTACATGCGCTCCAAACAGGGCGTCTACTGGTACCTCAAGCTCACCGCCATAGCGAACCCCCACGCCCACATAGAGCTCATCGAGCCCGACGGAAGGCTGATAGTCTTCCCGCGCTCGAGTGAAGAGGTTCCCGAGCCACCTGTGGAGATGAAGCCCCACCCGAAGGGTGTCCTGACGGACGACGTCTACAGAATGGCCAAGAAGACTAAACGGCAGAGTGTGAGGCGCTTCCTCATCGGGGAATTCTCAAGGATAAGCGACAAGAAGGTTGACGAGCTCGTCGAGTACATAGCGGCACTGAGGCTCATCAAAACCGTCGAGGACAAGAAGGTCCAGGAACAGCTCTACGAGAGGCTCATGAAGGGTGAAGTCAAAGCCGTTCTCCGCTCCTTCAGGGGCTACACCAAGGTCGTCAAGCAGGTCGCGAAGATGATGGAGAAACCGCCCGAGAAGCTCACCTGGCATGAGGCCGAGGAGATAGTCGAGGCCTTCAAGTACATGAAGTTCCTCGCTCCGCCGACGCACGGCCTCAGGCCCATAGGCGAGGAGAACATTGAGAAGGGTTTGAAGGGAATCCTTAAGCCTGAATTCGTGACGGCCGTAACGAGACCCCCCAAGGTGTACTCAGGTGGAATCCCCTTCCAGGTTGAAGTTGGCCTTGCCTACGGCGGAGAGATACCGAGCGGTTTTGAGCTCCTCCGCTACGCGAACCGCGTCCCACTGTTGTTTGACGCGGGCTCGTGCGTAACCACCCAGGCGGCGCGCTCTATAGACTGGAAGAGGTATAAAGTTGACGACCTCGACAGAACGCCCCTCGTGCTCATGATTAACGTGGTTTCAGTCCACGTCCCCTACACTGGAACTGGAAAGCAGAGCATAGCGAGCGTTGACGAGATATACAACGAGATTCGCCTGGCCATAATGGACGCGGCGAGAAGACTGCAGACCTACCTCAGCGGAAAGCACAGGCGCCTCTACCAGGTAAAGAGAAAGAAGACCTTCGAGAAGTACGTGCCCGAGATAGCGAGGGCTCTGAGCGTTCTGACGGGCGAGCCCGAGGAGAAGATTAGGGAGTACTTCCTAAACTTCATTGAGAGTCACTTCGCCTCGAAGGAGGCTGTGGAGGTGAGCGAGAATGCCTAAACGCAAGGTCATACACCGCGAGAAGCCCAAGGAGAAGTTCTCCTACGACCCAAAAAAGGTGCTCAGCAAGCTCGAAGAGTACGGAAGGAGCGTCCTTGAGGCCATCAAGTCGGGTAAGAACCCCTATTTTGACATCCCGATGCGCGGACTCAACAACGTTTACTTCGACGAGAAGAGCAGGCTAATCAAGATGGGCGACAAGCTCTCAAGGCGTTACTTCCTCAACGTTGCTCATGCCAGAAAGTTCATGCAAACCTTACTCATAATGGCCTACGTGAAAAGGCTCGTGAGTGAGGGCAAGCACGCGAGCCTTCGTGAAGCCTACTACGCCAACAAGCACACGATTCCCGGAACGAGGGAGAACACCTTCGAGGACCAGCGCGAGAGCGACCCGATTATCGAGGATTTGGAGAGGATGCTCGGCGTTTTGAGGGAGGAGATGCACATAACTGCCGACAGGCGCGGTTACATCTACGGCGACATAGTGATTAGGGACGGCGAGGACGAGTTCAACGCGAGCAAGCTCGGAAGCGGCGGTTGGGCGGTTCCTGGAACGGTGGAGCACATTCAGTTCCCAGAGATAAACGTTGATTACGCCCTCGTTGTCGAGACTGCCGCTATGGCCGACCGTCTCATCGAGGAAAAGTTCCCGAAGAAGGAAAATGCCCTAATCATAGCCACCCAGGGACAGGCCTCGCGCGGCGTCAGGCGTTTAATCCACAGGCTCCACTATGAGGAAGGCCTGCCAATCATCGTCTTCACCGATGGCGACCCCTACGGTTGGTACATCTACTCCACCATAAAGCAGGGCTCGATTAACCTCGCTTACCTCAGCGACAAGCTGGCGACGCCCGAGGCGAGGTTCGTAGGCATGACGATGGACGACATAAAACGCTACGGCCTTGAGAACGTCACCGAGAAGCTCAAGGGAATCCCGCCCAACAAGAAAGGTGGCCCAACGGGCGACTACAAGCGCATTTTGGAGGAGATGGAGTACCCCTGGTTCCAGAACAGGGAGTGGCAGAGACAGCTCAAGTTAGCGCTCAAATGGGGCGTCAGGATTGAACAGCAGGCCTTGGCAAACAAGAGCCTTGAGTTCGTCGCCAAGGAGTACCTGCCAGAAAAGATAAACAACGGTGATTTGCTACCATGACGACGACTGAAGAGCTCGTCGCCCAGGTCAACAAGATACTCGACGACATAGGGATAGACCTGGGCGAGCTCTTCGAGAACTTCGAGCCCGCTAAGTTAGCATACACCCTCTCCCGCAACGTTTCCCTTCTGAGCGACCTTCAGGACGAGCTTGAAAGGCGCGTTGGGGAAACGGCTCCGTCAGTCCGCTTCATGGACAAGAAGAACAAGGACCCCCACCTCCAGTGGATTTACAGGAAGAAGCACAACAGGGCCCTGGCCCTTGAGAGGCTCCGTTCGGCGATAACCGCCCACAAGATGGCTTTGGCTCTGCTCTCGGCCAACTACACCTTCAAGCTCGGCAGGAAAGAGATTCCGATAGACGCCATAACCAAGGAGAACTTTGAGAAGGTAAAGGCCGTTGAGAAGCCCGTGAAGCTCGGCAGGCTTGAAGTCCTCCCACACCTCGCCTACTCTGGCGACGTGCTCAGGCTTCTGGCCAGGGAGAGCATCGAGGTCAGGGAAACTTTCAAGTTCATCAAGGGCAAGCTCCGCGAGAAGGGAACCGTCAGGACGAAGAGCATAAGGATTGAGGTTGAGTACTTCGAGAACAACAGGCTGAAGAAGGCCCGCCTCGACCTTCCGGCCGATGCCGACATCGAGATGGAGCTCAGGAAACGCTTCGGAAGAAGGTTCCGCTGGCGCGTTTTGACGTTCGTGAAGACGAGGGGGGTCCTCATAAACAACCACTACACCGTTGACAACCTCGCCCTGGCCTACGCTTCCCTCGACCCTGAGAAGGGGGCCGAAAAGCTCGGCCTGGATATCTTTCGCTACTACTTCCTCACCTCCTCGACAGAGCGCGAGACCCTGGGCATCTTCCCGGGGATAAAGCTCTGCGTCGACTGCCACTACTCAATCCTTGATTTGCCCTTCAGGCACGAGAAGGACTTCAAGACCGGGCAGGGGAGCATCTACGTCATGAGGAAGTGTGAGATGGAAGGCCAGCTGACGGGGAAGAGGAAGGACATAACCACGATTCCCAACTACCTCCTCGGTGGGGTTCTGCTCTACGGCATGAGCCCCTACGACGAAGGAAAAGTCGCGGAGCTCCTCGGGATTGACGAGACCGAGCTGGAGGAGGCCATAAAGAAGTTCGTGATTTCCGGCCTGCACAAGGTTCTGTTCAGCGAGAGCGAGCTGAAGAAGTTTGAAAAGTTCATGCCAAAGAGCGACAAGGCCAAGCGCTTCCTCGACCTCCTGCAGGGGTGAGGGCATGAAGGTTCGGGTGAGTGCCAAAACCTACGACGAGCTCCTGCGGAAGCTTTCCGAGCTCGACGAGGACGTCACCGAGGTTTATGTCAGCCTCAGGCCCACCAAGGAGGTCGTCGTTAAAATCCTCGAGAACGCGCCCAACGTGAAGAGGATAAGCTGTCCGCCGAGCCTCTATCCAAAGGTCTCCAAGAGGGTCATCTACGCCCTCGGTCAGCTTGGTATAGAGCTCGTCCCCGAGAACAGGCCGAGGGGAAGGCCGAGGAAGTACGACGAAAAAACGGTGAAGCTCGTCCGCGAGCTGGCCAAGAAAGGCGTCCCGATGCGGGAAATCAGCGAGCGCCTCGGCATTCCCCTTAGGACTGTTTACTACATGGTGAACGAGCTCCGGGCTTAACTTTAAAAGACCTTTTCTCAAGCCAACCCCGGGTGAGAGAAGTGATTGAGACTCAGGAAGAAGTTCCGGAGATTAGAGAACCCCTCAGGCGAGTTGGCATAACCAACCTCAGGAGCGTCGCCAAGATTAACTGGAAGGGAAAGGTCTACACGTTCCTCCCGCTCTTCGAGGTCACGATAGACGTCCCGGCCGAGAAAAAGGGAATCCACATGAGTCGTCTCGTGGAGAGCATCACCGAGGCCATGAGCGAGGCCGTCGAGGAGGAGGTTAGAGAGGCCCACAGCTCGCTTGAGGAGCTTGGAAGGGCCGTCATAAGGCGCCTTGAGAGCAAGCATCCGCACAGAAGGGCTGAGGTCTGGATTAAGACCCACCTCATAATCCCACGGGAGACCCCCGCCAGCAAAAAAATCAGCTACGAGCCCTACGACGTCGAGGTCGGCGTCATAAAGAACGAGGACGGCACCTTTGAGAAGGTTCTCCGCGTCAAGGTGATTGGGAACACGGTCTGCCCCCACGCGATGGCCAACAACAACGGAAAGACCCACATACAGCGCGCCATCGGAGAGCTTGAGGTCAGGACGGCCTTCGACGAGGAGATAGCGCTCGAGGACATGATTGACGTCGTCGAGAGCTCCTTCAGCCACCCGACCTATACGCTCCTGAAGACGGTTGACGAAAACGCCGTCGTCCAGGGCATGTTCGCAAATCCCAAGTTCGTCGAGGACGTCGCGCGCGAGATTTTCGCCAAGGCGAAGGAGCGCTTCAACGGAAAAATTCACGTGAGGGTTATAAGCAACGAGAGCATCCACAAGCACGACGTCATCGCCGAGACGTGGAGCTAAAGGCGGTTAACATGAAGCTCGTCCACGACCCAATACACGGCGGAATAGAGCTCGACGACTTCGCGGTAAAGCTGGTTGACACGCCGGAGTTCCAGAGGCTCAGGAGGATTACCCAGCTCGGCTTAGCTTTTCTCGTCTATCCCTCTGCCAGACACACACGCTTCGAGCACTCCCTCGGGACCTTCCACATAGCGAGGCTTATAAGGGAGCGGAATCCCGAGATTAATGCGGGGGCGGTTTACGCGGCCCTGCTCCATGACCTCGGACACTACCCGTTCAGCCATACCCTTGAATGCCTCTTTCCAAGGCACGAGGACAACACGAGATGGCTGATAAAGCACGGGGAAATCGGCGACGTTCTGATGGAGCGCTTCTCGCTCAAGGAGTTCCTCGGCCTTCTCAAGCACCCGCTCGTGAGCGGTGACATAGACGCCGATAGAATGGACTACCTCGTGCGCGATGCCTACTACACCGGGGTCGCCTACGGACTCGTTGACCTTGAGCGCCTTATACGAAACCTCCGCTGGGACGGCGAGAGGCTAATCCTCGGCGAGAAGGGGATAATGGCTGGCCAGAACCTCCTGATATCGAGGAGCATGATGTACCCAACGGTTTACCAGCACCACACCGTTAGAATAGCGAGCGCGATGCTGTGCAAGGCCGTTGAGCTCGAAGGGGTTGGGCTTGAGGAGCTCCGGAAAATGGACGAGGTTGACCTCGTTGCCCGGCTGAGGGGGAGCGAGAGATGGGAAGTCCGCGAGCTCATCGGTGCAATCGAGAACAGAAAACTCTACAAGCGCGTTCTCTGGAGCGGGAAGAAGCTCGATGAGGAGACAATCAAGGAGTTGAGAAAAGAGCTGGAGAGTGAGTTCGGCCATCTTGCGTTGCTCGACTACCCTGAGAAGCCGAGGTTCGAGGAGAGGAACGCCTTCGTGGAGTTCAATGGGGAAATTAAACGGCTCAGTGAGGTCTCGCCAGTCGTGAGAGCACTCGTCGAGGCAAAAGAGAGCAACTGGCGCTGGGGAATCTACGCGAGGGAAGATAAAGTTGAAGAGGTCAGAACCTTCGTCTCCAAAAGGCTTAAGTAGTTTTGAATTCCTCGTCCCGTTCCATTTTCCCATCGGGAAAAGCTTTATAACCGAGCCTTTTAAGTTAAGCCGACAAGCTCATCCAAAGGTGGTGCGTTATGGGAAGAAGGGAAGAGATGATTGCGAAGATTAAGGAGCTCATGACCCAGCCTGAGAGAATCAGGAACATGGGTATCGCCGCTCACATTGACCACGGTAAGACTACTTTGAGCGATAACCTGCTCGCCGGAGCGGGAATGATTAGCGAGGAGCTTGCTGGAAAGCAACTCGTCCTTGACTTCGACGAGCAGGAGCAGGCGAGAGGTATCACCATCAACGCGGCCAACGTTTCGATGGTTCACAACTACGAGGGCCAGGACTACCTCATCAACCTCATTGACACCCCGGGTCACGTTGACTTCGGTGGTGATGTTACCAGGGCCATGCGTGCCATCGACGGTGCGATTATAGTTGTCGACGCCGTCGAGGGTGTCATGCCCCAGACCGAGACCGTCCTCAGACAGGCCCTTCGCGAGTACGTCAAGCCCGTTCTCTTCATCAACAAGGTTGACCGTCTCATCAAGGAGCTCAAACTCGGCCCGAACGAGATACTCAACCGCTTCGCCAAGATAATCACCGACGTGAACAGGCTCATCAAGCGCTACGCCCCCGAGGAGTTCAAGAACGAGTGGCTCGTCAAGGTGGAAGACGGTAGCGTTGCCTTCGGTTCAGCCTACTACAACTGGGCCCTCAGCGTCCCGTACATGAAGAAGACCGGAGTTACCTTCAAGGACATCGTCGAGCTCACCAACGCCGGTGACCTCAAGACCCTCAGGCAGAAGGCCCCGCTCCACGTCGTCGTCCTCGACATGGTCGTCAGGCATCTCCCGAACCCGCTTGAGGCCCAGAAGTACAGGATTCCGCACCTCTGGCAGGGCGACATAAACAGCGACGTTGGTCAGGCCATGCTCAAGTGCGACCCGAAGGGCAAGATGGTCATGGTCGTTACGAAGATAATCATCGACAAGCACGCCGGTGAGGTTGCTACCGGCCGTGTCTGGAGCGGTACAGTCAAGAGCGGTAAGGAGGTCTACCTCATCAACAGCAAGAGGAAGGCCAGAATCCAGCAGGTCGGTATCTACATGGGTCCCGAGAGGATTAACATGGAGGCCGTTCCGGCTGGAAACATCGTCGCCGTCACCGGTCTGAGGGACGCCATGGCAGGTGAGACCGTCGCCGAGGAGCCGATTGAGCCGTTCGAGGCCCTCCACTACGTCAGCGAGCCGGTCGTTACCGTTGCCATCGAGGCCAAGAACGTCAAGGACCTCCCGAGGCTCATTGAGGCCCTCCGCCAGCTTGCCAAGGAGGACCCGACGCTCCACGTTAAGATTGACGAGGAGACCGGCCAGCACCTCCTCAGCGGTATGGGTGAGCTCCACCTCGAGGTCAAGCTCGTCAAGCTCAAGGAAGACTGGAAGATTGACGTCGACGTTTCCCCTCCGATAGTCGTCTACCGTGAGAGCGTCACCAAGAAGAGCCCAATCGTCGAAGGAAAGTCCCCGAACAAGCACAACAGGTTCTACATCACCGTCGAGCCGATGCCCGACGAGATTTACGAGGCCATCAAAGAAGGCATCATCCCCGAGGGCAGGCCGAAGGACCCGAAGGCGGTCGCCAAGAAGCTCGCCGAGCTCGGCATGGACTACGAGATGGCCAAGGGCATCGTTGACGTCTACAACGGCAACATGTTCTTCGACAACACCAAGGGTATCCAGTACCTCAACGAGGTCATGGACCTCCTCGTTGACGGATTCCACATGGCGATGGACGAAGGACCGCTCGCCAAGGAGCCGGTCATGAAGGTCATCGTCAGGCTCCACGATGCCAAGATACACGAGGACAACGTCCACCGCGGTCCGGCTCAGATTTACCCGGCCATCAGGACTGCCATCCACTGCGCCATGATGAAGGCCGGTCCGGTTCTCTACGAGCCGTACCAGAAGGTCATCATCAACGTTCCCTACGAGTACATGGGTGCCGTCAGCAGGGAAATCAACCAGAGGCGCGGTCAGCTCATCGACATGAGGCAGGAAGGCGAGGTCATGATTATCATCGCAGAGGCCCCGGTCGCCGAGATGTTCGGATTCGCTGGAGCCATCCGTGGAGCCACCAGCGGAAGGGCCCTCTGGAGCACCGAGCACGCGGGCTTCAAGCGCGTCCCGAACGAGCTGGCAGTCAACATTATCAGGCAGATACGCCAGAGGAAGGGCCTCGACCCGAACCCGCCGACCGAGAAGGACGTCTGCCCGCAGCAGTGAAGCCGTCCCTGGCTTCTCGTTTCTTCACCTTTCTTGAATTTTGACTTTCGGTTCACATTTCAGTCCGTTCTTTAGTCCAATCCCTTCGCTTCGAGAATAGAAGGCCTGATTTTGACAGATACGCGTTTAAGGGCGATTAGTTAACTTTTTAAACTTGCCCCGCAAGTTAGGGTCGGAACTCATGAGGTCCCCCCGTAAACGGCGGGTTCCCCGCCTGAGGGGACCGAGGTTCGAAAGATTTAAAAAGCCATCCTACTCAGCCCGAGTAGACCAAAATATGGAGGTGTTTGAAAATGGCTAAGGAGAAGCCGCACGTTAACATCGTCTTTATAGGCCACGTCGACCACGGAAAGAGCACCACCATCGGAAGACTGCTCTTCGACACCGCGAACATTCCGGAGAACATCATCAAGAAGTTCGAGGAGATGGGTGAGAAGGGTAAGTCCTTCAAGTTCGCTTGGGTCATGGACAGGCTCAAGGAGGAGCGCGAGCGCGGTATTACCATTGATGTTGCCCACACCAAGTTCGAGACCCCGCACAGGTACATCACCATCATCGACGCTCCGGGCCACAGGGACTTCGTTAAGAACATGATTACCGGTGCCAGCCAGGCTGACGCCGCCGTTCTCGTCGTCGCCGCCACCGACGGTGTCATGCCACAGACCAAGGAGCACGCCTTCCTTGCCAGGACCCTCGGTATCAACCACATCATAGTCGCCATCAACAAGATGGACATGGTCAACTACGACCAGAAGGCCTTTGAGAAGGTCAAGGCTCAGGTTGAGAAGCTCCTCAAGATGCTCGGCTACAAGGACTTCCCGGTCATCCCGATTAGCGCTTGGGAGGGCGACAACGTCGTTAAGAGGAGCGACAAGATGCCCTGGTACAAGGGTCCGACCCTCATCGAGGCCCTCGACCAGATACCCGAGCCGCCGAAGCCGACCGACAAGCCGCTCCGCATCCCGATTCAGGACGTCTACTCCATCAAGGGTGTCGGTACCGTTCCGGTCGGCCGTGTCGAGACCGGTATCCTCCGCGTCGGCGACGTCGTCATCTTCGAGCCGGCCAGCACTATCTTCCACAAGCCCATCCAGGGTGAGGTTAAATCCATCGAGATGCACCACGAGCCTCTCCAGGAGGCTTACCCGGGTGACAACATCGGATTCAACGTCCGTGGCGTTGGTAAGAACGACATAAAGCGCGGTGACGTTGCTGGACACACCAACAACCCGCCGACCGTCGTCAGGCCGAAGGACACCTTCAAGGCCCAGATAATCGTCCTCAACCACCCGACCGCCATCACCGTCGGATACACCCCGGTGCTTCACGCCCACACCACCCAGGTCGCCGTCAGGTTCGAGCAGCTCCTCGCTAAGCTTGACCCGAGGACCGGTAACGTCCTCGAGGAGAACCCGCAGTTCATCAAGACCGGTGACTCCGCCATCGTCATCCTTAGGCCGACCAAGGCCATGGTCATCGAGCCAGTCAAGGAGATTCCACAGCTCGGTAGGTTCGCCATCCGTGACATGGGCCAGACCGTCGCCGCTGGTATGGTTATCTCCATCCAGAAGGCCGAGTGAAGGCCTTCTCTGATCTTTCCTTTACTTCCTAAACTTTAGGAGGGACGGAAATGCAGAAGGCGAGGATTAAGCTTGCGAGCACCAACATTAAGGCCCTCAACGAAGTCACCGACCAGATTAAGCAGATTGCAGAGAGAACCGGCGTTAGGATGAGCGGACCCATCCCGCTCCCGACCAAGAGGATAAGGATCACCACCAGGAAGAGCCCGGACGGAGAGGGCACCGCCACCTTTGACAGGTTCGAGCTCCGCGTTCACAAGAGGCTCGTTGACATTGAGGCCGACGAAAGGGCCATGCGCCAGATTATGCGCATCCGCGTCCCTGAGGACGTCACCATCGAGATCGAACTCATCTCCTGATTTCCTTTATGCGCCGGGGTAGCCTAGCCTGGGAAGGCGCGGGCCTGGAGAGTCCGTGGGCGTTAGCCCGCCAGGGTTCAAATCCCTGCCCCGGCGCCAAACTCCTTTTGTCATCTCTTCTCATTGGGGCTGTTCTAGTGTGATGATTTACTGAGCAAATACCAAACACAGAAAAGCACGTTCTCGGATTCAACCTTCTAAAAAAATTCCTCAGAAGGTTTAACCTGCAGGGAAGATAAAAGAACAGAGACCAAGTGAGGACTCAGTAGCGCCTTCTCCTCTGTCTTGGTCTGTTCCTACCCCACCTGTGCCTGTACTCGTTCTCAAGCTCGTCGCGCCGAACCATTTCCCTGTACTCCTTCGGGAGTTCCTCGCTCAGCTCCGACTTCCTGACGTCAACTCCCGCCTGCCTCGCTATGTACCTGAGTCTCCTGAGCTCACCGGGCGCGATGAAGGTTATGGCCTTCCCCTTCTTCCCCATTCTACCTGTTCTGCCAATTCTGTGGATGTACTGCTCTGCGTTCATGGGGATTGAGTAGTTGACAACGTGACTTATCTCCGGAACGTCAAGGCCCCTCGCGGCAACGTCCGTCGCCACAAGAATCTCGGTCTTCCCGTGCTTGAACCTTCCGAAGGTTCTCTCCCTTGAGGGCTGGCTCATGTCCCCGTTGAGGGCCTCGGCCCTAAACCCGTCCTTCCTGAGCCTCTCCGCCAGCTCCCGTGTTTCCACCTTCGTCTGGCAGAAAATTATGCCGTAGAAGTCCCCACTCAGGATTTTCTTGAGGATTCCATAGCGCCTTGCTGGGACGGCCTCTATAAACTCCTGCTCAACCTCGCCTGGAACCAGCTCGTCCCTGCTCACGATGACAACTTCGGGGTTCTTCATGTACTTCTTGGCGAGCAACAGAACGTCCATTGGCATCGTCGCCGAGAACATCATCACGCGCTTTTCCTCAGGAGTTGCCCTAAAGATGGCCTCGATGTCCTCCTGAAAGCCCATGTCAAGCATTCTGTCGGCCTCGTCGAGGACGAAGAAGCGGAGCGAGTCGAGCCTGAGCGTCCCACGCCTTATGTGGTCGAGCACCCTGCCGGGCGTCCCAACGACGATTTGAGCCCTCTCAAGGGCCCTTATCTGGGGCCCTATAGGCTGACCTCCGTAGATTGCGTAGATGTCTATCTTCCGCTTTCCGCGTAGCGAGCGGAGCTCCTCACTCACCTGTATTGCCAGCTCCCTCGTTGGCGTTAGAATGAGTGCTTGGACTTCCTTTCTGCTCTCCTCCACAAGGTCGAGGATTGGAAGACCAAAGGCCACGGTTTTACCGCTTCCGGTCTTTGACTGGCCAACGACGTCGCTCTTTCCGTCGAGAATGAGCGGTATAACTTCCCTCTGAACGTCTGTGGGTTCCGAGAAACCCTTTCTCTCAACGGCCTCAACGGAGGCCTTCGATAAGCCAAGCTCCTTAAAACTCATTTTTCAAGTCTCCTTAATGTTGAAGTCTCAAACACGCTCCTTCTCAGAACGCGCCGAGGAGAAACGCGTTTTGGCGGGCCGGGGGGGATTCGAACCCCCGACCTGCGGATTAAGAGTCCGCCGCTCTAACCAGGCTAAGCTACCGGCCCACGACCCGAAACCATAGAGGGGAAGTGTATTTATAAATTTTTCGGTCCTGTCTGTTCGCAACTGTTATTAGGTTCGGGGGCCAAAGTATTATGGGGGCACTGGAATTGGCCGGAGAATTTCAGACTATAAAACTTCTCGCCGAGATTGTTGCCTTCGCTACCCTTACATCTGCCATTGTGTTAGCGTACTCGCTCCGTGATATTCTAGCGGGCTACGTCAATAGGAGAACCTTGAAGGAAGTTTTTCTGGGAATATTTATCTTCTGGCTCGGCTATCTTGAGAACGTTTTTAATGACCTATACAAGACGGAGCTCACAAAGGTTCTTGATGATATCTTGGTTGCCGTTGGCATGACAATAATTGTCGTGACGGCGTTTCAAATGAGAAAGCAAATCAGGGCAGTGAAACCAAAGGTTGTGACCAAAGGACCGAGCTTTTTAAAACCTGGGGCATACATAACCGGGCTTGTGGCGCCTTCTATGATACTTCCCCTTCTTCAGGGAAGACAGCTACTAGCAATCACGAGACATCCAAAACCGTACGAGGAGCATGGTATTCCCTATATCTGGGTTAGCAACGTTCCGGCTGAAAATGCCGTAAGACCCACGGAACTTGCCCCTCTTCTTCACAAAGTGCTCTCAAGTGCCGAGGGGAATACTTTCATAATCGTGGACGGACTTGAGTACTTAATCCTGAACAACGGTTTTGAGCCCGTTATGAAGTTCCTCATGAACCTAAAGGACAACCTTCTCATGAGGAACGCGGGGATGGTGGTGATAGTTGACCCAAAGACCCTCGATGACCGGCAGATTAACCTGCTGATGAGGGAGTTCGAGAGGTTGCCCCTCCAGAAACCGTAAAATTTATAAAGGCCCCAACGCCCTTATATCTGGCAACGCGGGGGTTGCCGAGCCTGGTCAAAGGCGCGGGATTGAGGGTCCCGTCCCGTAGGGGTTCCGGGGTTCAAATCCCCGCCCCCGCACCATTACAAACTTCGCCTGCGCGAAGTTTGACCAAGGTTTGTGATTCTTCTTCAAAAATGCTATTCTAAGAAGTTTGCACTCTCAAATTGCAGTGCTTTCAAGGAATTCTCTTCGAGGAACCCCTGGGAGGGGTTTCTCTAAGAGGCGCTCCTGCGGAGCGCGAGAAAAAAGCAAACCCAAATTCAAACGTTTTTAAAATCAGAAAATTCCACAGCTCACGGGAGCTGTTGAAAGCGCAAACGCTTTTGAAGAAGCCCTTGTTAGAGGAATCACAAACTTTGATGAAACTTTGCCGGGCAAAGTTTCCTTGGTCAAGCTTTTCCCCAAAAGCTTGCTTGTGAGTATTTCACTCCCTAAACTTCTCTTGCCTAGTCCAAAAAGACGGGAATTCCAACGCGGGTCGGTGCGTGGAAGCCATTCTGGTTTTCAAAGAAGGACGAGAGCATTCAGCGCCCGATTCAGGCCAGCGTGGATTCCGGGAAGGTCATGGCGTCAGCCCTCTGGAACGCCGGAATCCCCTACGACATCAACGCTGACGTCTGGTTTTTCAACATTGAAAACCTTACGTGGTATCAGGACATCGGCGGGCTCCCGGTTCTGAAGGCCGTCCTTCACTCCTCGTCCTCAACGTAGGGGGCTGTTATGACCTTCCGTATCTCCCGCGCCTTCTTTGGTCCTATTCCCTCGACTTCCTTGAGTTCCTCCTCCGTTGCTGTGAAAACCCGTTCAACGTTGCCGAAGTGCCTCAAAAGCCTCTTGGCAAGGGTCGAGGAGACGTTGGGAAGGCCCTCCACGATTAGGCGCTGTCTCTCAGCTAAGGTTAGGGCCTTCTTCTCGCTCCTAAGCCTTACCTCTTTCTTCCGCTCCTCCTGCTCGCGCTTGGCGAGGAGGTAGATGAAGCTCGCCGTTTCCTCCTTCCCCGAGGAAAAGAGTACTGGAACACCCCAGTCAACGGTTACAGAGGCTATGGCCCCCCTAATCGCGTTGGGGTGGACGTTCCTGATGCCGTAAAGCTCGCCCTCGATGATTATCACGGGCTTCTCGTAGGCCCTCTTGAGCCTCTCCACCTGGTCGAAGAGCCTGCCGTCTATGATTGACTGTATAAAGTCGTTGGCGCTCTTCCTCTCTATTCCCACCTCCTCGCTGACAACGTAATCGGCGACGTCCAGCGTTTTGACCTCAATCTCTGCCCCGAGCTCCTTCAGAATCTTCGGCACTCCGCTCCTCAGCTCGCGCGAGTCAACGTAAACCACTATCCCCTTCGGCTTCCTCACGAATATCGGCTTAACCGGGATTTTCCCGCTCTTGCTTTCCTCTTTTTTCTCATCTTGAATCCGCGGGGCTTTTGATTCGCCCTTTTTCTTCGATTCCTCAGCCTTCTCCTCGCTTCCGGCCTTCTTGCTCCTGCCAACCTTCAGGAACGCGTCAAGGGAGGTTATCTTGCCCTTTCCCACCTCAATCCTCTCCCGGCCTTTGGATTCTTTTTCAAACTTTGATTCAAGCTCCCTCGCGACTTTCCTTATCGCCTCGAACATGCCCTTCTCCTTCCTCCGGGAGCTCCAGTAGTAGGCCTCGTCGCGCGTTCCCTTGGCCATGAGAATTACCACCTTTCCAGGCCTGTGACGGCCAGTCCTTCCACGGCGCTGAATGCTCCTTATTGCCGAGGGCACAGGTTCGTAGAAGACGACCAAATCAACCTCGGGAACGTCCAAACCTTCCTCCCCGACGCTCGTGGCAACTAAAACGTTGAACTCACCGCGCGAGAACCTGTCTAGGACTTCTTTCTGCTCCCTCTGGCTCATTCCCCTGTCCGTCCCCCTGCTCGCCTGCCCTATGAAGCGCTCCGCCGAGATGCCCATCCCCCTGAGCTCCTCAACTATCTTCCTTCCAGTGTCGCGGTAGTTTGTGAAAACGATTATCTTCGAGTCCGGCTTCTTCTCAAGCTGTTTTCGGATAAGCTCCTTCAGCTTCTCCATCTTCGGGTGGTCGAGGCCAAGCTCCTTCGCCTGAACGAGGAGGTAGGTAACCTTCCTCATGCGTGG
This sequence comes from Thermococcus sp., assembly GCF_027063845.1. GTDB lineage: Archaea > Methanobacteriota_B > Thermococci > Thermococcales > Thermococcaceae > Thermococcus. The sequence continues at coordinate 52,068 of NZ_JAMOQU010000129.1, forward strand.
GTCTTCCATGAGTTCTCTACCAGACTTTGAGCGGTCCTCGCGAAGCTTCTTAAGGTAGCTCCTGAGCGCCGTTAGTCCCTGGGTCTCCAAAAGTTCAATTGCGTGGTGGAGCTTCATGGCCTTCGCTTGATGCTTCTTGAGGTAGCCGATGGAGTAGTCGCCCTTGGCCATCGCCTGGTTTATCTTTGAGCCCGCTTGAAGGACTTCCCTCTTCGAGATGTCCGGTGAGGAGGAACTCACAAGCCCGGCATCGGCGAGGGGCTTTAGGGAATCCTTGAGCATCTCGCGCAGGATTTTCCTGACATCCTTGTAGATTCCCGGAATCTCGACCTTAACCCAGTCGAAGGCTATCCTCTGGACGTAGGGCTTAACGTCCGGTGAGCTCTCGGTTCTGATTTCTATGCGCTCTATCCCGAGGTTCTCAACTATCTCGCGTATCTTCTCCTCGTCACTGCCCGGCGATGCCGTCAGGCCGAGGACGAGCGGGTGCTTTGCAGTTTTGAGGTACTCCCTCGCTATGAAGACGTAGGCGTAGTTGCCAACCGCCCTGTGGGCCTCATCAACGACGAGCAGAACGACATCCTCAAGCGAAATCCTGCCCGTTAGGATGTCGTTTTCAACGGTCTGGGGCGTCGCGGTAATGACAACGCTCTTCCTCCAGAGTTCAGCGCGCTTCTCCGGTGAAAGCTCGCCAGTGAGGACGTTAATCTTCTCGGGCGGAAGGTTGAAGAGTCGCCTGAAGCTCTCGGCGTGTTGCATCGCCAGAGGTTTGGTCGGAGCTAAGAAGAGGACTTTTCCCCCGTACTTCGAGAGCCTGTAGTCCGCTATGAGCATCGCTATGAGCGTCTTTCCTAAACCCGTCGGCAGGACGACGAGGCAGTTCCGCTCCTTACAGCGGGCGTAGATGACCTCTTGGTAAACGCGGGGCTCGATTATATCACGGCGGAGATAAGACATGTTGAGCCCTTCGGCGGGGAACCATAAAAGCTTTTTTGGATTTAATCGAGCCTATTGTATGCTCCTGACGAGGCACGCAGAGGAGAGACTTGTGAAGAGACTGGCAAAGAGAAAGAAGCTTGAGCGGGTCTACTCGGAACTCTGGGCATTCCTCGACCGCTCGCGGAGGATTGACATTAACGAACGCGTTGTAATTTTCACCGACGGGAGAAAGAGCCTCGTATGTGCCAGGCTCGACTGTGAGAGGCTTCGCCTCGATGAAATCCATGAGCGCGTGAAGGACTTGAAAGGAACCTATAGGTGCGTCTTTCCGGATATGAGGCTCGCGAGGGAAACCTCTCCAGTCAAGTTCCTTTCTGAGATTCCAGACGGTGTTTACTGCTTTTACTTCAACAGGGAAAAGCGGAGCCTCTACATCGGGAGCGAGGAGCCCTTACTCGCGATAACGCTGAGACCCGCGAAAAGACAGGAGCGGGGAAATATTGGAGGGGCCTAATTGGCATCGTCAACCATCGGCACGACCAGTATCTCCCCAAAGGGCTCCTCCTGAACGAGGTCGACCTTGCCCATATTGGCTAAAAACAGGAGGTAGAGGAAGGTCCTCGCGATGACCTTGGGCGTGTTGTCAAAAACCAAATCCCAGAACTTTATGGGCTTCCTCGTTTCCTCGTAGAGCTTTCTGACTATCTCGTAGAGCCTGTTGACGTGCTTCTCGATGTCAACGCGGAAGTCGTCAACTACGAAAACCTCTTCCTCAATCTCCTCGCGCTTCCTCCTCCTCGGCTTCCTCCGCTCGGCCTCCTCAAGCGCGTCCATCAGCGCCTCAAGAAGGTCGTCGAAGGTGTAGTAGCGCTCCACCCTTCTGAGCGGGGGCGCTAAAGGCTCGACCTCAACTCGAATCTTTTCTTCCTTCTCTTCCTCCTCGCTCTCCTCTTCCTCGTAGAGCAAAGCCTCGCTCTTCATTCTGACGAGGATTGAAGCCGCTAAGATTGCCCTCGCCGAAACGCGGAGGTCAAGCTCCTTCATCTCCCTGAGCCTTTGGATGTACTTCTCGGTCAAATCAACGATGTCGATGTTCCACGGGTCAACGCGCCCCATCTGGACGAGCTGGAGCAGTATGTCAATCGGGGTGATTTCCTCTTCCCTTCTCGATTCCATCTTCAGCCCTCCACCCTAATCCAGCCCCTATCAAAGCGCCTGTATTTTCCCTTTGCGGACTGGAACGTCTTCATGAGTTCGCGAAGGTAGCTCTCGTCCGCATGAAGGACTATCCCATCTTCCATTGCGTCCATAATGAGTGGATGCCCCTTCCTGAGCATCTTTAGAACCTCTGTAGGGGTGTATGCCTTCGGGTCGAGGGGTGCTCTCGTTCTGTCGAGGGAGTAAAGGAGTTTGAGACGCTCGTTGGGATTTTTGGGAAGGCTTTCAGCAACTATGAGGATGTCAACATCGCTTCCGATTCCGAAAGTTCCCCTCGCAATTGAGCCGTGGAGAAGGATTAGCTTTGGGTTAAGTGCCCTAACGATGTCTTGGACGTACTGCTGGATTTCTTCCCAGTATGGGATTCCCTCAGGATTTTTCAATCTTCTCATTGGCAAGCCTCCTGATGAACTCTACTATTTCCCTTGCGGAGTTTATTGCCTCTCTGGCGTCATTCTCGCCGTAGTACTCGTAGGGAGAGCCCTCAATATACGCATCGGGGTATCGTGGGGGTATATAATGCCTGTCGAGTAGCCTTGCCCTGTTGAACAGTTCGCTGGGAACGTCTATTCTCTGCGATAACACATCGAGGAGCTTTTTTATCGAGTGTCCATAGGCCATTATTCCCATCCCATACAGGAGAGCCTTAACGGCGTATTCTCCAGCCTGTTGGGCTTTAAAGCATGCCCACGAGTAAAATCCTGCCCTCATATCGCTCTCTGCACTCTTAAGTGTGTACTCTGCTTGGTCTATCCATCTTTTGTACTCTCCACTGTCGAACATCTTCAGCCCTCCAGACGGCCGAACATCTCCCTGTGCTCCTCGTCGCTTCTCCGCCTGATTTCCTCGAGGATTTTCCTGGCCTTCTCAAGGCTGAGCGAGACGACCTTTGAGACGCCGTTCCTCA
>NZ_JAMOQU010000130.1 GCF_027063845.1 Thermococcus sp.
CCTAGCCCTTTTTCTCGGGCTGAAGGCGAGTGAACCTCTCCTTGGTCTGTGAACCTTTCCCATCTCAATCCCTCCTCATGAGATTGAATATCGCCAGCGTGGCGAGGAGCGCCTCCTCGGTGCGGACAGTTTTAGTTTTCTGATTTGGAATCGTGTTGAGCACGAAGTCAAACTCGTACTCACCGCCGAGGAGCTCCATAACGCCCTTCCTCGGCGAGCCAAAGGCGATACCAACCTCCCCTTCGAGCGGGGGAAGGTTGACCTTTCTCACGTCGCGACCCTTCCGCGAGGTCGCGATTGCCAAATCCAGGTGAGCCTTTTTAAGTGTTTTCGCCAGGGGTTTCCCGCTCAGGTGAACCCTGTAGCCCCAGTACTCAACCGGCTTCGCCGGAACGACCCTCAGAGGCTTCGTTGAAACAATCCTGAACGTTGCCCTGCCCTCAATGTCCCCCTCAACGATTGCCAGTTCGTCGAGCCCGATGTCCGCGTAGATTTTCCTTCCCTTCCGAAAGGCGTAGCCCTCTCGGATTTCCCCGACCTTGGGTTTCCCTTTGAGCTTGTGATGTGGCGTCCTGAGCGGGGGAACGACACCCACATATCGGAGCTCTGGCATCAGGGGAAACAGCCTCTTTCTGAGGTACTGCGGTGTTTCCATGTACTCAAGGACTGTTTTTATGAACTTCCCGTCCCTCCCACCTGCCCTGTAAATCCAGATGTGCTCGACGCCGAAGATTGCGCAGGCCCTCGCAACCTGCCCAACCTTGTACGTCCGGATTTTTGGGTCGTCGGTTTCCTCAAGGAGGGAATCGGGAATGAAGACGTGCCAGGCCATATTTCGCCCCCACTGTCCTCCCTAACCCCAACGCGCTGAAGGGAGCTTATGGAGACTATTTAAAAGACTTTCGAACCCTGCAACCCTTTTTCGGGTTTGGGAGTATGAAAATTTTTTGCAAGGAAACTTTGCCTTCGCAAAGTTTCATCAAAGTCGACATGCCTCTTGAATGGCTTGTTCTCGGGGGGTTTACTTCCAAACCTGCCAATTTTGAGTGTGTTTCCTCCCGTTAGCGCCCTTCGGGCGCTGTTCAAAACTAAACACTTTCCTCCCACTCACCATCGTGAGCATAAAAACCCTAAATCCATTGACTGTTTAATAACGCATGCAACTTTTCCTTTGCCCCTTGGACAGTTAAACCATTTTGGTCAAGCTTTGCGCAAGCAAAGGTTGCTGGGGGGCTAACGCCCCCACACCCCCAAACTTTGCAAAGCAAAGTTTGATCAAAAAGTGTCATTCTCAAAGACAAAGCAAAAAGTCAGTCGTGCGCTATTTGAATGTAGGAGTATAAGGAGTTTGGTTTTCTAAACTGAGCATCTCAAACAGTTTCAACTTCTTATCAGCGCCCGAAGGACACCTTCTTAGAGTGAAACCCTCACAAGCAAGCTTTTGGAAAAGTTTCACCAAAGAAACTTTGCCCGGCAAAGTTTCATCAAAGTTTGTGATTCTTTCCCCAAGGGCTTTTTCAAGAGCGTTTGCGCTTTTAATGGACTCGTGTAAAATGCGAATTCTTAGATTTTGGAAGCTTTCTTGCTTGGGTTTACTTTTCATCGCGCTCCTTCGGAGCGCTCCTTAGAGAAACCCCATCTAAATGGCTCCTTTGATAGAGAATTCCTTGAGAATACTTACACTTGAGAGTGCAAACTTCTTAGAATTGCGTTCTCGGAGAAGAATCACAAACCTTGGTCAAACTTCGCGAAGGCGAAGTTTGTAACTGGTGGGCCCGCGGGGCTTCGAACCCCGGACCTCCGCCTCGTGAGGGCGGCGTCATAACCAGACTAGACCACGGGCCCGCCCGGAGTATGGAGAGCGGGCAAAAATATAAAGCTTTCGCTAAACATCCTTCAAAATCTCCTCAGGTGCACCCGCGAACTCAACCAAGTACTCCGCCTCGACGATGTGGAGCCTCCCGGGAACTATGAGAACGTGGGGTTGCCTTCCAAAGTCCTCATAAATCATCTCCTTAACGTAGCCCGCCCTTATCGTCGGATTCAGCGAGCCGGCCCTTGCCAGAACCACGACGAGGGTTTCGGGCGTGAAAACCCCTTCCTTCTTCATCTCCTCTATCTGCAGGAGTATCTCCATCGCCTCGTTCGCCGTCATGTAGCGGTTCTGCTCGGCCTTTATGTCGAGGAAGAGGAGTGTGTGAAGACCGCGTTCCCTGTTTTCCTTGATTACGCCGTAGTGGCTCGTCGGGAACCAGTTCTTCTCAGGATAGGCAACGGTGGCGCTCTTTCCGAACTTGTAAATCTGAAGCCCTGTTACGGCCACCGCGGAGTAGATGCTCGGGGCGTGAATCACGTAGCTCTCAACGCCGGCCTTCTTCGCCCGGATTCTCAGGTCGGAGTGGGTCGTCGCCACCATAGGGTCTCCAGCGGTAAGAAACGCTACGTCCTTCTCCTTTGCCTCGGGAAGGACGATTTTCTCGAAGTTCAGCTCGACATCCTCCCTGCTCAGCCTGACTATCGGCTTGCCTATGAGTTCTTCCACTTTGTCTATCGTCGTTCCCGCGAGGAGCGATGTATAGAACTCCGCAAAGACTTTTTCGCACTTCCTGGCCGTTTCGAGACCTTTGAGCGTTATGTCCTTTTCGTCGTAGAGCCCGAGGCCTATGAAGTAGAGCGCCATTCTCACCACCGATACCGGATTTCCCTAAAACTTTTAAGTTTTGGGAAAACTACTTAAAGGTTTTTGGCAACCCTAACACGGTGAGGCCGTTGGAGGTCACCAAGAGGGAGGAGGAGTATCTGGAGGCCATGTACATCCTCCACAAGAATAAGGGCGTAATCAGGGTCAAGGACATAGCCAAGATAATGAACGTAAAACCGCCAAGCGTCGTTGACGCCCTCAAAAAGCTCGCCGAGAAGGGTCTCGTCGAGTACGAGAAGTACGATAGGATTCTCCTAACCGAAGCGGGAAGGAAGATAGCCGAAGAGACTTACTCGAAGCACGTCTTCCTGACAAAGTTCTTCGTTGACATACTCGGCATCCCACCGGAGATAGCGGAGCACGACGCCTGCCAGTTCGAGCACTACGTCAGCGAGGTAACAGTCAAGAGGATGAAGGAGTTTGCGAAGTTTATCCAGGAGCAGTGCCCCTACGTTCTCAAACAGTTCCTGAAGGAGAAGCTGGAGGAGTGAATAAGGTTCTTTCTAATTCCGTCTTCCTGTTCCTCGTTTCGTTCTGCAGGATACTGGAGGATAAAGGAAAGAAGTCAGAAGAGACCGCCAAGATAGGCAAAGTAAACTACAAAGACCCCCGCCAAGATGTACATGAGCGGGTGGACCTCCTTCCAGCGGCCGCTGAAGACCTTGAGGACGGTGTAGCTTATGAAGCCAGCACCGATTCCGTCGGCTATAGAGTAGGTGTAGGGTATCGTGACGAGCACGAGGAAGGCCGGAAGGGCCTCGGTGTGGTCGCTGAAGTCAACCTCCTTGAGGGCGCTGAGCATGTAGTAGCCGACTATGACGAGCGCTGGGGCGGTTGCAAAGGCCGGAATCGCACCGGCGAGGGGAGCGATGAAAAGACCGATTGCGAGGAAGAGGAATCCAGTAACGAGGGCAGTCATTCCAGTTCTTCCGCCCTCCTCGATTCCCGCGGCGCTCTCGATGTAAGTGGTGACTGTTGACGTTCCGAGGACGGCACCGAGGGTCGTTCCTATCGCGTCCGTGAGGAGAACCTTCTCGGCGTCTGGAACCCTTCCATCCCTAGTCAGGAAGCCCGCCTTGGCGCTCAGGCCGGTGACCGTTCCGAGGGTGTCGAAGAAGTCAACCATGAAGAAAGCGAAGACAACCCCAAGGGCACCAGCGCTGAGGAGGCCGTGGAGGTCCATCTGCATAAAGGTGTAGCTTATCGTCGGTGTGGAGAACAGCTTCTCAGGCCATGGAGCGGCGCCGGTAATCCAACCGAGGACACTTGTAGTGAGTATCGAGATGAGAAGGGCCCCCTTCACGCGCCTCGCGATGAGGATTCCAGTGAGGAGGACTCCAAAAACAAAGAGCAGTATCTGCTTTGATAACAGAACACTCGTATTCAACCCCGTGAATTTGAGGGTTCCGCTAAGGAGAACGGTCTTTCCGAGTGGAATAACGGCGTCTTTGGCACCCTCAACTTGCGCGGAGAGCAGGCCAACGTCGTTCAGGCCAATGAGCGTCAGGAACAGACCAATTCCAGCACCGATGGCGTACTTCTGGCTCCTTGGGATGGCGTGGATTACCGCGCTCCTGACCTTGGTGAGGGTCAGCGCGATGAATATTAGACCCTCAACGAAGACCGCTGCGAGAGCGACCTTCCAGCCGTATTTGGGGGCTACTGTGTAGGCGAAGTAAGCGTTAAGACCCATTCCCGGCGCGAGGGCGAATGGCTTCTTGGCGTAGATGCCCATGAGAATCGTTGTAAAACCCGCTGAAAGGGCCGTAACGGCAACCAGAGAATTAAATGCTTCCTGACCCATTGCAACGCTGAGTATCTGCGGGTTGACAAAGAGGATGTATGCCATCGTGAGGAACGTCGTTATTCCAGCGAGGACTTCGGTTTTCATGTTTGTCCCGTACTTGTCAAACTCAAAGTACCGCTCAAACCACTCCATAAGCATCCCTCCATTGGTTGACACAGAAACGGCGATAAAACGGATTTATAAAACTTTTTTTGACATAAACTTGTTATAAACTGAGGAGGGAGAAAGACCTTACCAATATGCCAACTCGTGGAGGAACGCGGTTTGGCTCGAAGGGCAAATCCGGCAGTGGGCGCTCCGCTATGATAGTATGGCCCTCAACGTCAAGGTAAAGCCTCATCCTCCCCGGAAGAAGCTCGTAACCGGTAACGGTGGCATCTTCACCCTCCGTTATCAACACACTTTCAGGCCTGAAGAACACCTTAACTCTTCCATCAACCCCAACCGAGAACTCAAGGCTTCCAAGCCTTGCCACGCCGTTCTCGGCCTCAAGCTCAAGGATGTTGCTCGTTCCAAGGAAGCGCGCCACGAACTCCGTCCAAGGTTTGTAGTAGAGCTCAAGTGGCTCTCCAATCTGGTCAATTCTTCCGACGTTCATGACGGCAATCCTGTCGCTTATGGCCATCGCCTCCTCCTGGTCGTGGGTGACGTAGACCGTCGTTATCCCGAGCTCGCGCTGAATCCGCCTTATCTCGGAGCGGAGGCGCTCCCGTATCTTCGCGTCAAGATTGCTGAGGGGCTCATCCAGGAGCAGAACCTCCGGCTCAATTACTAAGGCCCTCGCGAGGGCAACGCGCTGTTGCTGTCCGCCACTCAACTGCTCAGGATAGCGATTTTCAAGGCCCTCCAGCCCGACGAGTTCGAGTGCCCACTTAACCCTTCTCTCTATCTCCGCCCCCGGGAGCTTCCTCATCTCCAGTCCAAAGGCGATGTTCTTGAAGACCGTCATGTGAGGAAAGAGCGCGTAGTCCTGAAAGACTATGCCAATGTTCCTCTCGTTGGGCTCAAGGTCTGTAACGTCGTTACCGTCAAAGAGAACCCTCCCCGAGTCTGGCTTTTCAAGGCCCGCTATAATCCTCAGCGTCGTCGTTTTCCCACAGCCACTCGGGCCGAGCAGTGTCAGGAACTCGCCGTCCTTCACAGATAAGTCAACGCGAAGCTCAAAACCGTCCCAGCGCTTGCTTACGTTCCTGAGCTCAACGCTCACCATACCTCCTCACCGACCTTTTCTATTATTAGGAATCCTATTGCCGACACCACCATCAGGATGACCGAAAGGGCGGAAGCGCTTCCAAAGTGCCTCGCGCCAAGGAACTTGTAAACGGCGAGGCTCATCGTGGTGTACTCCGGCGGGGCAAGCATGTAGGTCGCTCCCAGCTCGGCTATGCTCATTGCGAAGGCAAAGATTGCCCCGACAATAAGGCTTCCAAGGGCTAGTGGCAACTCCACCTTCAAGAATGCCTTCCACTCGTTAGCCCCAAGCGTCAAGGCGGCCTCGCGCAGGTTCCGCTTTATCTTGGTCAGCCCGGTTGAGAGGGAGCGGAAGACGAAAGGGTAGGCTATGATGGAGTGGGCTATAGCCACAATCCAGAAGGTGTAGTAAAGGGGCGTTGACTGGAAGACCATTATGTAGCCGAGCGCAACCGTTACGGGGGAACTCGCAAGGGGTAGCATGACGAGAACGTCGAGAAGGCGCTTTCCCCTGAAGTCCCAGCGATTCAGCAGATAAGCGAGTGGGAGCGCGACGAGAATCGAGATTACAACGGTCGTGAAGCCGAAGAGGAGGGAGTTCTTTATCGCCCCGAGGGTCGAGACACCGAACATCGGGTTGTACTCCGGCGAGAAGACCCTGCGGTAGTTCTCAAGGCTGAGGTGACCGTTGAAGAGAAGGGAGTCGTAAACTATTGCCAGAAGTGGGGCAACGATGAATACGAACACGAGAACCGAATACAGGACCACACCCAGCCCCTTGAGACTGAGTAAGTCCCTCGGCCCGAGCTTCTGGGGCCTTTGAAGAATCCTCTGCTCCTCCCTTTTCGAGTAGGTGTCGAGGGAACGGAGATAGAGGTACATGAAGATGGCACTCAGGGTTATCTGAATCACCGCCAGAGCGGAGCCGGTCCGGAAGTCGAGGAGAGTCATGACGGTCGAAAAGATGTCCACCTCCATGGTCACGTAGCGGTAACCACCGAGGATTAGAGGAATTGAGAAGCTCAGGAAGCAGAAGACAAACGTCAGCATAGCTGACGCGAAGATTGCAGGAGAGATTAAGGGCAATGTCACCTTCCAGAAGAGCCTAAAGCCTTTCGCGCCGAGTGTTTGGGCCATCTCTTCATAGTGGGGATTAACGCGTTGCCAGAGCGACGAGACCATTCTAATCACTATCGGGAAGTTGTAAAAGGCGTGGGCGAGGAGTATGGCCTTCCACGTATAGATTATCCCCGGGTCGCGTCCGATTAAGTGGGCTATGAAGCCGTCCTTTCCGAAGAGTAGGATGAAGCCGAGGGCAACCATTATGCCGGGCATTACGAAGGGGACCGTTAGGATGGCCCGGATTACCCTCTTGCCCGGGAAGTCGTACTTGGCGAAGATATACGCCCCGGGGAGGCCAATGATGAGCGTAAGGGCGGTCGAAGAAAGCGCCTGAGTGATTGTAAAGCGTATAACCCAGCGGTGGTAGGAGTTGCCTAGGACTGCCGAGAGGAACCTGAGCGTTGGACCGTTATCCCAGAGGCCCAGTCTTAGAATATCTGCCATAGGCAGGTAGAAGAAGAGGAGCAGGAAGGCCAGCGGGAAAGCAATGAGCAAGTAGCTCGGCCTGAACCTCATGGCCAAAACTTGGTTTTGCCTGTTTATAAGTCTTGATTGGGCAAGTTTGTTAAATCCAGCGTGATATCTATCACCGGTGATACCATGAAGGCCCCCGAGCTGGGAATCAAAATCGGCGTTTACGGGCACGGGAAGAGGAACTCTATAGCGGATTTAGGAGTTAAGGTCGGCCACGCGACGCTCATCGAGGGGGAAGACGTGAGAACTGGCGTGACTGTTCTCCTACCGCCCGTGAAGAACCCCTACAAAGAGAGGCTCTTCGCCTCGACTTTCGTCATGAACGGCTTCTCCAAGCCGATAGGCTTCGTCCAGGTTGACGAGCTCGGATACATCGAGACGCCGATAGCGTTAACCAACACGCTGAGCGTCTACACGGTCGCGAGCGCGATGGTGAAGCACATGATTGAGCTGAACCCCGATTTGAAGAGCGTCTCCCCGGTCGTCATGGAGTGCAACGACTCCTACCTCAACAACATCAGGAAGATGGCAGTTAAGGAGGAGCACTACTTCGAGGCCGTCAAAAACGCCTCGCTGGACTTCGGGGAAGGAGCTGTTGGAGCGGGAACAGGAATGAGCGCCTTCGAGTTCAAGGGCGGAATAGGCTCGTCTTCACGGGTCGTTGAGATAGGTGGCGAGGAATACACCGTTGCCTCGCTCGTCCTTGCGAACTTCGGAAAACGGGAGGATTTAACAGTAGCGGGCGTTCCCGTCGGCCTTGAGCTGAAGGACTATCCTGGAAGAGGACCCTCCACGAAGGGTAGCATCTCGATAGTTGTCGCAACGGACGTCCCCCTGACGGCGAGACAGCTAAAGCGTCTCGCGAAGAGGGCAGTTGTGGGTCTCGCGAGGACGGGTGGCTACGCCTATCACGGAAGTGGCGACGTCGTCTTAGCTTTCTCGACCGCTCAAACGGTTCCACTCGACAAAGAACCACATCCGATAGGTTTCCTGCCCGACAACGCCCTCAGCAGGCTCTTCAAGGCAACCGCTGAGGCGACTGAAGAGGCTATAATCAACGCCCTCCTGCAGGCGAAAACCGTCGAGGGCAACGGCCACGTTAGGTACGCCCTGCCGGTCGAGGAACTGCTCGAGATAATGGAAATGTACCGGAGGCTTGAGGAAGGCACCCATTGAGTTCGCGTCTTTTATTACTTTCTTTAACAGTTAAACATTGAAACATTTTAGGTTAGCACTACAAGATTCATGAAAAATGGAAATTCTTAAATATGCAATTTTTCCTTCATACCTCTGGTGACCAAAATGACTCGAATCGTGCTGACAACCGACGAAACGCTGACGAGCACGTACCACGACGTCCCCCTGCTCGACTTCCTCGGCTGTGCACCCTACGACAAGCTTCCAAAGTGGGTCTTCAGGCTCCTCGACAGCCAGCTTCCAGACGAGAACGGGGTTTTAACGCAGGCTCCCTATGGGCTCAGGAAGGTCGAGGCGGCCCTGCTGAGGGACGGCTTTAGGCGGGACGAAGTGGTTGTTGCACACCCACGCAAGATAGAGAGGTTCATAGGAAAGGACACGACCGTTGTGGCGCTATACGAGATGGACCCAATGGGCCTTGGTCCGGTCAGCATGATGTTCACGAACGGAGGGAAATGGACGAACTACACCAAGGTCAAGTTCCTTGAGCTCGTCGAGAGGATAAACCGCATCAGGGACGCGAAGGGACTGGACTTCAAGCTCGTCGTCGGAGGCCCGGGAGCCTGGCAGGTGGACTTCAGGAAAGAGGAAAGGGAGAAGCTCAGGATTGACCACGTCGTCATAGGCGAGGCCGATCACGTCGCTGGAGAGCTCTTCAGGGATATAGAGACTGGCAACGCGGACGAAACGATATTCATAAAGGGCTGGCCGAGGGTCGAGCAGATTCCAACTATAGTTGCTCCCTCATACAAGGGCCTCGTCGAGGTCATGCGCGGCTGCGGCAGGGGTTGCAGGTTCTGCGAGCCGAACCTGAGGGTGGCCCGCTACATACCCCTTGAAAAAATCGAGGAGGAGATAAGGCTCAACGTAAAAGCGGGCATAGACCACGCATGGCTCCACAGCGAGGACATCTTCCTCTACAAGGTCGAGGACAGGAAGAACTTCTATCCGAACGCCGAAGCTGTTGTAGAGCTCTTCGAGATGGCCAGGGGATACACCAGGAACGTCAACCCGACCCACGGTGCTGTGGCTGGCGCTTTGGCGAACCCGGGGATGATAGAGAGGATTTCTGAGATAGTCGAGGCCGGCCCGGACCACTGGATCGGCATACAGGTGGGCTTTGAGACGGCATCACCGAGGCTCATCGGGAAGTACATGAACAACAAGATGAAGCCCTTCTCGCCAGAGGAGTGGCCGTGGGTTCTGCTCAACGGAACCTACGTCCTCAACAAGAACTACTGGTTCCCTGCCTACACGACGATATTGGGCCTTCCTGGAGACACCGAGGAAGACGAGATAATGACCGCCCGGCTGATAATCACGATGGAGAAGGAGCTCGAGGAAAAGCTCGGCAACAGGGCGCACTTCACGGTGACGCCCTTGGCCTTCATCCCGATGGGACTCCTCAAGGATCAGGAGTTCTACCGCATAGACGAGATGATAACGTACGGCCAGTTCCTGCACCTCTACCACGCCTGGAGGCACCTGTACAGGGAAGTTGTCAGGGGCCTGCCCACGGTCATGAAGGACAACCCGTTCCTGATTCCCTTCTACCCGCTGGCAACGCTGGGAGCGCGCCTGGTCGTCAGGCACCTGAGAAAGTGGGGAATCGAGCGCGGGTTCGACCCCGATAAGAGGCTCGAGCCCTTGGACATAAGAATCGAGGTGGAAGAGCACAGGTGGTATTCAACTCCATCTCTGGTCGAGGCGTATTAAGAAAAGCCGGAAAAGTTTATACACGAAGTGTCTGATACATCTAACGTGACGGTTTGAAAATGGGGTGGAAAACATGAGTAAGAACTTGGACGAGGGTGAAATAATAGAGTACCTTCACAAGGTGATGGACAACAGGTTTGCGAGCTTCATCCTCAAGGAGATGACGGAGGTCAAAAAGCTTGAGAAATCCCTCGGCGTTTACGCGGGGGTTGTGAAACCAAAGGGCGTCAGGGAAAGGCTCCACGCAAAAATCGTCGGCGAGGCGCTCGAGAAGGGCGCCGAGAAGTTCGGAGTTAGCCCAGAAACGATTAAAAGCCACCTCAAGGACCCCTACATGAGGAAGGGCTTCGCCGTGATACTCAGGAGCATAGCTGAATACGGGATAACGAAGCCCCAGAGGCTGGTCGCGCCTTTTATGGTCGTCTGGGACTTCACGAAGCAGTGCAACCTCAGGTGCAAGCACTGCTACGCCAACGCCACCCCTTACCCCGCCCCGGACGAGCTGACCCTTGAGGAAAAGCTGAACGTCGTTGACCAGCTTGACGAGGCGGGTGTCGCGGCCATATCGTTCTCAGGCGGGGAACCCCTGATAAACAAAGACTTCTGGAAGGTTGCCGAGTACGCCGGCTCGAAGGGCTTCTACCTCTCCGTTGCAACGAACGGGACGCTGATTTCCGAGAAGGTTGCGAAGAGGCTGAAGGAGGTCGGGGTAAGGTACGTTGAGATAAGCCTCGACGGGCCGACCCCAGAAATCCACGACGAGTTCAGGGGGGTTAAGGGTGCCTTTAACGCCACTATCAGGGGGATAAAGAACGCCAAAGCCGCGGGGCTCAGCGTCGGCATAGCAACGACGGCAACCCGCGAGAACATCGACTACATTCCGGACATACTGGAGCTCGCGAGGGAGCTGGAAGTTGACAGGTTCATAGTCTTCAACTTCATACCAACCGGAAGGGGGAAGGGGATAATCAACGAGGATCTCACCCCCGAGGAGAGGGAGGAGCTCATGAGATATCTCTACAACGAATGGAAGAAGGGGGACATCCAGATATTCTCCACCTGCCCCGCTTACTCGAGGATATCCATAACCGCGATGGAGCAGGGAGAGGGCGACAGGGTCTCGCCGACCCATTTTGCCGAGATTGAGATACCCGCGGGATTCGGTGGGGCGGCGAAGGCACTGACAGAGTTCATAGGCGGCTGTGGGGCTGGAAGGATTTACTGCTCAATCGAGCACAACGGCGATATCCAGCCCTGCGTGTTCATGCCCCTTAAGGTCGGCAACGTCATAAAGGACGGCTTTGTGAACGTTTGGAAGAACAGCGAGGTCTTCAACAGGCTGAGGGACAGGGATGCACCCGAGTACGCCTGCAGGGACTGTCCGTTCAGGTACGTGTGCGGCGGCTGTCGCGCGAGGGCCTACGCGTACTACGGCGATATCCTCGCCCCGGACCCGGGATGCATACTGATGAAGGAGGAGTGGGAAAAGCTCGTCAAGAAGGCGAATGCACAATGAAGATTTTTGCTCAAACCCTTATCTCCTCGTACTTCTTCTTCATCAGGAGCGCATCCTCCTCGATGTTTGGACTCTCGCTTATGACGACGCCCTTAACGCGGAACTCCTTTAGAACCCTGAGCAGGTCCTCCCACTTCATGTCGCTCTCCTGGAGCGGGAGGTGCCTCTTTTCGCCCTTCTCCGTGTACTCGATGCCGCTCATGTGAATGTGCATGTTGTCCAAAGCCTCTCTGCCAAGCCTGTCCTCAATAAAGGCCAGCATCTCGCGCCACTCCTCGGCGGAGTTGCATTTGCCCCTGTTCCTCGCGTGCGCGTGGGCAAAGTCTATCGTCGGCAGAACCATTTCAAGCTCCTCGCTGAGCTTCACTATCTCCTTCAAATCCCCGAACTGGGTTGGCTTTCCCGTCAGCTCTGGCCTTATCCACACCTTTATCCCCCTATCCATGAGCTCCCTCTCGATTTCCTTCAGCGCGTCCCTGATTCTGTTGTAAACCTTCGCCGGGTCCTGCTTGAGGTAGTAGCCGGCGTGAAAGACGACGCTCCAGCCACCCGCCTGATGAAGCCTCTCAGCGCTTTGAATTATCCTCCTCTTGCTTGCTTCAACCTTTGCTTTCTCGTTCGCGTTGAGGTTGATGTAGTAAGGAGCGTGCGCCGTGAGCAGGACGTCGTGCTTTTTGGCGACGTACTTGATTTTCTTCGCGAGTTCGGGCTTGAGGTTAACCCCCCTGACGAACTCCAGCTCCATAGCATCTAACCCGAGGTTCCTCACGTGGATTATGCCGTCTATCGTTGAGCGCTTTGGCGTTGAGAGGGGTATTCCAGCCGTTCCGAAGCGCAACCTATCAACTTTGAACATCTCTCCCACCGGTTTGATTAGGGAAGCCTAACTTAAAAACTTACCTCCACCTTCTCCCCAAGGTAGTCCTCAAGCTTTCTCAGCTCCTCCTTGAGCTCGACCTCGATTCTTAGAAGTTTTCTCTCGAGTTTCTTAACGTCGTCCGCCAGCTGGGACAGTTCCCGTTCTATGGCAAGGAGTTCATCCTGAACGGGCTTAACGCTTCCCAAGAGCTCTTCCCGCTGTGCCTCAAGCCCTTCCAGCTCCCTACGAAGTTCACTCAGCTCGGACAGCTTGCCCTCAAGGTTTTCGAGTAGCCATTCCGCCGATTTCCTGGCTTTTCCCTCAAGTCTCGGATAGACGTTGACGAGGAGGGACAAGAACTCTTTGGGCCTCTCAAGGGCAACTCCGCTATCCCGGGCGACCTCATCGGCTATTCCACCGAGGCGCATCCTCTTAAGCGGTTTCTGGAGCTTTGAGACCTTCGAACGGAGTTCAAGCTCGATTGAACGAATCTTAGAAGAAACTTCGCGAATCTGCATCTCAACCCTCGCGAACTCCTCCGATGAGAGGAGAGACTCGAGTTTTTTTCGCTCCTCTTCGAGTTTGTGGGCGAGTCTTGAAAGCGCATCCCTCTTGGCCTGGAATTCACGCTGAGCCTTTCTAAGCTCCTCAAGCTTCTCCACAACACCAATCTCCGGCGGAACGCTTTTTTCGAGCTCTTCTCTGAACTCTGCATAGCCCTTGCTGAGTTCCTTGAGAAGGGAATTGACTGCGTAAACCTCTTTCTCGAAGAGAATCATGACGTGCTTCCCGTAGTCAACGTGAACTTTCGCAAGGTCTGGAAGACGCTTTCCGAGGTCATCGATACTTTGAATTCCCTCAACGGCATGTTTCATAGCACTTACGTAGTTCCTCCTGTCAGCCTCAACTATCTGAAGGAGCCTCTCATCCACGTTCTTGGGGGGCTTGGCCGTTTCCAGCTTTCCGACGGCATTGAGAAGTTCCTTTTTCTTTTTGCCAAGCCACTTATTGTACTTCTTTCTGAGCTTTTCGGCCTTTTTCAGACCCTCTTCACGCCTTAGCTCGTACTCCCGTATCGCTTCCTTCAGTTTCAACCTTCATCCATCCCCTAACTTTTCCACGGAGGTAAACACCAACCACAACGGCAAGCGCAACGTCGGCAAGCGCAAAGAGCAGTTTCTGGAAGACATCTATGTCCGAAATCGTCAGTATCGCGAGAGCGTAACGGGTGGTGAGGTCAATAGTCACCCAGAGGGCCGGCGTCATGAGAAGGGCAGACGCGTAGTACCAGATGTGGTGGTCCCTCTTGAGGTAGGCCTGGATTACCCTTCCAGCCATCATAACCGCTATTCCCAGGGCAATTGAGCCCGCAAGGGCATTGAGATAAATCAGAGTCGCCAGAAGCGACGTTCCCGGATAACTGCCGATTAGTTTGAGCGAATAGCTCTCAAGGTTCAGGTAGGCGTTTATTGCACCACTCGCTATGACGAGTATTCCCGCAACGAATGAAAAAACGACAACGAACTGCTCAAAGACTGCCTTCCTGAGAGACGCCAAAAAGTGACCTACGCTGAAGTTGAAGCCCTTGGTGAAGAATATCCCACCGATTATGAGAAGGACAGTCCCCCAAATCACCGTTGAAACTATCTTCTCGCTCTCAGGATACCACACGCCGACGAGCTTGGCTATCCCGTAGAGTAAG
>NZ_JAMOQU010000131.1 GCF_027063845.1 Thermococcus sp.
GGTCTTTGACAGCTGAATAAGGGAACCAGGACTGAGGTAGGTAGATAGGCCGAGGTGCTAAGGGCACACGGTGGATGCCTTGGCGCCAGCAGGCGATGAAGGGCGTGGTAAGCTGCGAAAAGCCCCGGCGAGGCGCAAACGGCTGAAGACCCGGGGATGCCCGAATGGGGAAACCCGGCGGGCGGAAAGCCCGTCATCCCGCGCGAGCGGGAGGCGAGACCCCCCGAACTGAAACATCTTAGTAGGGGGAGGAAAGGAAATCAACCGAGACTCCCTGAGTAGCGGCGAGCGAAAGGGGACCAGCCCAAACCGGGTGGGTGTAAAAGCCCGCAGGCGTTGCCCGCCCGGGGTAGCGGGACGCACCTGGAGGAGGCTGCGGACTCCTCGGGGAGTTACAAAAGGTCTGGGTAGCCGAAAGGTCTGGAAAGGCCTGCCGTAGAGGGTGATAGCCCCGTAGGCGAAACTCGGACCTCTCCCTGGGGTGCGATCCCAAGTACCGCGGGACACGAGGAATCCTGCGGGAATCAGGGGGGACCACCCTCCAAGGCTAAGTACTCGCTGGCGACCGATAGCGCATAGTACCGTGAGGGAAAGGTGAAAAGAACCCCGGAGAGGGGAGTGAAATAGAACCTGAAACCGTGTGCCTACAAGCGGTCGGAGCCCCGGCACCCTTATAGACTTACTTGGGGGTGGAATGTACTACGTGTATTTATTGGTAAGTGAAGATGGTCGTAAGTACATCGGGTACACAGCTAACCTAAAAGCAAGGTTACAGAGTCATAATTCAGGGAAGGTAAAGAGTACGAAGGGTAGGAAATGGGAGCTGGTATATTACGAGGCCTATAAAGAAGAGGTGCTTGCGAAGAAGAGAGAGAGGAACTTGAAGAAGAACTGGCGACTTAGGGTAGCTCTTTATAAGAGGCTTAACCTCAGGTAGGTGTGTAAGGGTGCCGGGGTGACGGCGTACCTTTTGCGTAATGGGCCAGGGAGTTACTCTCGGCGGCGAGGCTAAGCCGCAAGGCGGAGCCGTAGGGAAACCGAGTCCGAAGAGGGCGCTGGAGTCGCCGGGAGTAGACCCGAAACCGTACGATCTACCCATGGCCAGGTTGAAGTCCGGGTAACACCGGATGGAGGACCGAACCCACTGGTGCTGAAAAACCAGGGGATGAGCTGTGGGTAGGAGTGAAAAGCTAATCGAGTACGGAGATAGCTGGTTCTCCCCGAAATAGCTTTAAGGCTAGCCTCACGGATGAGTCTGCTGGAGGTAGAGCTACTGGTGGGGCTAGGGCCCCGAAAGGGGTACCGACCCCCGCCAAACTCCGAATGCCGGCAGATGCTCCGTGGGAGTCAGACCGTGGGGGATAAGCTCCATGGTCGAGAGGGAAAGAGCCCAGACCGCCGGCTAAGGTCCCCAAGTGGTGGCTAAGTGGTAAAGGAAGTGTGCCCGCGAAGACAGCCAGGAGGTTGGCTTAGAGGCAGCCATCCTTTAAAGAGTGCGTAACAGCTCACTGGTCGAGCGGGCATGCGCCGAAAATGTAGCGGGGCTCAAGCCACCCACCGAAGCCGCGGGTTTCCCTCTACACTTTCACCTGTGTAGAGGGAAGCGGTAGGGGAGCGTTCCCTGCGGGTTGAAGTCGCTCCGGAAGGAGCGGTGGACTGCAGGGAAGTGAAAATCCTGGCATGAGTAGGCGATAAGGGAGGTGAGAAGCCTCCCCGCCGAAAGCCCAAGGTTTCCAGGGGAAGGCAAGTCCGCCCTGGGTTAGCCGGCCCCTAAGGCGAGGCCGAAAGGCGTAGCCGATGGGAAGCGGGTCAACATTCCCGCGCCACTGCGGTGGAGCGATGGGGGTGACGCAGGAGGATAGCCCGACCCGGTCGATGGTAGAGCCGGGCCAAGGTAGTAGGGGGAGGGTCTAGGCAAATCCGGACCCTCGCCAACCCCGAGAACTGACGGGGAGGCCCATGAGGGCCGAAGCGGGCGAATCCACACTGCCGAGAAAGAACCCCTAAGCTGTGAAGCCGCAGTGACCGTACCGCAAACCGACACAGGTGGGCGGGTGTAAAAGCACCGAGGCGTTCGGGGGAACCCTCCGTAAGGAACTCGGCAAAATGACCCCGTAACTGCGGGAGAAGGGGTGCCCCTGGTGGTGAAGGGCTTTACGCCTGGAGCTGCTGGGGGCCGCAGAGAATAGGCGGTGGCGACTGTTTACCAAAAACACAGGTCTCCGCAAACTCGAAAGAGGACGTATGGGGACTGCAACCTGCCCAGTGCCGGAAGGTTAAGGGGAGGGGTGCAAGCCCCGAACCGAAGCCCCGGTAAACGGCGGCCGTAACTATAACGGTCCTAAGGTAGCGAAATTCCT
>NZ_JAMOQU010000132.1 GCF_027063845.1 Thermococcus sp.
AGCCTCGCGATGTCTTTGAAGTTGTTTTTGAGAGCGAGGAAGCCAGGAAGATGGCCGAAGAGATTGTCGAGTACATCAAGAAGAACGGGCGCATGGGGTGGGACGAGTACAAGGACCTCTTCCCGCCCGAAAAGCACTACCTTTACTTCCGCGTCATCAAGAGGCTTGAGGCTCTTGGCTTCATCAGCAGGGGCGCTTACCACACTTACATTCTCTCAAAGAAGTTTACGGACCGCATGGAATACCTTGGCAAGCTCTGGCTATTCAAAATGGGCAAAGTCGAAGAAATCTGGTGA
The DNA here is from genome assembly GCF_027063845.1 of Thermococcus sp. GTDB lineage: Archaea > Methanobacteriota_B > Thermococci > Thermococcales > Thermococcaceae > Thermococcus. The sequence continues at coordinate 297 of NZ_JAMOQU010000132.1, forward strand.
GGGCGCATGACCGCAGTGTTTATTACCTCCACCCACGAGTGGGCCAAGGGTGGGCCAAAGTGGGCCGTAGTGGGCCGTCTAAACGGGGCTCTCAAACAGCCCAAGGAGCAAAAAGAAGGCGAAAGACGCGCGTTCATTTGTACCTTGATAAAGAAGTGGTCGGCGGTCTTAGGGAGGAGGGTTTCAACATCTCGGCCCTCGCGAATAAGCTCCTCAAAGAACATCTTGAGAGGGTTCGGGCCATGAGGAGTCTTTTCGAGCTGAATGGTGGGCCCGCGGGGATTCGAACCCCGGACCTCCACCTTGTAAGGGTGGCGTCATGACCATCTAGACCACGGGCCCGCCCGGAAATAAGGAAGGAGTGAGGGTTATAAAATTTTCTACTTCTCCACGCCCCTTCTCACTTTTACTGCCAGCCCACTCTGGAAGACCTTCAGCTCCTCGCCGTTCAGAAGGGTCTGCCCTGTCGCGAGGAGTTCATCCTTTTCGTTCACTACCAAAACTTCGTCGTAGGGCCTGATTGAGGGGTCGGCATCGACCACGAACTTGGCGAAGACGTTTTTTCCGCGCTTCGCGAAGGGTTCGGCATCTTCGTTGACCACGACGCGCATCTTCGGGAACGGCAGGAGCGCGTGAAGTCTCTTTGCCCCCTCGATGCCGAGCGTTAACAGGCCGTCTTCCGCCCTGAAGGTCGCGAGGTGCTTGCCCTTCGCCTTTACCTGCCTCGGCATGCCAGTCTTCCGCGAGAGCTCCACGAAAGCGTCCTTGAAGGCCTCACCGGCCTTCTCCCCAAACTGGTACTCCGCGACGGCCATGACGTACTTTCTCGCTTCCCCTTTCCTCGGCTTCTCTATCGTGAAGTCCTCCTCGCCCTCGCTCTGGGCAAAGGGGTAGCTCAAACTCAGATACTTTGGAATCTCTCCAAATATCGGGTGTTTTACCTTTTCGGGGAACTTTTTGGCCACCCGCTCGGCCCTCTCCTTGGCGCGGTAAACGATGGGCCATCTCATCGCTTCCTCGCTCACCTTGAAGAAGGCACTCGCCTTGGTTATCGGCTCGTTCTTCTCAAGGTAGTCCCTGTACTCAAGCAGCCTCTTGTAAGCTGAGTAAAGCTTCGGGTGGCTCCTTGCCCTCTCGTCAACGAGGCGCCAGAGTTCACCCTCCTTTATCGCCTGCTTGACCCTGTTGAGCTCCTCGCGTATCACCCAGAGGTTGTGGATGGCCAAAAGCCTCGTCCTCTCTTCCTTCGGCATCTCACGCAACTCTTGCGGGGTGTAGCGGGAGCAGACGGGACAGGAGCAGGGGAAGTACTCGAGCTCTTCGAGCCTTTTCGTTCCCTCGGGCGTCAAATAGCGGTCGTCTTTAGCGTACAAGGCATAGCTCGCCGAGTCGAAGAGGTCAACGCCCATAGCAACGGCCAAGGCGAAAATCATCGGGTGGCCCGCTCCAAAGAGGTGAACGGGCCTGTTCGGTCTTAGACCGAGCTTGGAAGCCACCACAACGTCCACCAAATCGCGGTAGCGGTAGCTCTCCATGAGCGGAACGACGGCACCAATTGGGTGGATTTCGAAGTTCATCTTGCTGAGCTCCCGAGCGGCGTAGGTTCTTAAGTCCGGATAAGTTGAGCCTTGCACTGCCGCGTTCATGGCGATGTTCTTTATGCTTTCGGCTTCCTTCGCCCGCTCGAGGGTTATCCTGAGGTCCTCCTCGGCCTTCTCCCTCGGCGCATCTGGAGGAGTTGGAATGTCGAGGAAGGTGCCTATATCGACGCCGATTTTCTCCTGGAACTCGATTATCTCCCTGTTGGTAACTTCGACCTCGCCGTAGCGCATGAGCTGGAATGAGCCGGAATCTACCTCGATTATCCCGTCGTAGTCGAGGAGCTTATGAATGCCCAGCTTTAGCGCTTTCTCCCTCAGCTCCGGCGTCTTGTAGATGATGTAGGAGTTTGTGATTATCATTCCAAAGCCCATCTCCTTGAGCTCCTTCGGCGTTACAATGAGCTGTTTCGGGTTGATGACGGGCATTATGGCGGGGGTTTCGATGCTCTTGCCGTTGACGATGAGCTTTCCTATTCTTCCGGCCGCGTCGCGCGCCTTAACCTCGAACCTGAACTCCATGCTCTCACCTCTCAAGGGCCTAACACTTCGACCTTAAAAGCCTGCCGAGAAGAGCTTGACGAGAAGAAACGCGAGGATTCCGGCGAAGAGCGGCGCGTGAACCCAGCTCTTCACGATGTCCACGAGGAGCTTTTTGTTCACGTGCTCGCCCTTGTAGGCGCTTAGCCCGCTTATCGCCCCGACTATCGCCTGGCCCGAGCTGACGGGCAGGCCGAAGAGGTTTGCGGTGCTGACCGCTATCGAGGCCCCGAACTGACTCGAGAATGCCGAAGTCGGGCCGAGGGGTGCTATGTCCTTTCCTATCGTCATCATGACCTCATAGCTGAAGGTGAGCGTCCCGAAGGCCATCACAAGGGCGAGGAAGGCGTTTGGATCGGACATTCCGCCGGCCTTTGCAAGGCCTATAACGTTCGAGACCTCGTTCGTGCCGAGGTTGAAGGCCGAGAAGGCAGAGGCGAGGAAGACGAGCCACTTCTGGGTGAGTTCGAGGTTCTTTAGACACTTTATCCTGCGAAGGAGGGGTTTATAGAGCCTGTACACCGCTATAGCAAGGAAAGAAGCGAGTACTGGGGAGAAAAACCACGCCGAGACGATTTTACCTATCGTCCACCAGTCGACTGAGAGACCAAGGGCAAGGGAGGAACCTATGAGCGCACCGATTATGGACTGGGTCGTTGAGATTGGCCGTCCCCACAGGCTCGCGATTGTAACGGCAGATGCCGCGCTGAAGAGCGCCAAAGCGACTTCTCCCGGGGAGAGGCCTCTGGCCAGTTCTGTTATCGTTCCTGAAACGGCGGAGTGACCGATAACTGCCCCGAGGGTTGTGAACACCGCAACTATCAGCACCGCACGCCTGAAACCCACTACCCCAGCCCCAACGGCGGTTCCAACGGCCTTCGCACTGTCGTTAGCTCCTATTGCCCACGCCATGAAGAACGCCGATGCAATGAGAGTTATCATCTCCTCACCTCTCTATATTCTATATAGTCTATGTAGCACAATGTTGGGCATTTTAAAGGGGTTTCGGCCTTAAAAGCGTTGCGGTAAGAGACAACTCAACGTCTTCCTGTGAGGAGCTTGAGGTAGCCGTAGACGTGGAGCGAGAGGTAGAAGAGCGCCCAGAACCAGACGATTAAGGGGAAGAGGAGAGCGTTGGAGAGCTTTCCTCCTTCAACGAGCGTTGGGAGGAGCATCGTGACAACCTCGAAGACCCACCAGAGAGCAAAGAGGGCAAAGTTGCCGGTCGCGAGCAGTAGAACGGGAACCAGGACGTCGAGGAGGGCTACGAAGTCGCCGAGAAGGAGAAACCCCCAGTCCTTGGTGAAACCCCCTCCGAGGTTTTTGATGTCGCCGAGGAACCAGCGCTTCCTCTGGCGCCAGAGAACGGAGAGGTTTCTCGGCATCTCCGTCCAGACCCTCGCCTTTGGCGCGTAGACTACCTTTCCGAGCCTCTTGATGGCCTTTGTGGTGGCGTAGTCCTCGACGATGTCCTCGACGAAGCCCCCGATTCTTTCGAGAGCATCCCTGCGGAAGGCCGAAACCGGGCCTGGGGCGAGGCTCAAATCTTCAAGCTCCTTAGCTCGACGGAACATCGCTATCCTCAGGTGCTCCGCGTCCTGCGCCCTCTCAAGAAAGGAATCCCCCATGACCCTGACCTGTCCTCCAACGGCGAGCACTTCGTCGGAGTAGAAGCGCCTCACGAGTTCCCTAACCGCGGTTGGTTCGAGGTAGCTGTCTGCATCGGTTGTCACTATTATCTCGCCCGAGGCTTTGGAAAGGCCGAAGTTCAGGGCTCTGGCCTTGCCCCCGTGCTCCTTCTGGCAGACCTTCAGACGGGGGTCTTTCACGGACGAGGCGACTTCAAACGTGCTGTCCTCACTGCCGTCATCGACGACGATGACCTCAAAATCGGAGTAATCCTGAGCGAGCGCCGAGCGTATGGCTCTAAGAACCCTCCCCCTCTCGTTGTAAGCCGGGATTATGATTGAAACCCTCGGCGTCCATTCCTTAATTCTGTAACTCCCGAAAAGGCCAATTATGTAATTGAAGAAGAAGTAGCTGTCCCAGAGGAAGATGAGCGCGAGCGCAACGGCGAGGAGAGGGGGACTCATGTGTGAAAAATCCGCCTGAAAGTTTTAATCCTTACCTCCCATCGCAAGGATAGGCTTTCTCCCGAGCCTGTACCTCACGACGTAGCGGCCGTGCTCAAAATCATCTTCCTCGGCCTCAAGAACTTCGACCGGCTCGAGCTCAAGGCCCAAATCCCTCGCCTCCCACTTGATGTCGTCGAAGTAATCATACAGCCCGCAGGTGGCGCAGAAGGAGCCCTCGAACTCTATGATGACCTCGTCTCCCTCGAACTTTAGAATCCTCGCGCGGGCCTCGCTGCCGTGAAGGCGGTTGAACTCGTCGAGAACCTCCCTGAGCTTCTCCTCTACCTCCATTCTCCCACCGGATTTAGTTCGTTAAGCCCACTTAAAAAGTTTGCCTAACCAACCGAATGGTTTAAAAACCGAAAGTCTAACGGGTGGCCGATGGAGGGGAGAAGGATAAGGTGGGCGAGAAAGGAATATTCCGATGAGGAGATATTCTCAATCCTCAGCGAGCCGGTTAGAGAATGGTTTAAGCGGAAGTTTGGAAGCTTCACGCCCCCACAGCGCTATGCCGTTATGGAGATTCACAAAGGCGAGAACGTGCTCATCTCCTCACCGACCGGCTCTGGAAAAACCCTCTCGGCTTTCCTCTCCGCCATAAATGAACTGATTCTTCTTGGAAAGGAGGGCAAACTTGAGGATAAAATCTACGTCCTCTACGTCTCACCGCTGAGGGCTTTGAACAACGACATAAAGCGCAACTTAGAGGGGCCCCTGGCTGAAATCAAGGAGGTGGCAAAGGAGCTTGGCTACGACCTGCCAGAAATCCGCGTCGGCATAAGGACGAGCGACACGTCGAGCTACGAGAAGAGCAAGATGGTAAAGAAACCGCCACACATTCTAATAACCACCCCCGAGAGCCTCGCCATCGCTCTGAACGCCCCCAAGTTCCGCGAGAGGCTGAAGACAGTCAAATACCTCATCATAGACGAGGTTCACGCTCTGGCTGAGAACAAGCGCGGTTCCCACTTGGCTTTGAGCGTTGAGAGACTTCAAGAGATGGCCGAAGAGAAGTTCGTGAGAATCGGCCTCAGCGCGACGATACACCCGCTTGAGGAGATAGCGAAGTTCGTCTTCGGCTTCGATGACGATGGAAAGCCGAGACCTGGTCTTATTGTTGACGTCAGCTTCGCCAAGCAAACAGAGATTAAGGTCGAGAGCGTCGTGGAGGACTTAATCTACACTCCAGCTGGAGCGCTGAGCGAGGCCCTCTACTCGCGCCTGGCCGAGCTTATTCGAGAGCACAGGACGACGCTAATCTTCACAAACACGAGGAGCGGTGCCGAGAGGGTTGCCTTCAACCTCAAGAAGCTCTACCCCGAGTTCGAGGGCCTCATAGAGGCGCACCATTCGAGTTTGTCGCGCGAGGTTAGGCTGGACGTTGAGGAGAAGCTGAAGAGAGGCGAGCTAAAGGCCGTTGTTACGTCAACAAGTCTTGAGCTCGGGATAGACATCGGAACGATTGATTTGGTGGTTCTAATCGGCTCGCCGAAGAGCGTGAACCGTGCCCTGCAGAGAATTGGGCGAGCAGGCCACAGGCTTCACGAGGTCAGCAAGGGGGTTATTTTGGCCCTCGACAGGGACGACTTGGTCGAAGTTACCGTTTTGGCGCACAACGCGAGGAACAGAAGACTCGACCGCGTCAGAATTCCAAAGAATCCGCTCGACGTTCTCGTCCAGCACCTCCTCGGGATGGCCCTAAACAAAGTCTGGGATGTCGATGAAGCTTACCGCGTCGTCAGAAGAGCCTACCCATTCAGGGATTTACCCTTCGAGGACTTCATGAGCGTTTTGAGGTATTTGGCCGGGGAATACGCCGGACTGGAGGAGCGGAAGGTCTACGCCAAGATATGGCTGGAGGACGGGCGCTTTGGACGGCGCGGAAAGATGACGCGGGCGATTTACTACATGAACGTCGGCACGATTCCGGACGAGGCTAAAATCCGCGTTTACACCATGGACAAAAAGCTAATCGGGACAGTTGAGGAGGAGTTCGCCGAGCGCTTGATGCCCGGCGATGTCTTCGTCTTAGCTGGAAGAACCTACGAGTTCGTCAAGAGCCGTGGAAACAAGCTCTACGTTATCCCGCGCGAGGGCGCCAAGCCGACTATTCCGGCGTGGTTCTCGGAGATGCTCCCTCTCAGCTTCGATTTAGCGGTGGATATTCAGCGCTTCAGGAGGGAGGTTAAGGGGTTACTAAGCAGGAAGGACGCCGTTAAAAGGCTCATGAAGAAGTACGGGATAGACGAGAAGGCCTCGCGCGCCATAATCTCCTACTTCCGCGAGCAGGCGAGGTATTCGGTGGTTCCAGACGACGAGACGGTCCTTGTTGAGTTTGTTCCGGGAGACAAGAGGAACCGCTACTTCTTCCATACGCTAATTGGGAGACGCGCCAACGACGCTTTAAGCAGGACCTTCGCCTACCTCGTGAGCAAGAGGAAGAACTGCAACGTTGGAATAGCGATAAACGACAACGGCTTCGCTCTTCTCCTTCCGCCAGAGGTTGAGCTGAGCGAGGAGGAAGTGATGGAACTTTTCGAGGTTGATGACCTGAGGGAGACACTGAAAAAAGCCCTCGACAACACCGAGCTACTGAAGAGGCGCTTCAGGCACGTGGCAAACAGGGGGTTGCTAATCCTCAGGCGCTACCTCGGGCGGAGCAAGAGGCTCGGCAGGCAACAGGTCATGGCGGTCTCACTACTCAAGGTGCTCAAGGAGAACTACCCGAACTTCCCGCTCCTGAAGGAGGTCTACCGCGAGATTATGGAGGACAAGATGGACGTGGAAAGCGCTGAACTGTTCCTGAGCTGGGTTCGCGAGGGGAAAATAAGGGTGGTCTTCCAGACCCACAGCGTCCCAAGTCCCTTCGCCTTCAATCTCGAAGCGATAGGCTCGAGCGACGTGGTTCTTATGGAGGACAGGAGGGAGCTGATTAAGGCCCTGCACAGAAAAATAATGGCGATGATAGGAGAGACTTAGATAAGCTCTCTCTCTGTCCTCGTCAGCCTCTTGGCCCCGTTTTCGGTTATGACTATCGTGTCCTCTATCCTGACTCCGCCGAACTTTGGAATGTAGATGCCCGGCTCGACGGTGACGACCATACCGGGCTTGAGGACGGTCTCGTCGCTCTGGTTCACGCCGGGCCACTCATGTATCTCAAGGCCGACGCCGTGGCCGGTTGAGTGAATGAAGTAGTCGCCGTAGCCGTACTCCCTAATGACATCCCTAACGATTGTGTCAAGCTCCTTCGCGGTTATTCCAGGCCTCGCCATCTCAACGCCCTTCATCTGGGCTTCGAGAACCGCCTGATAGATGTCCTTCTGCTTCTCGTTCGGGCTCCCGACCACGATGGTTCTCGTCGTGTCGGAGTTGTAGTGCCTGTAGAGCGCGCCCTCGTCTATAACGACGAACTCACCCCGCTCGATTCTCTTGTCGCTCGCGACGCCGTGGGGAAGGGCCGAGCGCCACCCGCTGGCGATTATCGTGTCGAAAGCCGGCTTCTCAGCGCCGTTCATCTTCATAACGTACTCCATCTTGGCAGCTATTTCTCTCTCGCGCTTGCCCTCGCTTATCTCTTCTATGGCAACGAGCATCGCTTGGTCTGCTATCTCGCACGCCCTCGCTATTACCTTGAGCTCCTCCTTCGTCTTTATCATCCTGAGCTCCTTTATGACGTCATCAAAGGTCACGAACTCCTCAACGCCGAGCTTCTCGCGGTAGCTCTGGACGGTTGAGTAGGCGGTTCTCCCCTCGATTCCGAGCTTCCTCAGCTTGAAGGACTTGAGCCTCTCGAAGAGCTCCGGCCCGCGCTTGAAGGCCTCAACGGGAACGCGCGAGGTTTTTTTGGCTTCCTCATACTCAAGCTGGGGAACGAGAAAGAGCGCCTCGTCAGCCGTTACGAGCAGGTAGCCGCCGAGAACGGGGGCAGAGCCCGTGAAGTAGTAGAGGTTCGGCTTATGGGTTATTATCACGCCGTCCAGTTCCTTTTCGGCTATGTATTCCCTGAGCCTTTCGATTCTCATGACCACCACCGGGGGAAGTTAGCCGGGCAGGATAAAACGGTTTCGGAAACGATATAAACTCCCGCGTCGAACCCCGAACAGGTGTTAAGCGTGACGGTTTACCTCTTTGACTTCGACGGAACGCTCGTTGACAGCACCGGCGCGGTAGAGAAGGCGTTGAGGATAGCCATCGAGAAGACGATTCCAGCGGTAATTGAGAGCGACCTCTACGACGAGTACTACAAGGCTCTGTTCCTCTTCATCAAGGGCAAGCTCACCTACCAGCATCTCGGCGTCATTCACGAGCTCGTCGCGCAGGGGACAATCCATGAGTACTACAAGCTCATGCCCAAGTATATAAAGGACTTCCCCTTCGCCCGCCAGGTTGTTAGGGAGCTGAGGAAGAGGGGAAGGAAGGTGATAAGCTTCTCGGGCGAGCATACTTATCCAGGCGGAAAGGTCATCTTCATGAAGAAGACGAACTGGTACGACGAGTTCGACGAGGTCATAACCTTCAAGGGAACGAAGGACATGCTCCAGAAGTTCGAGACGCTCAGGGAGCTCTATCCCGACGAGCCCTTCGTGTGGGTTGACGACAGTCCCGCGCGCTTTACATATATCCTCGACGAGAACACGCTCCTCGTTCAGAAGGCATCTCCTTACAAAAGCGACGTCGCACTGCTCTTCGACAGGCAGAACTTCCTCAAGATAAAATCCATCCGAGAAGTGCTGGAGATAGACGACGGCCTGACCGAGTTCTTGGGCGGTAAAACTTAAAAATCCAGCCCCCAAATCAAGGCCGGGTGAGGGCGATGGCGAGGGTGAAAGCTGTCGTCCTCTCCTACGCGGGTTCTCACGAGCACCAGGACAACCACAGGATGATTCTCAAGCCCATTGGAATCGACAACAGGGGAAGCGCGGCCCAGCTCATCGGCAGGAAGGTCGTCTGGAGGACGCCAACGGGAAGGAAGATGTTCGGCAGGATTATCAAGACCCACGGCAACCGCGGTGAGGTCAAGGCCGTCTTCAAGCCCGGTCTCCCGGGACAGGCCCTTGGAGACATCGTCGAGATTCTCTAAACCTTTAAAGCCCCTCAACCCTTTTCTTTAACGGGTGGGAAAATGGAGCTGATTGAGGTCAGTGAAGGTTCCGCGAGGTTCCTCGTGCCAAAGGCCGAACGGATTTACGACGCACCGGTCTTTTACAACCCCGTGATGTCTCTGAACAGGGATATAAGCGTCCTCGTCGCCAGGGTTTTTAAACCCAAGAGGGTTCTCGACGCGCTCTCGGCGACTGGGATAAGGGGAATCCGCTACGCCCTCGAAAGTCCAGCGGAGGAAGTCTGGCTCAACGACATAAGCGACGAAGCCTACAGCCTGATGAAGCGGAACGTCGCCCTCAACTTCGAGGGGGAGCTTTACGAAGAGGGCGACCGCTCCTACCTCTGGGGCGAAAAGCTAATAGTCATAAACAAGGGCGACGCCAACAGGCTGATGGCGGAGAACTTCCGCTACTTCGACCTAGTTGATTTGGACCCCTTCGGCTCGCCGATGGAGTTCCTTGACACCGCTCTAAGGAGTGTAAAGAGGAAAGGCGTTCTGGCCGTTACCGCAACAGATACGGGAGTTCTCTGCGGGGCCTACGCGAGGGCCTGCGTGAAGAACTACCTCGCGAGGCCGATACGGGGCGAGCTGTGCCACGAGGCAGGTTTGAGAATCCTCATCGGGACGGTGGTTAGGTACTCTGCCAAATACGACTTTGGAGTTGAAGTTCTCCTCGCCTACTACCGCGACCACTACTTCAGGGCGTTTCTCCGCTTTAAGAGCGGGGCGAAGAAGGCAGAGAAGAGCCTTGCCCAGCTCGGCTACCTCTGGCAAGATGAGGACGGAAAGTTCACCTACAAGAAAGCCTTCCTTCCGGAGAGGCCCAAGGCATTCGGCCCGATGTGGCTCGGCCCGCTAAAGGATTCGGAGTTCATGGAAAGGCTTTCGAAGGAGCTTGAGACCTTTGAACCGGCCCATAAGAAAACGAGGCCTTTCGTGGAACTGCTCGCGGGCGAGCTCGACGTCCCGTTCCACTACGACACCCACGCCCTCGCGCGGAGGAACGGACTGGAAGTGAGGAAGGTGAACGACGTCATTGAACGGCTCAGGGAGCTTGGCTACAGGGCGAGCAGGACGCACTTCTCGCCAACCGCGGTAAAAACCGATGCCCCCTTTGAGGTGGTGCTCGATGTCCTCAGAGGCGATTGAGCTTGCAAGGCGCTTCTATCTCGATGAGTGGGCCGATGCAGAGCTGTACGGGAGGCTCGCCGAATGGGAAAAGGACGAGAAGATAAGGGCGGAGTTCAAGCGTCTGGCCGAGCTTGAGCGCTGGCACGCCGAGTTCTGGAAGTCCTTCCTCGAGAGGAGGAACGAAAAACCGCCGAAGCCGAAGGTGAACAGACTGACGGTATGGGGCGTCAAGCTCCTCAGAAAGTTCCTCGGACCTGGTTCAGTGGCGTCCCTCCTTGAGATGGGCGAGAACAGCGCGATAGAGAAGTACTTCCGCTTCCTCAACGAATACGCCCGCGAGATGAGCGATGAGGAGCGCGAAACCCTGCGGAGGGTAATCCTCGACGAGATAGAGCACGAGAAGTTCTTCCGCGAGGAGGAGAAGGCCTTCCACGTGGAGAACATCAGGGACCTCGTCCTCGGAATGAACGACGGCCTCGTCGAGATACTCGGAGCGGTTACGGGCCTCTCGGCAGTTTACCCGAACAACCCCCAGCTCGTGGGGATAAGCGGTCTCATCGTTGGCGTAGCAGGAGCGCTCTCGATGGCGATTGGAGCCTTCGTCTCGGTCCGCTCGCAGAGGCAGGTCAAGGAATCAATCCGCTCGAGGACAGAGGTCCTCTTCGAGGTCTCGCCCGAGAAAACGGCCGAAGAACTCAGGGAAAAGCTGATAGAGGGAGGAATGCCCGAAGACATGGCGAAGGAAATAGCGGAGAAGCTCAAGGACAACCCCGATGCCGTTAAAAAGCTCCTTCTTACCGAGGCCGAGGAGAACGAGGTTCGCGCCGCGTTGTATACGGGTCTATCGTACCTTCTCGGCGTTGTCTTCCCGGTTACGCCCTACTTCCTGGCCTCGAACTCGCTCACGGCGCTTGCCTTCTCGATACTCCTCGCGGGTTCGGCGCTTGCGATAGTGGCGACGCTGATTTCGCTCCTCTCGGGAATATCGGTCAAGAAGAAGGTCGCGGAGATGGTCGCGACGGGCCTCGGCGCGGCGTTCCTGAGCTACCTCTTCGGAAGGGTGATGGAGGCAATCTTTCACGTCTCGGCGCTTTAGAGGTAGACGACCTCAACGCCGAGCTTTTCCGCTGTTTTTCCCTGCCTCTCATCGGCCGTCGCGAGTTTTCCGTACTTGAGGGCCTGGGCGATGTAAAGGGCGTCGTAGATTGGTATGCCATTTTCAAGGGCAACCTTCTCGCCCTCAGGAAGGTATTCAAGCGGGTTCTCGTAGATGATAATCTCCCTCGTCGCGTGAAGGTAGTCCAGCAACCTCTGGGCGGTTTCAAAGTTTACGTCCCTGTACAGGCGGTAGCGCTTCCAGATGGCGTTTGCCCCCTCGATTAGAGCAAGCTCCAGAGAGGCTATTTCTCGATTATTCCGTAGGAAAGCGGAAACTCTCCTCCAGCCCTCCTCTTTGAGGAGGTACTTGACGAGGGCCGAGGTGTCAATTACTATCACGGTCATCCCTCACGAGCTTTGTCGCTTTTCCCTTAGGCAACTCGGGCAGGTTCTCAAGGAACGAATCTATCTCGTCCAGCAGTTTTTCCTTGTCAATTTCCCTTACCTTGAGTTCTATGAACCGCCGTATCTCCTCGCTCCAGTTGATGTCGTACTTCTTCATCTTCTCCTTAAGCTCGTCTGGGACGCGGACGCTTATGACTGCCATACAACCACCGTTTACAGAAATGCATTACAAGGATATAAACGTTCCCGTCACACCTTCACGTGCTTCCACTTTCCTCTCTTGAAAATCCACCAGTACATTGCGGCACTCGTGAAGGTCTCGAGGCTCATCGCAATCCACGCGGCTATAACGCCGAGACCCTCGAAAGCGAAGCCCGGAAACGTGAAGCCGAGAACGTGGAAGCTCGGAATCGAGAACCCAAAGCCGAGAAAGTAAGCAGGAATAATCCTGAAGAGGAGCTTGCTTATTGCAGTAACGTACATCGGGCTCTTGGTGTCGCCGGCTCCCCTAAGGGCACCGCTGAGGACGAAGACCCACGCGAGGGGAACCTCGCTGATTCCAACGATTATAAGGTAAATCCGGGCGAGGCGGAGAACCTCTGCGTAGTTCGGGTCGTTCGGGTTGAGGAAGGGCATGACAAGGTAGCGCGGAAAGAGGATTAGCACCGCACCCATGACGCCCATGAAGAGCCCCGCCATCTTCATTGCCTCGTAAACCGTTTTCTCTGCTTCCTCAGGTTTCTTTGCCCCAAGGTTCTGGCCGACCAAAGCCGATGTTGCGACGTTGAAGCCGAAGGCCGGCATATAGGCGATGCTCTCAATCCTGAGGCCTATCTGGTGCGCCGCCAGAGCCACGTCGCCGAAGCGGGTGACTATGCTCATGTAGAGGAAGTTGTAGAAGCTGAAGAGGCCCCTCTCAATTAGGGCGGGAATTCCAATGCGGACTATCTTTCCCACTATCTCGGTGTCGAAGCGCCAGCTCGGCTCGAACTTAAGGATGAGCCTGTTCGAGAGGAGGAGAGCCATGAGTACAACGAAAGCAGAATTTATGCCTATTCCAGAGGCCCACGCCGCTCCAACGGCCCCGAGCCTTGGAAAGCCGAGCTTCCCGTAGATTAGGAGGTAGTCAAAGAGCGCGTTGAGGACGTTCATCAGAATTCCTACCTTCATCGGGGTCTTTGTATCTCCCGCGCCCCTAAGGGCCGAATTTATCGTAAAGACCACGAAGCGGACGGGATAGAACAGGAAAACGACCTTGAGGTAGGCGTAGGCTAGGCTCAAAAGCTCTCCCTTCGCCCCCATAATCCTCAGCACGTTGTCGCCAAAGAACCAGCCGAAGAGCAGGACGGGAATTCCGAGGAGGAAAGAGAGGTAGAGGCTCTGCTCGAGGACGAGCTCGGCCCGTTGGAACTCCCTCGCACCTACCGCACGCGCGACGAGGGCGAGGGTTCCGACGGAGACCGACATCATTATCGGGAACATGAACCAGCTTACCTGTCCACCGAGGCCCACCGCTGCTATTGCCAGGGCGCTCACGTGGCCGACCATCAAAGTGTCCACTAAGTTGAGGAGGGTCTGGGAGACGTTGGCAATAATAGCGGGCCACGCGAGCTGCCATATCCTGCGCTGGG
>NZ_JAMOQU010000133.1 GCF_027063845.1 Thermococcus sp.
TCCTCGACCTTCTTCACCTTCTCCCAGTTGCCCCTCCTGGCTTCGTTTGGGTGGTAGCCGAGGGTCGGGAAGATGAAGCCGAAGTATGGCCTGAGTAGCTCCCAGCTCTTCCAGACGTGGGTCTTCCGGTACTCGGTTATCGAGTCTACCACCGCTCTGAGCTCTTCCCGGCACTCTTCGATAACCTTCGGAGCGTCCTTTTTGTAGAACTCGAAGTGAGCGTGTGCGTCAATCATGGTTTGGTCGTTCGGATGTAAACAGAAAAGTTTTTCCCTGGATGTGTACAAGTGAGATTGGGAGTTTACCATGGAGCGAGATCCAAGCGAAGTGATGAGAGAAATCGTGAATCGTCTGAAAAATCTTTCATCTAAGGAGTTGCTGAGCTATGCGATTTTCAACGAGGAAGATGAGGCAAAGTACTATGCAGAACTCGCCAAAAGGGCTAAGCGCAGGAGCGTGAAGGTCCTCTTCAAAAAGATGAGCGAGGAGAGCAAGGTTCACGAGAACATGCTCCGCAAGCTCTTCAATAGACTCTTCCCTGGAGAAGAACCCGTGAAGGTGGACGCCCCTCCGGTGGAGGTCTATCCGTTTTATCCCAAGTTTGAGAGTGCCGAAGATTACATCTCCGCCCTTCGCTACTGTATGGAGAGCGAGCTCTTCGCGAAGCAGACCTACGAGCTCCTTGCGAGCGTTGCCCGGGATGAGGAGGTCAGGAAGCTTGCCCTCGACCTTGCGGCGATGGAACAGGAGCATTACGAGGAGATAAAGCGGGTCTACGACATTATAGAGGCCTTTGAGCGGAGGCACAGTTCGCCCTGGGAGCTCGACTCCGGAGCTTATCTGCTTACGGACGACGTTAAGGCAAAGTACTTCCTCCTCGACTTTCTTGACGAGCCGAAGGAGCTCCTTGCTCTCGTCCGCGAGAATCCCCACAGGTTCAGGGAGTTCATTGAGGGTTCAGGTAAGGTGTTGTGGATTACAAAGGCGGACGTTGAAGGTGCAGTTTCCCCGGAGCTCCTACCCGGAATGAGAAGCGAGCTGTCTCACTTCCTTAGGGAGTGCTCATCGAGGGGACGGCAGGGCGTCGTGTTCCTTCAGAACCTTGGCTACCTCGTTAGCCAGCTCGGCTTCAAGGACACCCTTGACTTCGTGCTCTACGTCAAAGACCTCGCAATCATCAACGACGGCTACCTCATAGTGACGGCGATTCCAGAGGCGTTCGAGAAGAAGGAGTGGGCAATTCTCACGTCGGAGCTCGAGCTAATCTCTTGAGCGCCTCTCCCACACCACTTTTCCGTCTTTTCTGACGACCCGGATTATCCTGTGGTATGGAATCTGCGTCTCGCCAATGAAGAAGTAGCCGTGTCCCAGCTCAATCATCTCAACTGGGATTTTCTTCTCGTTTCCATACGCTCCCCGATGCTCGATGACGATGTAGTAGTCCCGCTCGTCCTCCCTCGGGTCGTGCTTAATCTTCGCCAGAACCTCCTTCAGGGAACCCTTCCTCATAGGAACCTCCTCACGGCCTTGATGTTCCCGCGCCAGTCCTTTATCACCCATCCGTGTCCGGGCAGGCCGAAGTCGACTTCAAGCCCGGCCAACCTTTCGATGCTCTTCCTCAGCTCCTCCCGGTTTCCAGTTGGCAAATCCGTTCTCCCGACGGTTCCGTTGAATATCGTGTCTCCAGTGAAGATTAGCTTGACCTCCCCGTCGAGGTAGAGGCAGGAGCTTCCCGCTGTGTGGCCCGGCGTGTGGAGGAGGAGCAGTTTTCTCCTGCCAACCCTCAGGTAGTCGCCATCATCGAGCTTGATGTCAACTCCATGCCCCGGAAACCTCTTACCGTAGGCATAGTCGAGGATTATCCTGTCATCGGCGCGCTCAAGGGTTTCTGCTGTTTTCCTGTGCGAAGCAAAGAGAACCTCGACGCCGAGCCTCTCGAAGAGCGCCTTCATTGCAAGGTTTCCGCCGACGTGGTCGAAGTGCTCGTGCGTGTTGAATATCACGACCTTCCTTAGGCCGTCAAGATAACCCTCGCCGAGCCACAGGGAGAAGTAACGCTCGGCGTTCTCGCCCGTGCCCGTGTCGATGATTAAGGCCTCTTTTCCCGAGCGGAAGAGGTAGACGTTGGAGTCCCAGTTAAGGCCCTTGAGCATCACCGTGTTGGGTGGAATCTCGATTGGGAACAGGTCCGGATAGATTATCTCAAGGTTCTCCAAGCTCCCACCTCCAAAAGGGCTCGAGGGGGGACCGCGTCTTCATCTCGGGGGGAGCGAGTCCCCGTCAGGAGGGATGAATCTCTTCATCGCCCGAGGTAGTTTGGAGGGGTGGTTTATAAGGTATTGGT
>NZ_JAMOQU010000134.1 GCF_027063845.1 Thermococcus sp.
GTGATGCTCATCAGGGCGTTCGTTCCAGCCCACATAACGGCCTTCTTCGTGCCGGTCTTCCACGATGACCCGCTCAAGGCAGGTTCGCTCGGCGCTGGAATCAACCTCGACAAGGGAACAAACGTCTTCGTAAGCGTGGAGACCGGAACGCTGGAAAGGCACGTCCATGTGGCCTTCAACGGAGAGCCAGTGAAGAGGAAAGATGCGGTAATCAGCTACTCCGTCGCCGAGAGGCTCATTCCTTCCGATTTCCTCGGCGAGGTAGAGATATGGCAGTACTTCGACTTTCCCAACGGCCACGGCTTCGGCAACAGCGCTGGGGGCGCTCTCGGCACGGCTTTGGCACTGAGCTACGCCTTCGGGGGAACGTGGCTCAGGGCATCTCAGATAGCCCACGAGGCAGAGGTAACCCACAGAGGAGGCCTCGGCGATGTCATAGCCCAGCTCGCTGGGGGAATGGAGGTTAGAATCAAAGCCGGCGGGCCCGGAGTGGGCGTCGTTGACAACCTCTTCTTCGAGGACTACCGTGTTCTGGTCGTCCCCCTCGGAAAGCTCTCGACGAAAGAGGTTCTTGACGGCGACGTCGTGAAGGCGATAGAAGCCGAGGGAAGGAAGGCTCTGGAGGAACTCCTGAAGGAGCCAACGCCCGAGAGGCTAATGGTCCTCGCAAGGGCCTTCGCCGAGAGGACGGGCCTGCTCACCGGCGAGCTCCTTGAGCTGGCGAAGGAACTCGACAGGGTTCTGAAGAGTCCGAGCTCGATGATAATGCTCGGGAAGGGCCTGTTCGCACTCGTTCGGGAGAAGGAGCTTGAAAACGCGAAGGCGCTCCTTGCCGACCTTGCTGTTCCGTACGACGTTGCAGAAATCCACGAGGGGAAGCCGAAGGTCGGGAGGTGGGTTGGTTAATATATTTTCACGCCCTCACCGAGAACGGTTCGGTGGAAGGAGGTGTCCCTCCACCTCTCAAACTCTTCTGGTCTTTCAACTATAACGTTGAGGACAACTCCGTGTTTCATGAGAACTTCGAAGATGTCATCAATGAGGTCGTCAAGGGCTATGTCTCCCACGATGAGAAGGTCAATGTCACTCTCCTCTCCGTAGTCGCCCCTGGCGTAGGAGCCGAAGAGGTAAACAGATGCTATTCTATCCCCAAACTTCCGCTTTAATCTCGCAAGGAATTCGTTTAAAGCCCGTTCGTACGCTTCCATTTCTTGACCATCTCCTCGGCCTTTTCAAGGAATTCGAGGGCCATCTCAAGGACCTCTTCCGCCTCCTCGCGGGAAGGTGAGTACATAACGTTGTAATCCGCCTGACTTCTGAGCTGAAACGCCTTAGTGAACGCCTTTCCATAGTACTCGTCCAGCAGTCCCTCCTTTACGTACATCTTTCCGAACATCGCCAAGGTGCCCGAATGCTTCTTAGGATTAGCCCCTTTAAGCAACAGCAACGCCCTCGCTGAATGAAACATTGAGTAGTATGCCCTGCTTATCGCGTCTCGATATTTCCCGTGTTCAAATAAAATCTGGGCTGACGATAACTCCTCCTCGGCCACATAGAGCTCGCGCTCTACTTCCTCGACGTTCATGGTTGGCATTACGTTAGTCCCCTATTTAACGCTTGGCCCAACAACCCTTTTATCTCCCTTGCCGTATTGGTTTCGGTGGTGAGAGTGGGTAACATGAGGTACTCCGAGCTGGCCGAACTCTATAGGAGGCTTGAGAAGACCACGCTCAAAACGCTCAAGACCAAGTTCGTCGCGGACTTCCTCAAGAAAACGCCTGACGATTTGCTCGAGATAGTTCCTTACCTGATTCTCGGCAAGGTATTCCCAGACTGGGACGAGCGCGAGCTCGGCGTCGGGGAAAAGTTGCTCATAAGGGCTGTTTCGATGGCAACGGGCGTCCCAGAGAAGGAAATCGAGAACTCGATTAAGGACACGGGCGATTTGGGTGAGAGTGTGGCACTGGCGCTTAAGAAGAGAAAGCAGAAGAGCTTCTTCAGCCAGCCCCTCACGATAAAGCGCGTCTACAGCACCTTCGTCAAGGTCGCCGAGGCGAGCGGAGAGGGAAGCCAGGACAGGAAGATGAAGTACTTAGCAAACCTCTTCATGGATGCTCAACCTGAGGAGGGCAAGTACATAGCCAGAACCGTCCTCGGGACGATGAGAACTGGAGTTGCCGAGGGAATCCTGCGCGATGCCATAGCAGAAGCTTTCAAGGTGAAGCCAGAGCTCGTCGAAAGGGCCTACATGCTCACGAGCGACTTCGGCTACGTGGCGAAGGTTGCCAAGCTCGAGGGGAACGAGGGACTCTCGAAGGTCAGCATACAGATTGG